>JAHFOW010000093.1 GCA_023261465.1 Planctomycetota bacterium
CCAATCCACAAATGCGTGGATATGGGAAAGGAAGCAATAGAGAAGGCATTATCCGTAAATTCCAGTTATGAATGTAGTGTGGGCATTGGGAAAGGACAAGGTATGCGGCGGCTTATGAACTCGAAGGGTCTCGATATCTCCGTTGCATCTACATCGTTTGGTATCGGTATTGACATATTGCAGATTAAAGAGCAGAGCTTTCTTTCCATCAGCGAGGGGGAAGGCGCAAAGCAGCTTGTGACAAATCTCAATAAACATGTTGATAAGGCGCTCTGGGGTTTGAAACTCGCAGGGAAAGAACTAAAACTGAAAACGGGGTCGTACCCTGTGGTTGTTACGGCAAAGGCCATGGGTGACCTGCTTGCAACCTTTGAAATGGGTTGTAATGGAAAACTTGTACAAAAGGGCGTGTCACCTCTCACCAATAAACTGGGAGAAAAGATCATGGATGAACGAATCACGATCTATGATGACTCAACAATTGACCTGGCCGATTCCAGCTATCCGTGGGATGGAGAGGGTGTTTCTGCCCGGCGTACTCCCTTGTTCGAAAAAGGCGTCTTGAAAAATTATCTATTTGATTTACAAACAGCAGGGATGTTGAAAACACAATCTACCGGTAATGGGAATCGTGGTTTTTCTTCACAGCCTTCGCCGGGCAATTCGAATGTTACCGTTGAATCTGGCAACATGCCGTATGAATCCATGATTAAGAACGTCAAATATGGCGTATTGGTAGATCAGGTGCTTGGCGGTGGACAGAGCAATATCCTGGCGGGTGAATTTTCCGTGAATATAGACCTCGGCTATCTGATTGAGAATGGAGAAATAGTAGGCAGGGTAAAGGACTGTATGATTGCAGGGAATGTCTTTGACGTATTTAATGACATCGTTGCAATTGGCAGTACTGCCGAATGGCATGGATCTCTGAAGGTGCCGCCTTTTTACTTCAGAACAATGAATATAGCCGGAAATGCCGATTAAAATAAAGAAAATAATGTATAGCAGGAGCTGTATTATTGACATTGATACCAATTTTTGAGTTCTACTAAATCTTTACCATAATATGTATCATTAATCTTTCCATCGTCTCTGTTTTTAAGAAGTTTATCGTTTGTTTTAAGATGTTCATAGGTCATGGCTGCCGTATGTTTCAAATCGGTCTCATCAATAAGGTTTGACTTCTCATTTTGAATCCGATAAGGAAATAAAATATATTATCTCGTCTGTGGATGATTATGGCGTTTTGCGTCAACACCGGTTTCATATACTTGACAATTTATTAATTTTGAATATTTTTAAAAACTATTGTATAATAATTTTTAATATAGCTACGCCGCAACCTAATCGCTTCAGCAAAGGGAATAAATCCCTAAGTTTTCCTTTTCGCTCGGTTAGGCATTCACGATAAAGTCTAAGGGGTTTTCAGAGTGTACCCCTTAATAAAGGAGGTGAAGTGCGGTGTGAAAAACTTACAAAAAAAGTTTTACACAGTAATACTATAACTTCTCATGAAAGGATATGACGGCAATATTGAGACAATCTACCAATGGGTGTTGTTATTCATCTTTTATTATTAGCTTTGCGTAATCCCACAACCCTGTTCATTATGGAGGAAAAGACGTGGTTAAAATAACCAAATCAACTATAGCAGTACTCATCTCACTTTACGTATTACTCACTGGCTATTCACAAATAGTACAAGCTGACACACTGAGCATCATCAGGGAAGGTATTATAAGGGATTTGCAGGGTATCACCCGGAAACAAGCGGAGACTGTCACCAATTGGATTGACGCCAGGAAAAAAGATGTGCGGGTTACCGCTCACAACCTGCCTGCCTACCGCCCAGAAGTAATTCGTGACCAACAGGAACCGGACTTTACCAGACCGCTTGAATACCTCACCTTCATGAAAAACATCTATCACTATAAGGAAGTTTTTATAGCAAATCCCACTGGCACGGTTATTGTTTCAACGGATAAAAACAATATTGGAAAGGACATTGCCGCCACCCCATACTTCCAGGAAGCGCTCAGGGGTAAAACTGTTTTTTCTGATATCATGCCTTCGACCATACCCATCGAAAACGAGGCAGGCAGCCCTGAACTGGGATTACCCACGATGTTTGTATCCACCCCCGTTACCAACGAAAAATCGGATGTATTGGGCGTCCTGACTTTCAGGCTCGATGTCAGCGAACTCATAAAATTAATATTACCCATGAAGGCAACGGAGACAGGAGAGATCTATTTAATCAATAAGGATGGGTACATGCTCACTGAATCACGGTTTGCCCGCAGTCTCAAGGAAAGTGGAGTTATTAAAAAGAGGACGTCTTTAGAACTGAAAGTGACAAACCCCAAGACAGGAAATCTTACTCTGGCAGTTCAACAATGCCTCAAAGGCTCTGACGGATATAATGACACGGGTTATCTTGACTATCGGGGTGTTAGCGTTATTGGTTATTGGACATGGCTACCCTACCTAAACTGGGGACTTATTGCAGAAATAAATATTGACGAGGCGTGCCACGAGGTTCGTAAATTTTTCCAGGAAACGACCCTTAAAAATTTACGTGGTCTTATGCACCGTCAGGTAGGTCTGGTAAAGATGTGCATTGAGGGACACAAAAATAATGCTCGTGCAATTGCGCTTAAACCTCAAACAAATAATTATGCAAAAGGCGTGGTATCAGTCGATGAATTTGTCCATGCGCTTAACTACCTTGAATTTATCAGGGATGAATACGGATACAAGGGTATATTTATCTGCGACACAAGCGGAGTTATCAGATTGTCAACAGAAAAGAACCTGGTAGGTATGAATGTAGCAGGGGAGGACTACTTTGTAGAGGCAAAAAAACAAGGTGTTTTTGTGGGTAATGTAAGACCGTCCACGACGCCTATTGTAAACGAGTCTGGCAAAAACGAGCGCAATGTACCCACCCTGTTTGTGTCTGCAACGATACAGGATAATGGCGGGAACCTCGCTGGCGTGCTTGTTCTTCGCGTAGACACAATGGAACTGAACAAACTCATGCAGGGCACGGAGGTCGGAGAAAGCGGCGAGACGTACCTCATTGATTCGGAAGGTATATTTATTACAGAATCACGATTTATCATAGATCTGAAAAGGAAGGAAATGATTAAAAACAGAACAGCCCTGGAACTCAAGGGCATTAACCCCAAGACGGGAAGGTTGACGAAGGGAATCATCGAATGTCTGAGCGGAACCGAAGGATATGACGACACGGGTTATCTGGATTATCGGGGTGTTCCGGTATTAGGAACGTGGTGCTGGATCCCCGAATACGATTGGGGTGTAATGGTCGAAATTGACCTTGACGAGGCATTCCGCAAGAGTTCCGCATTCTGGGGTATTAAGCAGTATTTTTAAATTTTAACGATGGAACACACATTACGCAGATAGACGCAGATATAAGTCTCATTATCTGTGTTTATCTGCGTCCAAACAGGAAACCCGCCTAAGTAAAATGAAACTCCGAGACCTAACGGTAACACGGGAATATGAAAATAGATTTTCAGGTGAAAATTCCCTTGCAATGAACTTACCAGGATTATATTTCCATTCTTTTCTCTACTTCATCAACAACAAATTTACTGAATGAAAAGGCAGAGGTAAATGCGGGAGACACTGCATTTAAGACATGCGTGGAATTTTCTCCCTGTTCAACCACAAAATCCATGACCAGTTCCATCGTTTTTCTGTCAAGAAGTTGCGCCCTGATACCCGTAGTTAAATGGTTGCCAAATTGTTCTCTATCTAACTTTTTCACCAAATATGCGGCTTGTTGTATAAAATATTTTCTTGAGTATTTCCTCATTTCCTCAAGGGCTAAATCTCTAAAATTACCTGCGTTGGAGAAAAATAGTTTAACCTCATTGAGTATAATCCCAAAGAATTCTTGTATCCTTAAATGCGAAATGCCCTTATAATTTTCCCGCCAGAAGGCTGGAATTGCCGTCGGGCCTATCTTTACTTTCCCATCAACGGCCTTTGTAAAATGGACGCCAAGAAATGGATTTTTTAAGTTTGGAACAGGATATATATGTTTATGAATAAAATCGCTGTCCTTATATTCCAGGTAAGTACCTTTAAAAGGGATAAGGGTATATTTAAGACCAACTCCAAATTGATGCGCAATGTTATCCGCATACAAACCGGCTGTATTAATGAGATGTTTAAATCTTATTTTTTGTTTTGTGGTGCTTACGGTAAAGGTGTCCGCCATTTTCACGAACCCTTCATCCAGCAGAATTTGTATCTTTTCCTGTAAAACTGAAGCAATATGTTCAACAACCTCTTTTGGATTTACAACAGCGGTCGTCGGCGAATACAATGCCTTATCAAAGGTTTTTGCACTCGGCTCAAGTTCTGCTAATCTCTTTTCATCAACTATTTCCAGGTCTATCCCATTCGCAATTCCCCTTCTTTCTAATTCACAGAGTCCTCTCGTTTCATTTTCATCCCGCGCAACAACAACCTTTCCGCATCTGTTTATAGAGAGATGGTGTTTTATGCAATATTCAGTGAGAAGTCTGTTCCCTTCGGCGGTAAACCTCGCCTTTAAACTATCGGGCGTATAATAAAATCCGGCATGGAGTACCCCACTATTTCTTCCACTTGCGTGGCAGGCCAGGGAACGTTCCTTTTCTAACACGGTAATACGTAAATCCTTGTGTCTTGTATGAAACTCACGGGCAATAGAAAGGCCGATGATTCCACCACCCACGATTAATATGTCAGTTGTCAGCATTTGATTCTTAATTACTCAGATGATAGTGAATCTTTTGTATAATCTCTTCAAAATCCGCTTTGGTATCCAGACATTTTGATACAATTTTAAGTTCCGAATAACTCCTTATGCCCAGGTTTAATTCCACGGCCCTTTTGACCTGTCGCTGTTCCCACACACCCACGTCTCCTCCAAAAGCATTGATAACGCTTAATCCCACGACATCGGCTGCAATCCTGTCGCCGGTAACAACAATGAGATTTGGTTCAGCTACGACACCACGTGTCGGGCCTTTCATTGTAAAAATCTTTGTGCCATCAAGGATATTGAGATGCGGCGTATAGGCCATGTTTAATTCGGCAACGATCTCATCCCAGTATTCAGGGGCAATAAAGTATGGTCTCTGTTGGGGATGGATGGCGCCGATAAAATTCTTCAACGAAATGGTATAATGCGCATAACTATGGGTTTTAATAACGGGAACATTAATAATCCTGTCAACATTAAATATAATCTCAGAAACAATGGCCTTTTTAACAAATCTCCCCTGAGGTATATCCACCTCTACCCAGCCGCAATTTTCAAAGGCAATAAATTCCATATCTTCATCCTTAATTACTTCCCATACGCCTGACTTTATGGCATTCCTCTTTGTGGGCAGAACAAATATTGCAGACATGTCACCCACCAGGACCTTTGAAACGCCGGATTCGTGGAGGATTCTTATAAGGTTCTTTATAATAATCGGACTGGTGTTGGCAGGACTTGGATAGCGATTAACGATATTTGGTTTTATGAGTACGGACTTGCCCTTAACGTCAAGTTTTTCCAATCCACCCACCAGTTCTATACCTTCTCTGAGCATGGTATAAACATCGTCGCCCCGAACAATGGAAACCAGGGTCTTATGTGCTTCTTTATAGACATTGTTGTGATCAGGTTTATGGTTTATCCTTTTCGCATCCGGCTTCCTGAAAAGAAATTTGAAGACATAACGCCACTGTAGTTTTAAAAAAAGAAATATTGATATACCGACATAATAGAAAAGTGGTGATTTTATAATGCGCATATAATTTATTGAAAAGATTTTATCATAATGGAACGGTGCTGTTTTTGAGATTGACCAGACGTTTTATTTTATATATTATACATTACATTTTCTATAGTTATATAGTATTACTGTGTAAAAATTTCTTTTTTATGCCGGTTTTTTAAACAATCCCCTTCACCCCCTTTATTAAGGGGGATTTGGTTGCGGCTTGTTGCGTTAAGTTATAAATTTAGACTTTTATATCTCACTCATTATGATCCTTGTTTTATCAGGCACTGAGGAAGGCAAAGAGATTGTTCGAAAACTCCATGAAGAAGGATTTAAACTTCTGACGACAGTTGCCACTGAATACGGCAAGAAGATGTTTGAACAAATAGGCTTAGAAGCCATTTGCCTTCAGGGGCGCTTAGATACAAGTGGATTTATTCAATTAATAAAAGAACGTGGCATAGACACGGTTGTAGACGCTACCCATCCCTATGCCGTGGAAGTCTCCCGCAATGCAATGGATGCCTGCTCGAACACCAATGCACGGTACATACGATTTGAAAGGCAAGGGACAACAATATCAGACCATCCAACGATCCATAAAGTCAGGAATATTTCAGAAGCAGTAGACAAGGCAAAAACGCTGGGAAAAATAATATTTCTCACTACAGGCATATCGAGTGTATCAAAATTTATCATGCTCAGGGATGAGAAAGAATTGTATGTGCGCATCCTGCCTGTGCCTGAACATATAAAGCTCTGTCTTGATGTGGGCATTCCGCCCACGCACATCATTGCCATGCACGGCCCGTTTTCTGAGGATTTAAATCGTGCAATGTTCCGGCAATATAAAATTAATACGATGGTAACAAAGGAGAGTGGTAATACCGGCGGCGTACTTGAAAAGCTATCAGCCGCAATGAAAGAAAGCATAGACACAATACTTATTGAAAGACCAAAACTATATTATTCAAAGGTATATATAACCATTGATGAGGTAATAGAGGCAGTAAAACAAAAATTGTAGCGCCAATGCCTTGTGGTCGGTATTTGGGCCTATTTGCGTGCGGACACGCACAGGCAGTCGGGGGATAAACCACCCGCTCTGCCATTTCCGACTCTTGAGAGTCTGGAATTTGTCTTTAAAATCTGAAATCGTAATTCGGAAATCAAAAATATTCTTATGGAATACATTATACTCGATGGTCAAAGCCTCACTCTTGAAGAGTTAATTCGCGCCGTTCGAGACGGTAAAAAGGTAATGTTGAGCGAAACGGCGGAAGTAAATGTTGTTCGGGCGCGTCAGACTATAGAGAACGCATTACAAAGCAAGCACGTCATCTATGGCATTACCACGGGATTCGGCGCCCTGAGTGAAGTTGTCATTTCAAAGGACCAGACAAAACAACTCCAGAAGAATATCCTGATGAGCCACGCTGCAGGCGTTGGAAATTACCTGGATGAAGAGACTACAAAGGCAATACTCATCCTCAGAATTAATGACCTTGCAAAGGGAAATGCCGGTATCAAGCCGGAAACTTTGAAGACGCTCGTTGAAATGTTCAATAAAGGCGTATATCCGCTCATGCCTGAAAAAGGTTCAGTTGGCGCAAGCGGCGACCTTGCTCCTCTTGCCCACATGTCGCTTGTATTAATCGGTTATGGACAGGCAATCTATAAGGGCAAAATTATGAACGGCGACCATGCAATGAAAGAGGCAGGAATACCTTTCGTCGATCTCGACGCGGGGGAAGGATTGGCGCTGATCAACGGCACTCAGGTCATGACAGGAATCGGCGCCTTGACGGTATATAGCGCATTAAATCTCCTTAAAACTGCCGACATAGCCGCTGGCATGAGTCTGGAGGTTTTACTCGCATCAAATATTGAGTTGGACAAAAAGATACATGATGTGCGACCGCATCCGGGTCAGATTATCAGCGCTGATAATCTGAGACGCATTACGCAAAATAGTGAAATCGTATCATCTCACAAGGATTGCTCCCGTGTGCAGGATGCTTACTCCATTCGGTGCAGTCCTCAGGTGCATGGGGCTTCTCTTGATGCGCTCCATTATGCACAGAGGGTAATCGAAATAGAGATGAACTCAGCGACAGATAATCCTCTGATTTTTTCTGAATCGAATCAGATTGTTTCTGGAGGAAATTTCCATGGCCAGCCGGTTGCGCTTGCAATGGATTTCCTTGCCATTGCACTTTCTGAAATTGCCAATATCTCAGAGCGGCGTATAGAGCGATTGGTAAATCCACAATTGAGCGGACTTCCGGCATTCCTCATCAGAGATGCCGGGCTCAATTCGGGATTCATGATTGCCCAGTATACAGCAGCATCACTTGTCTCTGAAAACAAGGTGCTTGCCCATCCTGCAAGCGTAGATTCCATTCCAACATCAGCAAATAAGGAAGATCACGTGAGTATGGGCACTATAGCTTCACGGAAGTGTCGTGAAATATTAAAGAATGCAGAACATGTAATTTCTATAGAATTGCTCTGTGCCGCCCAGGCTATGGACCTGTTTACGAATCTTAAGGCTGGTGCCGGAACTATGGAGGCGTATAACCTTATCAGGAAACATATTTCTCACATGGAACAGGACCGCATAGTAGCTGATGATATAAATACCATGTATAAACTTGCACACGAAGGTAAAATATTAAAAGCTGTTGAAAACAAAATCGGTAAGCTTAATTAAGCGGCAACGTCTGTCGGTAACGAAACCCGTATCGTAGAACGGTATACAGAACATTGAGAGATTATACTACAGGAGGCATGATGAAGATTATTTCTTTTGGCGATATACATGAAGACACCCATAATCTTGCAAAGATCAAAACGGCGCTTGAAAACGCCGATTTAATTATACTCTCAGGAGACTTAACAAATTACGGTGGAAAAAACAAAGCACAAATAGTCGTAGAAGATGTAAAAAGATATAATAAAAATATGCTTGCCCAATATGGAAATATGGACAAGGCAGATGTGGACACCTATTTAACCCATGAAGGCATCAACCTGCATGGAAATGGATATCTGTTTGGAGACGTTGGCATATTTGGTTGCGGTTGTTCGAGTCCAACGCCTTTTCATACACCGTCAGAAATAAGCGAAGCAGATATCGAAAAATATCTTGTCAACGGATATAAAAAGGTTAAGGATGCGAAGTGGAAGATTATGGTCTGTCACACGCCCCCGAAAGACACATCAACAGACATCATACGAAGCGGCGTCCATGTGGGGAGCAGCGTTGTCAGGGACTTTATTGCACAATACAAACCCCATGTTTGTATTACCGGCCATATTCACGAATCGAGAAACAAGGACATGATTGGCGAAACGGTGATATTAAATGCAGGCATGTTCAAAGACGGATGGTATATCGAGGTCATCATCGATAAAAATAGTATATCTGCCGCATTAAAATCTTTTGCATAAACTAAAGTGCATTATCGTATTTGCAATTTGCGCGGTGAGAATGACCATAAAATTCGTATCAAAATACTAAACCATTACAAAATTTCCTGTGTCCAATTAATTCCCGTTAATAAAATAATGGGGGAATCAGGCATGCGTGTTAAGTTAAGCGTTTTTTGGGGTGGCATGGACAAACGGAGTTTGTCCGTGCCTTTTTGATAATTACAACAGCTTAAAATCTTGTGGGTATGTATAGCGACAGTCCTCTGCTGGCGATACAAACAAATTGTCCCCCGCTGGCGGGGGCAGGGGGTGGAAATTTGAAGACCAACACGACATACAATTACTCTTCGGGCGCTAGCCAGAAGATGAAGTGTTGCAGAGTATAAACGGTGATGAGTAAATGGAGAGAATGGATAGTAGACATAATTGGAGAAGTTCTGTCCACCCCCGAACCCCAACCAGCGGGGGACAAAGCGGAGTTAATCCGAACACGGGGTTGCTGGTAATTATAGATTCTTAACTTAACACGTATTGGAATCGGGGGGCTGTTCCTTTTTTAAATACTTATAACAAATATGAACAAATATCAAAATCCAAATCTTCAAATACTCAATCATGCTTCTTCAATTGGCATTGGAACATACCTTGGCAAAGAGGATGATAAGACAGACGCACTTTATTATGACGCAATTATCGAGGCCGTCCGGTTGGGATGTAATGTTATCGACACCGCGATAAACTATCGGCACATGAAGAGTGAACGTATTGTAGGACGTGCCGTACGAAGTCTGTTGGAAAAACAACCAGACATCCGGAAAAAGCTCATTATAGCTACCAAAGGTGGATTCATTCCTATCGATATTGAAACGGGAAAAGAACCCGTTGAATATGTCCGGGATAAATTTTTAAGGACAAATATCCTCAATGAATCAGACATTGTTGAAGGGTGCCACTCCTTAAAACCAGAGTTTATCCATGAATGCGTGTTGATGAGTCTCCAAAATTTAGGATTAGAATATGTCGACATCTATTATATCCACAATCCGGAAACACAATTATCTGAAGTATCACAGGAAGAATGCTACAACAGACTATCTCAGGCATTTGAGGTACTGGAAGGATTTGTAAAAGTCGGGCGTATCCGCATGTATGGCACGGCAACATGGGATGGGTATCGGGCAGATATTTCCGATCCTTGCAGGCTTTCTTTGAAACGTGTGCTAAAGGCGGCAGAAGCAACATCTGCCGGGTTGCAACACCATTTTCGTATTATCCAGCTACCCATAAACATTTATATGCCGGAGGCTGCAACGAAGCAAAACCATGAACTCAACAACGAGCGGGTTAGTCTCCTTGATGCTGCACAGAAAATGGGTCTTTTTGTTATGTCCAGCGCAACATTATTACAGACACAAGCATTGAAGAACAGCAAGCTATTCTCATTTCATGAACTCGAAAATCTGGGCGACAGCCCTGCACGCCGTGCTACGCAGGTTGTTCGCTCACTCACCGGTGTAACAACTGCGCTTGTCGGGATGAAAAACGTAAATCATGTGAGAGAAAATCTTCAGTTACTCAAAGTCCCCAAATTAAATCCAGAAGACGCCTACCAGATTATTTCCAGATTGGCATAATGAGAACTAAAATAAGAGTAATCGTTTAGTATTTTGAAAATACTTCAATAAAATTGGGTTTTAATATTCTGTGTAGGATAGAAGAATTTGCCCGCATCAAACACACCCCTAAATCCCCTCTTTTTAGAGGGGAAAACATACTTGATTGAAATTC
>JAHFOW010000094.1:0-9740 GCA_023261465.1 Planctomycetota bacterium
TCAACGGTGATTATCTCGCCTGCATCAGCGAAGTCCCCATCCCCATTCGCGTCATGGGCATACTTGAGGTTGCCGAGTCCTTCATCAAGATACGATATAGCCGGGTTGCCCGATGCATCAAAGGCAAGGGAGGTGTACAAGCCCACGTCCCCTGCGGAGTCAACGGTGATTATCTCGCCTGCATCAGCGAAGTCCCCATCCCCGTTTGCGTCATGGGCATACTTGAGGTCGAAGTTGGTTACATCCCAATACGATATAGCCGGGTTGCCCGATGCATCAAAGGCAAGGGAGGTGTACCAGCCCTTGCTACCTACAGAGTCAACGGTGATTATCTCGCCTGCATCAGCGAAGTCCCCATCCCCATTTACGTCATGGGCATACTTAAGGTCGCTGTTGGTTACATCCCTATACGATATAGCCGGTCTGCCTGATGCGTCAAAGGCAAAGGAGGTGAACCAGCCCACGTCCCCTGCGGAGTCAACGGGCAGTATCTGCCACTCTGCCATTGCCTGTTTGCACAGGCAGGTGGCGGCATTTATCAGGCAGAGAGAAAAGAACGCCAGGGCAAAGAAAGATGTGGTTTTACGTAGGTATTTATGTATGTAATTCCAATGTTTCATCATAATGTGTCTCCTTTCTTAAATGGTGATGGTTAACGTAAGGTTGGGTGAATCGAAGCGCACCCAACAACCCGATTAAGTTTATCGTAACAGTTCAGCCTAAGTTGAGAGTCTTTTAACTTCTTCTGCTAAGCAAATATCAAAACCCCCGTCTTTTGCTTTGTGAAGTAATTCAGCAGAAACACCCGTTTTAGCAAGAAAAGGAAAGGAAGAAAGGGGTCAAAGGGTCACACCTTGATTAGTGATTTAATATGTTCTAATCGTTTATTCATTTCATCTTCTTCGGATATCTTTGATTTCATAATAGTTACTCGCCGACTTATGGAAGAATAACCAATACCAAACAAATTACCGATTTCCTGATTATTATACCAACCGGTACTCCATAAAAGATAGATTAATAAATCACGATTTAGCTTATTTGAATCGCTTATCCTGGCGGATTGTAAGAAATCATTTATATTGCATCAGGTATTCATCATTTTCAACAAGAAAGTTTTTAAATCGTCCTTGAAAAAGGTGACCAATTCGACGGTGTTTTATATTATACCGGCGTGTGTACGTAGTTCCAAACCATTGCATGCTTTGAGAAATATTGGGCTTATTGGTTTTGAGGAGTAAATGATAATGGTTATCCATGAGAATATATGCGTACACTTCAACCTCAAACCTTTCCGACATTTTTCCCAAGATATCCAGAAACGAAATACGGTCGTCATTGTCATGAAAAATA
This sequence comes from Planctomycetota bacterium, assembly GCA_023261465.1. Classification (GTDB taxonomy): domain Bacteria; phylum Planctomycetota; class Brocadiia; order Brocadiales; family Brocadiaceae; genus JAHFOW01. The sequence continues at coordinate 1,354 of JAHFOW010000094.1, forward strand.
TTCCTTCGCTCATTTCCTCGTGATAAGATGTGATAGTAAGCCCCTTCAAATTCTATGCGCCATTGTCTTGTCATGGCAAATAAGCTAGCACATTTACCTTTTATTGTCATGACCCCTCTACTATGTTAATAAAATTACACGGCATTCTTTGATCTTCTGTTTTGTAGAAGATGAAAGATGCTGTGACTGAACAGGAAAAAAACATCTCAACAATAAAGATTTTCAAGAGACCTGTTTATCCTATCCATTTAAACACATATTTTTCATCGGATTTAATTTCATATTTCTTCAGAGATGGCATACCTCAGATCGCTCCTACAGAGCTTTCGATAGTCTGCTTTTGGTATTGTGATATCAGACATAATTTCCCTCTCGTAAATCGTGAATCAAAACCCTTAATCTACCAATCTCTGATAATAGTCCTTATTCAGATCCTTATATTTTTCAGGCAGTCCCTGTTTTAAGGCATCAAGAATGTCCTGTCTGAATTCTTTCGGTACTTTGTACGCCTCTTCGGAAGGTATCTCGACCTTTTCTGTAGAAGCGCCAAATTGTCCCTCCATGCCCTTCCCACGGAACGGCATGGGCATCGGCATGGGTATGCCGCCGCCCTTCATCCCCTGCTCAATATGGTCTTTTGCCATACCCACTCCCTTTTTTGCCTCGGCGAGGCGGTAGAGTGATTCCCGTTCGTCTAAAACAGCGCCAGGCGCATTACCCTTTTCCAATTTCTGCTTTGCCCCCCCCATAGACTTTGACGCCATGTCAAGTTCCCTGTTTGCCTTTCTATCCATAAATGGGTTTTGCCGGGAAAGTTCGTCAGCCATATCCGTGGTTTTGTCGGTCTCTTCCTGGAGTTCCTGTTGTTTTTTCGCATATTGCTGCAAGGCTTCCTGTTCTTCCTGCGTCATACCGGCCGTCTGCTGGCTTTCGAGAAACTGCATCATGGCCTCGAGGTCTTTAACAATCTGTTGATTGAGTTGGGTAGCATCGTCAACCTTGTCCGGCACTTCACGGTCTTTTTTAGATACGTCTTCTTTTTTAGCCATCCTTTTTTGTTCCAGGGAGCGCTGCATACGATTGTTCCACTGATTTAAGTTGCGTAATAATTCTTTCGCCAGATTCATAGACTCTTTTACATCCCACCCCTTCACCATCTCTTCCAGATGAGAGAGTGTCTCTTCTGCCTGCGGGAGTTCCCGTGACATGTAAAGCAAGTCCCTCTGCATCGGGTCTTTGTTGATTTCCCTGTTCAGTTCTGCATTTTTCCTTGCCGTTTCAGTAATGTCTTCGAAATCTTCCCGGACCGGGGCAGCGTCCGGTTCTTCCTCGCCGCCAAACAATTCACTGAAGCGGTCTACCGGCAGCCCCCCTTGCTCAGATATACGTTTTAAATCACGATTCACCTGGAGGTATTTTTGTAACAACTCGTTTTTTGCCAGTATATCCTTTGCGCCGGAAATATCCTTTTTGATGCCCTCGACCCGCTCTCCCTGTTTTTCAAAGAACGACTTAAAAGCCTCGTTGGTTGAATCGGCGGTACGTTTTTGGGCGTCCTTTTTCAGTTTCTCGGTATTTTCCGTAAGTTCTCTCTCCTGGTTTTCCAGTTCCGATATTTTATTCATCAACTTGTCCATGTCCTTGAGCATGTTGTTATATGATGAATCGGCAAACTTTTCCGCAGAAGACTTCATCTGGTTCATCATGGACTGCAATGCGCTGAGCAGTTTCTGCGCCGCCTGGAGGGCCGCGTCCATGTCGCCTTTTTCGAAGGCTTCCTTCATGGCGTTCATCTCCTTCATAATGTCGTTCTGCTCAATATTTTTCAGGGCATCTGCATTTAAGAATTCATCCATGTGCTCAGACTGTGCCATCTTCATAAGCTTCTCCATCATTTGCTGGATGGTGTCTTCTACCCGCTTGAGTTCGGCAAGCGCCTTCTCGTTGAGTTGGGAATCCTCGCCCTGACGCAATTTTTCAAGCAACTTTTCGATGTTTTGCTGGGATTGGATGAGATTTTTCCCTGTATCAAGGACGTCATCGAGCTTTTGTTTCTGGATCAATTCGTTCAGGAATATGATGATATTTTCAACCTCAACAACCTCTTCATCCTGGACTTTCTGCAATTCTTTTAAGACGGGAAATGGAACATTATTATCGGCTATGTTTACGGTGAAATTTCTCACGGCATTCCGCTTCTTTTCGGTAACGTCACGGAACTTGTTTTTCAGGTTTTCCAGTGAGTAATAGATGCTGTAATTCGCCATGGTATCTTCCTGCATACCCACCAGTATATCGGTAAACAGGCGGATAATCCCATCAACACGTCCGTAAATAGCCTCCTGGGTCATCACCAGATAATCTTTCGACGTGCACTTTTCATCATCGGCCCTTTTCGTTAAATCATCCGATAACATCAGGAGCATTTCATGGAGGAGTTCCTCTTGAAGTTGAATCAATTCCAGGTGTTTTTTCTTCGAACTATATACCTCAAGATAGTATGTTTTAGATGCGCTTACCTTCGGACCTGATATCGTGTCGTTGTCCTTTACTTCTATATGGTACGCAATTTTATCGTCCGGCTGGAGACCCAGCTCGCTTAACGACCATCCATACGTCCCGCTATACTGATTCTGTTTTTTACTCAATGTCATAAGCGACTTGACCTTTTTTTCATTCCCCTGCTCAAACATGAGGGCAATTTCGCTTATACTGAAGTCGTCTTTTGCCGTATAGTTAAGCTCTACCGTATCCTTTTCATGCACCGTCATATCCTTTGCCGGGGCATTGATAATTATCTCGGGATACTGGTCTGTATCGAGTTGAATGGTGTGAGGCGTGGTATCCTTAAAAATCCTTCCCTGTGGGTCTACCGTTTCAAACAAATATGTTCCACCTTCAAGCGCCGATAAAGCGCCCTTCATGGTTTTCCCGTTTTCCAGCGTGAAAGGAATTCTGGTTGAATCGTTCAGGATAATCCCGGCGGACGACAGTATATGGTCACTCATGGCAGTTACCTGCACCTCACTCCCCTTTAGTGCCTTAATATCACCATTTGTATTATAGACAGTTCTTGATTGCAAACCCGAATAGAGCGGGTATCGGTAAGTAATCGTGATGTCTCCAATAAGAGGACCGCCAGCCATACCCCCCCTTCCACTCATACCTTTTTCATAGCTCAGATAACTTAGGAAGAGCGGCAAATTTTCGTGGAGAAATGAACGATTGAATGCGCACACCATACCAAAAGTAAATACGGAGACAATCAGGATCGCATAGCTTAAGCGGGAGAACCTTTTGTCAACGACGTCGTTAAGGTCAAGATACCTGAGTTTGTCCGCCGTATTTTTTACCAGCAGGGAGATCATTTCCGGAGAATAGTTTGAAGGTTTCCCACGGGCAGTCTCCCTCGTCAACTGGATGGAGTTGATGACGGCATTATTTAATGACGGATACTCCTGTTCGACGAGAAGGGCTATTTTTTCTCTATTTATCGTGAGTAGGGGGAATACCAGGCGCTTTAAAAAGATAAAGGATAATAAAATGAGACTGCCGATAAAAAAGAAAATAAGACCAATGGGAAATCGTGCAAAGGCATGAATACCCACTGCGCCTAAAATAACCAGGAGAAGGCTTGCGGCAAACAATAAGGCAGCGCTCCCGCACAATCTGTTTATAACAACGCTTTTGAAGACAGTTTTTAACGATGACTGTATGACATGCTGGCTATCGGGAGACTTGACGTCTCTGAAATTCATAAGCGTTATACAATCAACGACATTGCCAATAGTTTCGCTTAATTTTGAAAATAGTTCCTGTATCTTCATAAATGAGATTTTATCGAAGGGAAGCGCGTAATTCTTTTAAACGCTCATTAACTTTAAACCAGTCCCCATTAACAAAGGGGGAGACAGGGGGTTGTAGTTTTTCGGCGCTATTTTACAACCCCCCAACCCCCTTTTCTAAGGGGGATTTTATGCCACCCTGAAACCCGCATAAATAAATTGAAAATTCCATATACAATCAACTTTAAGGTTATGCCCTGAGACAATATTTGTCAAACAAAATTTTGTTGACATTATCGGCATTCGTGCTATTATTCGGAAAAATGTAATATTTTATTAATTCTTTATAATTTCATGCCACCATGACACAAAGCCCTAAAGAAATTTCCTGGTGTCTTCGTGATTTTGTGGCTTTTTTTAAATATTAAACTATGTCAAACTTGGTAAGATTTGGGGTTTCATTAGAAAAGGAACTGCTCGAACGGTTTGACGAGCATATACAAGGGAAAAAATACACCAACCGCTCTGAGGCCATTCGTGATATGATCCGTGACGAGCTGGTAAAAAAAGAGTGGCTGGAAGGCAAGGAGGTCACCGGTTCAATCACCCTTGTTTATAATCATCACAAAAGGGAATTGACCAATTTCCTGATCGATATCCAGCATGATTATCACCATATCATTCTTTCTACGCAGCATATTCATTTAGATGAGGATAATTGCCTGGAAATAATCGTAATGAAAGGTAAACCAAAAGAAATTGAAGAATTGTATGGAAAACTAAAATCTGCAAAAGGGGTAAAACACGGGGGATTTGCCATGACTACAACGGGGAAGGAAATAACCTGAAGAGATATTTATTCTTTTTTTTGTTTTTAGTGGTAGCACGATATTTATTATTGTAATACCACTTCGGCGGTTTTTTAAGTAATGATGTAAATGAAATATGTATGTATTATGTTGGGAATTATTTTAGTAATACCTATGAATTTTGTTGGGTTGTTCCCTTTATTTGCAGCTCCTGTTTACTCAGATAAAACGGAAGTCGGTTCTTCGACGTCAGGTAGGGTAGGGGGAGATGCTACTCGTCAACCAGAAGAGCTTAATAACAATACCGATAATTCATTAAACACCGTTCAAGAGTCTACGAATTCCACGTCTCCCGCAACAGATGCAACTCTTTTGCCGGAAGTGTTGGTCTACGGACGCGCAGACAGTTTGCTCGGCATTGCAGGCGCGGCGTCTCAAGGTACGGTGGGGAAGGACGAATTGGAATTGCGCACCTTGTCGCGTCCCGGTGAAGTGCTGGAGACCGTTCCCGGCGTTATCGTCACTCAGCACAGTGGCGCAGGCAAGGCGAATCAGTTCTTTCTGCGCGGTTTTAATCTCGACCATGGAACAGACTTTGCCACATCGGTCGACGGTGTTCCGGTAAATCTGCCCACTCATGCGCATGGGCAGGGCTATAGTGATTTGAATTTCACGATCCCCGAACTGATAGAGCGCGTGGATTTCCGCAAAGGGGTTTACTATGCCAACCTCGGCGATTTTTCTTCTGCCGGTGCCGCAGACATCCAATATGTTAATTTTCTTCCGCAAAGTATAGCGCGGGTAGAAGGCGGCAGTTTCGGATATGAGCGCGGCCTGTACGCCTCGACAAATCAAATCGGGAGCGGAAATCTCCTTTATGCCGTTGAATTATTCCATGAAGACGGCCCATGGACCACCCCGGATGATTACAAGAAGATAAATGGTGTGTTGCGCTATAGCCGGGGTACTGCAGAGTCAGGCTGTAGCGTAACCGCTATGGCGTATGCCGGGAACTGGAACGCGACCGACCAAATTGCTCAGCGCGCGCTGCAGGAAATTCCTGACTTTGGCCTTTTCGATTCTCTGGATTCAAGCGACGGTGGCAACTCGCAACGCCACAGTCTTTCCGCCGAGTGGCACCGTGCCGATGCAGATTCTTCCACGAAGGTATTGCTCTATGGATTCTACTACGACCTTGATTTATTTTCCAATTTCACGTATTTTCTCGATAGTCCCCAGGGCGATCAAATAGAACAACAAGACCAGCGGGGAGTCGGCGGGGTAAAGGCCAGCCAAACCTGGTACGGCCAAATTTTTAGCCACGATATGGAAAACACCGTTGGCCTGCAAATACGCAGCGATTCGATTAAAAACGGTTTGTTCCAAACCGTCGACCGGAAGCGTACGGACAAGGTTGATTATAACGGTGAAACGATTTCCGCCACAACCCGTGCGGATGATGTGTGGGAGGCGAGTCTTTCCCCTTACGTAGAGAATCAGGTTCAATGGGCGGACAAATTCCGCACGGTTTGTGGATTGCGCACGGATTATTACCATTTCGATGTGAATAGTAATTTGCCTGTCAACTCCGGCACACGAGATGCCGCAATCGTCAGTCCCAAAGGGTCGCTTATCTTTGGTCCCTGGGCCAAAACGGAGTATTACCTGAGCGGCGGACTCGGTTTCCACAGCAATGATGGCCGCGGCGTGACACAACATGTCGATCCAACGACGGGCGACCCTGTAGAACCAGCTACCCCTTTGGTGCGTACGAGTGGGGCTGAAATCGGCGCACGCACGACTGCCGTTAAGGGGTTGCAAAGCACATTGGCGTTGTGGTTGCTTGATACGGATTCGGAACTGGTATTTTCCGGGGATGCCGGCAGCACCGAGGCTAGCGCACCGAGTAGACGTTATGGCGTCGAGTGGACAAATTACTACACGCCCGCAAAGTGGCTCGATCTGGATGCCGATTTTTCATTTTCACACGCTGAGTTTCGTGAAAATGTCGTTGGTGAAGGAGTACAAGGTACGCACATCCCCGGAGCAGTTGACAGCGTTATAGCCACCGGAATTGCGTTCCATCAGCCAGGCGAACGCGGTTTTTTCAGTGACTTACGGTTGCGGTTTTTCGGCCCTCGTCCTCTTGCGGAAGATAATAACATCCGCTCCGGATCCACCAGTCTGCTGAGTTCGAAAGTGGGCTACAACTTCAATAAAAACTGGACTCTCAGTGTCGAGGGTTTCAATCTCCTCAACAACAGGGATCATGAGATTGATTATTATTATCCATCGCGTTTGGAAAACGAGGCCGCTGGCCCGAATAACGGTGGTTACAATGATATTCACTTTAAATCAGTTGAACCCATTGCGGTTCATGCCGCGCTGACTTTCCGGTTCTAATTTTAAAAAGGAGTAAAAATGTTTCATTTATTCTTAAGGGGAGGGCCTGTCATGTGGCCTATCCTCGTTGCGTCTTTGGCAGCCCTGACCATAGTTATAGAGCGGATTTCATTTCTTATCCACGAACAACGATCAAGGTGTCCGGAAACGGTAGGAAAAATATTTTCCGAAGTTGAGAAAGGGAAAATTGAAGAAGCGATGCGGATAGGAGAAGGATGCAATGATTTTGTTGCCGTCACTCTTATGTACGGTCTTCGCCATCGTCACAAGGCCTTCTCAAACGCCCTTTTACAGGCTGCAAATAAAGAACTCAAGCGTTTTAGCCGGGGGCTTCCGGTGCTTGACACCGTTATTACGCTTGCGCCGCTCCTGGGTCTTTTTGGTACGGTGATTGGCATGATACATGCCTTTGGCCTTTTGGGCGGTAAGGAGCTTGAGGCCCCTGCGGTTATTACGGGCGGCATTGCCGAGGCCTTAATAGCCACCGCTTATGGCCTTCTCACCGCCATGGTCGCACTCATTCCGTTTAATTATCTCAACGCACGTCTTGAAGAAGCCAGGCATGAAATTGAGGATGCCACCACGCATCTCGAACTTTTGCTTTTAAAGCAGGATAAAAGCTTATGAAGATACCACTACCAACAACCAGACGGAAGGCAAGGATAGAGATCATTCCGCTTATTGACGTCATATTTTTTCTCCTGGCGACTTTTGTAATGGTTTCTCTTTCGATGGTCAGGAATCAGGGCATTAATGTGAATTTGCCCTCCGCCGCCACAGGCGCCGCTCAGGAGCGCGAAGCAGCGATAACCATTACCATAACCAAAGCAGGCGATATATACCTGAATCAAGCAAAACTGGCTCCCGACCTTTTACCCCAGCGCCTGAAACAATTAAAGACAGAAAATCCAGACGTGAGAGTTTTTATTAATGGGGACAAGGAAGCCTATTTTGGTAATGCAATTCAGATTCTCGATGAGGTAAGGTCTGCAGGAATCACGAAAGTTGCTATTCAGACAAAGCAGGCAGAACCTTCGCAAAAATGACACCGTCCAGATTCAATTACCACCAGATTAAACACGGCAACCAGGACATAACTAAAGGATTTATACTTGCCTTATTCATTCATGGTGTTTTGTTTTTTGTTGGCGGAAGACCTTTTGTTAAACCTGTTCAAAACAGCGTCCAATCCGCCAACGGGGGCATAGACGTTGATCTGGTGACTGCCTTGCCACAACCAGACATAGATGCAGCTAAATCCATTACGTCTACAACAGAACAACAGCAGGAAACGGTTAAGATTGTGCCGCACGAAGAACCTGTGACACTGCAGCAACCTGACGTAGATGCAGTTAAATCCATTACACCCACAATGGAAAAACAGCAGGAA
>JAHFOW010000094.1:9840-11020 GCA_023261465.1 Planctomycetota bacterium
GGAAAAACAGCAGGAAACGGTCAAGACCATGCAGCGCCCTTCTCAAGGAACGACCAGGACAATAGGCAAACCAGGCTATTTCCAGAACCAACCTCCAGAATACCCTCAACTTGCAAGAGAAATGCATCAGGAAGGACTGGTCATGCTCATGGTAGAGATAAATCAGAAAGGTATGCCGGTTAAGGTTGAAGTTAAACAGAGTAGTGGCTATCAACTGCTTGATCAGGCGGCTTTAAAAGCAGTGAGGCATTGGAGATTCCAACCCGAACGGAGAGGAGATATGCCTGTTGAATCCAGGGTGGCAATCCCTGTTAGATTCCGTCTGGAAGAATGAGATAAAAAATCTAACTGAAGCAATCCTTCTCTCATAATAAAAAACAGTGGCTTGCTTCGCCTGTGGCTCGCAACTTAAATTAAAACTTTCTCCTGTTCTTTGCATCCTCCGTGGTGAATTATATAACAAGAAAAGGTATTTGACTATATCCCCTGAAAGGCGTAAAATTCCACCTAATTTAGTTTAAATATTAAGTTTTCCAAATAATATAAAATATTGAAAGAGAATGGGTGAATGTCGCCAAACGTCGGCTTGCGGAGCTACATTCCGGACGCGTGAAGGCCATCTCAGGAGATGAGGTGTTTTCTAAAATCCGAGAATAATGGAGTCCGCGAGAATATTGAATTATGATTCTTGGTTTTTCCTTTCATATTCTATAATCAACAGGCTGTCCGAGAATGCAAAATTGCAAAAATTCGGATATTGATTTATAAGGACTTATGCCATGGGAATTCAGGAAAAAGTCGTTTCTCGGACAACCTATCAAGGTCTGACCCCAATTCCTTTCAAGGCTTGACGTTCAAAAAATAAGACGCCATCCAAAATGGGATGAGGTTAAATTTCACGTTGGGGAAGGAGAGACATTTGTCACGGTTCATCTGGTTCATAAATTTGGGTTGTAAGTCAGCATTGTCCGGCCAGGAAATCACACAAACAGGGTATCCGGAAAAATTAGAAAAATAGGAATAGTTCACCGCCGGGGACGCGGCGGAAACAAAGAAATAAAGTGAAATGGGAAAATTGTATAATTTTTTCGTTTATCCTCTGCCGTCTTCTCCGCGAACTCAGCTTGTGCCGTGAAGTTAAGGAATAGTGAAGTTCTTTAACATGCTGTAATAAAGATGA
>JAHFOW010000095.1 GCA_023261465.1 Planctomycetota bacterium
GAATAAATAAAAGTCTTGGCTAATGATAAAGCTCACCCGCTGGCAATGAGCGCCAGCGAATTGCCAGCGGGTGCAACATCTAGTTAGGCATTAACTTTATAAGTCAATATCTCTTACAACTTTATCAAGAGGTATCGTGGGTAAATCCTTAGAGTCTTCCTTTTCTCTTCTTAATTCTTTTATATCTTCGAAATCCTCTAACGCTTCTTGAATCTGCAAAAACTCCTCATAGGGTAATATGACAAATTGTTTCTTGCCTTCTTTTTCTATAACTTGTGGATGAATAACCATAGTTACCTCCTATCTATAAGCTTCCTTCCTATGCCGAATACGATAAACGATTATTTTTTCCCCTTCAACCTCGAAAAGTATACGCCAATCACCAACTCGCATCCTATACTCAGGAGTAAAGTTTGTCAACTTCTTTACGTCTCCCTGAATGTCGTCTTCAAGAAGCTTCAATTTCTCAATTATCTTTTTTCCATCTGATTTTGGTATGTCTTTTAGATCTTTGATAGCCCTTGGTTTTAATTCAACTTTGTATTTCATGTTTTTTCTTAGGCATAACGATAAGCACACCTGCCGCTATGGAGCGCCAGCGGAATAGCGGTCAGGTGAAGCGCCTTGTTAGGCTATTTTCTTTCTTTTTGCATCTTCAATTTTTTTCTAAATTGCATGGCTGCGGTACTTAGCTCTGCAACCGATTTCTATTTTTTACATATAACCGAAAATGTCGTGGTTATTAAGGCAGTCCGATTGCATATAATTGTATATTCTCTTGCACAAGATTCTTTTAACAAACATTGAAGCCTTCTTTTTGAAAATAGGTATAGATGTTCTTTCGTTGACCACCATGGTTTCATTTTTGCGCAATATTTATAAAATAAATAATTGTTCCAATGTAGAAAAACAATATTTGAGTGGGATTCTATCGGGAAATATTTATTTGGTGTTGTAAAATATACATTTTTTGCAACACGCAACATTTCATTAAGAAATTTCTTTTGTTTTATATCATTTCCGACATGCTCAATAACTGCATTAGAAAAAACCCAGTCAAATTCATTATCTTTAAATGGGAATGTTTCTCCGTTGTAACTAACAAATCGACACCGTGGATACAACTGATCCATTCCATCAGTCTCCTCGATACCAAGACCAGTATACGTTTTATAGTCATACCGGTAAGTTTTTAAAAAATAATTTGTTGTGTCTGCCACCTTTCTTTTTGTTTCATTTGTGAAACCAACATCAAGGACAGTCATTCCCTCTTTGAATTTTGAATAGAATTGATCCAGCTTTTTCTTTCTGGAAGAAATAGTAATCTTTTTCTTTATGGCTGAAATGATAGACATTTTAATTTCCTATAATGTACCCCAAAAACTGGACAGCATGTTAAGATAGAATAATCTGACTGCCGGAGGACAGTCATGGAGAGTAAGAAGACTAAGGTGTACCCCATTGTCTAGACAATGGGGTACACCTTAGTTAAATAATGAAGGTGACCCTAATTCCACATGATTGACTTATTTACAAGCCCCCATTTTAGTTAGATGAGTTATTTCTTTCGGTAAATTAATCGGTAGAAGTCCGGCTGTCTTAGCCTCCAGAATAGTAATTTGCCCAATACCTCTTGCTGTTATGCCGACATTAACATTCCAACCGTAAGAAATATCCCGTAAAATAGGTTCATTGTTGAAGCGGATAAACAAAATGTCCTCTTTTTCGTCGTATGTAATATCCATATAATTTACTCCATAAGTTGCCAGTTAATCATAACTGTTTTAACTATAATCTCGTCCTCCAGTACCACCGCAGCACAAATTAAATTATCATCCCGCGCAGGATACGTTTTAAGTATCCATACACGTTTGTCATCTTTATACTTTAATGTACCCGTCTCTATTAAATCCAATAGAAGCGATTCATCAATATGGCGTTCTATCATGCGCTCAGCAGCATGACACGTTATTCTTACCGCTTTTGGAAACGAGTGCTATACAATTTATGTTCCGTTTAAAATTTGGGGATATGGGGACACTATACTTAATTTTCAGATTAGTTGATGACGAAGGGAAATAATTAAATATGATGTCACTGGAATTTTTCAAAAAACTAACCTGTTACAAAAATGAAAGTTCCTATGCAATTAGATTATCTGTATATTTATTTTTATCTGCTGCTTTTTCGCTCCCGGCCGATTCCTGCTCTTTCAGCAACTTATACTCGATACTATCCACAAGGGCATGCCAGCTTGCGTCAATGAGGTTTTCAGAAACGCCAACGGTACTCCAAATGTTCGTTTCGTCCTGCGATTCAATGATTACCCGCACCTTTGCCGCAGTTCCTTTACGTGGATTAATAACCCGCACCTTATAATCCACGAGTTTCATACCTTTTAACGTTGGATAAAATCGGTCCAACGCCTTACGCAGAGCTGTGTCAAGCGCATTTACCGGGCCTTCTCCCTCGCTTGCACAAAGTTCCTGAATACCATTTACCTTGATCTTTACAGTTGCCTCTGTTACCGGCAGGCTGCTTTCCCTCTTTTCTACGATCACACGGAAACCCTGTAGGTCAAAAAAGGGTTTGTATCTACCAGCCTTTTTTCTCACGAGCAATTCAAAAGACGCCTCAGCAGACTCAAACTGATACCCCTCGTTCTCCAGGTTCTGGACATCATCGAGAATAGACCGCAGGAGTTCAGTATCATGGGTAAGATTAAACTTCTCCACCTTGGCAAGGATTGTAGAACTGCCCGACAGTTCCGAGATCAATATCCTTCTTTCATTCCCAACTGATTCAGGGGGAATATGTTCGTAAGTGCCCCTGTCTTTCCGAATGGCATTGATATGTAATCCCCCCTTGTGGGCAAAGGCGCTCGTCCCCACAAAGGGTTGATTCGACCGAAGGAGTAAATTCGCCGTCTCATACACAAATCTCGATACTTCTGTCAGTTTTTTGAGTCCACCCTCTTTTAAACAATGATACCCTTTTTTCAAGACAAGGTTGGGAATAATAGAGCACAAGTCTGCATTTCCACACCGCTCTCCAAGTCCGTTAATCGTACCCTGTACCTGTCTTACCCCCTGCTCTATTGCAATAAGGGTATTCGCTACGGCGAGGTCTCCGTCATTGTGGACATGGATACCCACCATCCCGTTTACTTTTGCACTGACGTCTTTAACAATCGCCGAAACTTCCGCAGGCAGGCTACCCCCATTGGTATCACAGAGCACAAGGGCGTCTGCGCCTGAGGTATGAGCTACCTGAAGTACTTTTATAGCATATTCAGGATTCTTCTTGTACCCATCAAAAAAATGCTCGGCGTCAAAAAATACCTCCCGATGCTTTGATTTCAGGTAGGTTATGGTGTCGGCAACCATCCGGAGATTTTCGTCAAGCGAGACCTTCAGGACATTGGCCACCTGAAAATCCCAACTTTTTCCAACAATCGTCACAACAGGTGTTTCCGCATCAAGGAGTGCATGCACGTTTTTATCGTCTTCAACCCGCTTGTCCGCCCGCCGGGTGCTCCCAAAGGCGGCAACCTTCGCATGGCGCAATGTGAGCGACTTTACTTCTTTAAAATAGGACTCGTCCTTGGGGTTGGCTATAGGATAACCGCCTTCAATATAATCTACCCCCAGATCGTCCAGCTTTAAGGTAATCGCCAGTTTGTCCTGCAATGAAAAGGAAACCCCTTCTGATTGGCTTCCATCCCGCAACGTAGTATCGTAGATAAAAATTCTGTCCATGTGTCTGTAATTCGTAAAAGTTTTGGTAGGTCAACCGTCCCGGTTGACCAAATCAAAAGCAACAAACGGATACAGGACAAGCAAGACGCTTGTCCTACCAACACCGCATCAAAAACTGCTTAATTAAAATGGAAATTACTGTGATATTGGTATATCATCAATTTTTACAGATGTTATCAATGCTCCGGGAGGTTGTCAAGTTATCTTTATGTAACTCAAGGCTTTATACTTGCGCCCACACACTCAGAAATGGTGTGGCTGCCAGATTGCAAATCCTCAACGTCAAACGCATCCCGATAAAAGATGTTTTATTCATTGACCAGCAAGCAAAATTTCTCTTATAATTAGAAAAATGTGTTTTTATTATACGAACGTCTCTATAATGTAAACTTACAATTTTAATCTTTACGGGTAACCTCTGTACGCACCGCGGTTACTTATTGTTTTATTTAATACAACTTGGAGGAAATTATGTCACATCCACACGGTAAACATCCAGGCGGTCATCCCGTTCCCCATGGGCATCCACACGGTCATCCCCATGGACACGGAGACCAACCTGAAACGATAAGAGAAACATATACACGTATCAAAGATGACACTTCTGGAAAACCCGCTATAGAGTATATGAAAAACATGAAAAACCAGTTGCGTCTGGTTTTCTGGGAAACAACGGTGGGTTGTAACCTTGAATGTATACACTGCCGTCGTCTCGATGTAAGCACTACCCTGGCTAAAGACGATATGACCACTAAGGAGGCATTTGCATTCGTAGACGCCGTTGCAGAGGTGGGCAGGCCCATCCTCGTGCTCAGCGGCGGAGAACCGCTTTTCAGACCAGACATCTTCGACATTGCAAAGTATGCGGTCGGTAAAGGTTTGAGCGTGGCGCTGGCAACCAATGGAACACTGGTTGACGATGATACTGCACGGAAGATTGTGGATACAGGCATTGCCCGTGTGTCCATCAGTTTTGATGGCGCTGATGCAAAAACCCACGACGGGTTCAGAAAGATACCAGGCTCATTTGAACGTTCTCTTGCCGGATTTAAACGTCTTCGCGACCTCGGCATGAGTATGCAGATTAACTGCACCATTGCCAAACATAACGTTCATCAAATCGACAACCTTTATCAACTTGCCTTAAAACTGGGCGCTGATGCGATGCATCTTTTTATGTTAGTGCCTGTCGGATGCGGTGTTGAAATTGCCGAGGATCAGATGCTTCCCCCTGAAAAATATGAAGCCGTACTAAACCATTTTTACGACCTTTCCAAAGAGGCAAAGATCCAAACAAAGGCCACCTGCGCCCCCCACTATTTCCGCATCATGCGGGAACGTGCAAAGGAGGAAGGGATTACGATTTCACCCAAGACACACGGTATGGCCGCCATGACAAAGGGTTGCCTGGCAGGCACGGGTGTTTGCTTTGTTTCCCACAAGGGTGAGGTTTTCCCCTGTGGATATTTACCGGTTGAAGCGGGTCATGTAAAGAAGCAAAAATTTGCAGATATCTGGAATGATTCACCCGTATTCCAAAAATTGCGCGATCCCGATTTGTTAGAAGGAAAATGCGGGGCGTGTGAATATAAGAAGGTTTGCGAGGGTTGCAGGGCACGCGCCTTTTATGATACCGGCAACTATCTGGCAGAAGAACCATATTGCATTTACCAGCCAAAATTAACACGCGCAACTAACACCTGACGTAAAAATTAACTGTGTAGGGGCGTATTGCGATGCGCCCCTACAATTAACTCCTACTCTAAAAAAAGACCGTACCTTGAGACGGTTTAAATTTCTAACGGTTGCATGCACAAAGACTAAATCTTAACAACTTCCTCTTTCTCTGCCTTGTCAAGCCCGAAAGCTGTATGAACAACCCTCCATGCACGTTCTGCATGGGCATCATCTATGACACAGGAAATCTTAATCTCTGAGGTGCTGATCATCTGGATATTAATCTTTTCCTGGGCAAGTACGCTGAACATCTTTTCTGCCACACCGCAATGACTCCGCATACCAATCCCAACCACGGACAACTTGGCAATCTTGCTGTCATGTAAAACTTCCTTAGCGCCGAGATCATTCTTGATCTTCTCCGCAGTTTCCAGGGCCAGCCGCAGATCACTTCGCGGCACGGTAAACGTTACGTCTGCCCTGCCCTCAATGCTGGCATTCTGAATAATCATATCCACGTTGATATTTTTTCTGGCAATCTCATGAAAAATCTTTGCAGCCTGGCCAGGGACGTCCGGCACAGCACGAATTGTAATCTTTGCGTCATCCTTACTCACCGCAACCCCACTCACAACAATATTTTCCATTTCTTTAGCCTCCTTACAGATTAACGTCCCTTCCTTGTTATTAAAACTCGACCGCACGTAGAGGGGAACGTTATATTTCTTTGCAAATTCTATTGAACGGGAATGCATTACCTGAGCGCCCAGACTTGCCAGTTCAAGTATCTCATCATAGGATACCCTGTCAAGTTTTCTGGCATACGGAACCTTTCTCGGATCCGCTGTATAAATCCCATCCACATCGGTAAAAATGTCGCACCGGTCGGCCTTCATAATCGCAGCAAGGGCCACCGCTGTTGTATCTGAACCGCCACGTCCAAGGGTAGTAATATTTTCGTCCGCATCGATACCCTGAAACCCGGCAACGATAACAATCGTACCTTTATCCAGCTCTTTTTGAATACGATGTGCGTTGATATCCTTAATTCGCGCTTTGGTATGATAGCTATCGGTAACAATGCCTACCTGGCCTCCGGTAAAAGAAACGGCCGGATAACCAAGTGCATGGATCGCCATTGCCACAAGGGCAATGGAAATCTGCTCGCCGGTCGACATGAGCATATCCATTTCACGAGTAGATGGATTATCCGTTATTTCATGGGCGAGGTCAATTAGTTCATCGGTAGTCTGTCCCCTGGCTGAAACCACCACAATGACCTTGTTTCCTGCTTTATACGTCTCTACGATTCGTTTTGCCGCCGCCTTAATGCGTTCCGCGTTAGCAACTGAAGTGCCGCCAAATTTCTGTACAATAAGCGCCATGATTCCATCCTTAACCACACGAATAGTATATAAATACGAGTAATGTAAAATAGACTTATTAGATTATTAAATGTATGAATTAAAGTCAACTTTTTTCTCAATTATCAGGAAATCGTAAACTTATTTTCTCATTGAAAAGGTTTTGGTATATGGATATAATCCAGAAAATTGTTTGTTTAACTTTGACTGCTTTTGGCGTCAACTATTTCAACTGTTAAATTGAATATTTTTTTGTTACGGGTTATGAGAGGTTCACAGTGTGAAATTCTTTAACATTTACAGAGAGGAGACTATTTGTGGAAGGTAATGCAAAAGTCATCGAAACGCTCAACGAAGTGCTTGCTGCGGAAATAACGGCTATAAATCAATATTTTGTACATGCAAAGATGTGTGAAAACTGGGGATATCAACTCCTTTACGATGATACTGAAAAAAGGGCCTTTGATGAAATGAAACACGCCGAAAAAGTCATTGAACGTATTCTCTATTTGGAGGGCATTCCGATCATTACAAAACAGGATAAAATCAATATCGGAAAAACGGTTGAAGAACAGGTGAAAAATGATTATGCCTTAGAAAAAGGCGCTATCGTACGGCTTCAAAAGTCAATTACCCTTTGCAATAATTTGGGAGACGCCGGGTCAAGTGATTTACTTGAACACATCCTCCTTGATGAAGAACAACACGCCAATGATTTAGAATCATATCTTCAACAAATCAAGGACATGGGCATCAATAATTTCCTTGTAACACAGGTCAACAAAAAGGAAAAGTCATAAGTACCATAGCGCAACACAGCCTCATCTGAATTCCCACTCTGTTTGCCGGGCATAATACCCCCACCCTATCCCTCCCCCTAAACGGGGAGGGTTGTTCTCCCCGCTTTAAAGGGAGACAGTGGGAGTATTTACCTCTTTTAATACAAGACGCCGCATGGTTTCTGTGCGTGCCGGTGCATATAACATGTAGAATTACCACATGCAGCACAGAGCGAAAGTTCCTCACGTTTTTTCATGTATTTCATTACCGTCGTCACAAATGCAGCATGGCTCCAGGTTAAGGGAGATACTGACAGTGGTGCGTTGGTGTAAGGATCGACCTGCTCCGCAAGGACACCCGATGGTAATGCACGGTCTACAACCCATTCCAGAATGGGCAATGCATTGTTCAACTCTGTCAAATTTTTCGCCCGCATAATATCATACTCTGCAAGCCACATCGTACAGATAAACCAGGGATTTCCTGGTACTCGTTCGATATCATTA
Source organism: Planctomycetota bacterium (assembly GCA_023261465.1). GTDB lineage: Bacteria > Planctomycetota > Brocadiia > Brocadiales > Brocadiaceae > JAHFOW01. Next base: position 8,086 of record JAHFOW010000095.1, read on the forward strand.
CTTACCCTCTGATAATAATCATTGGTATATCTGGCAACGCCGCCCACGTCCGTCTTTACCCACAGTTTTTCCTTCACGGCATTCATCGTCGATGCTATGATTGACGCATCCGGATGAAATACATCGAAGGCGACCAGTCCAAAAAGACTCGCATCGACCGTCATGTCAAGTTCATACCCCTTTACAGTCCTTTTCCCCATGCGTGCAAAACGGCCTTCTTCCTTGTTGTAAAAATATGCTATGAGGGCATCCTTCATTCTGTCTGCAACTTCATAAAATTTGTCGCCATACGATTTCTCGCCAAAGGCACAGGCAAAATTCCCGGCAGCCCGCAATCCTGCAATAACGGCAGATACCGTAAAGGTATGCACCCCATATCGCTCTTCCCACAGGTCGTATGAATCGAGAGGTAAACCGGTTGCTTCATCCCTGAATTTGACCATAAATTCTGCGGCATTTATAATGAGAATCCGGTACATAGGTTTGATAAATTCAATATCTCTGAATGTGTCATAGTGATGCCATAATGACCAGAGAACCAGGGCAATTCCATCTTCCTGTATGGGAAGGCTTTTTTTCTCGTCTTTGATCCAGGGATGCCACGAACTGGCAAAAGAACGGTCAGGATTATACTTGTGGAGCAAATAGCCATCTTTGGAAACAACATCTGCGCAAAACTGAAAAAAACGCCTTGTCGTATCCATATAGCCGGATTTTGTCAGGGCATAGGATACAAGGGCGCCGTCCCTTGGCCACATATATGAATAGGTATCCATTCCTTTCTGGGTGATATCGGAGTCATTGGCAGCGATAATGGCGCCGTTATTATCAATCTGCGTTCTGATGATAAGCAGACTTCTCTTGAAAAACGAAATGAGTTTCTGGGGGAGGTCATGAAAATTGAAGAACTCTTTATTAACCCACAACTTCCAGTAATTTTCCGTGCGACGGATCAATTCTTCAGGTGTTTTCTCCCAGACAGTCTTATTTAAAGTTACTACTTCACTATATTTCGTTCCCGCAGCAATCCAATAATGCGCTACATTTTCTCCGTGCGCCCCCACCTGAACGTTAATACCCAGGGTTGAATCGACAGAACCCTGGGTGATGGGATTGCCGCTCAGCAGTCCATCTTCTGCATCCCTCCATGTTCCCTCTGCGCCGTGTAATTCCTTAATCCCCGTTGCAAAATGGTCTACACCACACTTGGTTGGGTCGCAACAGTTAATGAGAAAGTACCTCTGGGATTTATAGTGAATAATCGCCTTTGTATCCGGATCATAAAAGGCGGTATCGCCAACCTTGTTTTCGTAGATATGAAAATCGTGATTGAAAAAAAGACGTATCTCGCGATCCCTGCCCTCCAGATTCCTCACAATGATTTCCCTTACAAAGATATTTAAGTGAAAATCCACAACGTCGTACATCTGAAGTTCTATCTTTAACCGGTCACTTCGCGCCTTTACATCGGTAACGAGGGTATTTTCCTTATATTTTAAAGTCTTTATCCACTCCCCGTCTATCCAGCTAAACTGGCCGTCAACCCAGACGCCCATGCGGGACGGATGGCCAATGGTGTGATTTTCCTTCCCCACGTAAGGAAAATAGATATCCCTGATCTGGTATTCCCGGTCAAAGGTAACCAGCATCGAACCATTTCCTACCGGTATGTCTCTTGGCATAGTGTTTCCTCGAAAACAAATTAGGCGTTTGTCAATTCTTATACACTTTAATATAAAGGGCGAAGCATTTTCCGTGACAGAATCCCGACTCAATTTGTATGGTGAGGAAAATGCTTCGCCCCTACGTTTTACGGTTCGTTGTCATCACAATCCCGTCCCATTTCGAATAATCTCCGATTGTCGTATTACACCATCCTGCACCAGGCTGAATACCGCGAAACCCTCATAATCCACTCGATGCGCCTTTCTGCCGTCTGCCGCAAAAGCCTCATGTATTTTAAATAGGGGCTGACCCAATCCGGTTTGTTTAATTATTACCCTCATTATTACCCTCTTTCAGTGGTATTACCCTTTTTCTTCCATAATGCGCCTGGTCCCCTCCCGATACATTCAACCACGCCTGATTTCTGCATAGCTTTAAGCACTGTTCGTATCATATCCCGACTGACAGCAGGGCATTTTTTTTCTATATCCGCAACAGAAAAGTCCCTATCAACGGCGAGAACAGCCTGATGCACCATCTCTGTCTTGGATCCACGTGGGCTTGCTATTGAACGCGCCCTCTCTTCAAATTCCTTATATGCCGTCTTGAGAACAGAGAGCACAAAATTCAGGTATGGCCATGGATCATGTTTGCCTTCATGCCAGCCTTTGGAACTTTCCTCAAGGGTTTCATAATACCGCTGTTTATTTTCTTCTATAATGCGCTCAAGGCTAATGTACCGACCGATCTCATAGCCAAGGTGATAACACTGTAAAAGCATAAGCAACCGTGATACCCTTCCATTGCCGTCCCGGAATGGATGCACGCATAAAAAATCCAGATTAAACGCCGCCATAGCTATTAATGGATGCATCCAGCGTTCTTTAATGCAATCGTGCCAGGCTTTTACAAGCAACTTCATGTATCGCGGAGTTTCATTCGCAGGAACCGTTTTAAAGCGGATACGCGCTTTCCCATCGGGGTACCGTTCTATGATGTCGCTGTCTCTGTTTTTATACTCCCCTGCGTCACCTATGCCGCCCCGCGCTAACCGGTGCAATTCACAGATGGTGTCTTCCGATACGGCAAGAGCGCCGGATTTTGTATGGATCAGTTCAAGCGCATTGCGATAACCACGCACCTCTTCTTCATCCCTGTCTCGCAAAAGCGCCCTGCCTAATACCACTTCCTTTACCCTTGCA
>JAHFOW010000242.1 GCA_023261465.1 Planctomycetota bacterium
ATTTTAATGATATTGCACTTCAAGGGAGATGGTTATTCGTGTAGTCGCCGAAGGCATGATTTAAACGGTTTACCCTGAAGGTAGCCAGTGAGAACCGTTTAATTACAGGAAATAGCATCTTGATTCAAAAGGCGTTCTATGAAAGCCGTGTATACTTGGTAGAGCGAATCATATTCCAAAAACTTAAAAAAACCCACAGATTGCACGAACGACACAGAAAACTGAAATGAAGATGAGAGGTTGGGAAGATAAGTTAACTAAAACTTCCAATCTTACTAACTTTTTATCCAATTTTTATCTTCTCCGTGTTTTCTGTGGTTATTTTTAAATATCTCAATTAAAATAGGTATATGAAAATTACCTTTATTGTACCACCTCCCACTGACAGAAACATTCCGGAGCGGGTTGCAGGATGCGCTTACCTGCTTTATTATGTCCCAAATATCTTTATCCTGAGCGCTGCGGCTGTTTTAGAAAAAGGAGGATACGAAGTTAAATACAGTGAAACGACCATTAAAAAATGGAATCGTGCGCGTTTTCTTACATTCTTAAGAGAGGACTTGAGCGATGTTTACTGTTTTTATTCTGTGAATCTCTCTCAAGCAACGGATATGCAGGCACTCAGAGATATTCGCGATATAAGTAAAGATGTACCCGTTATCTTCTTTGGCCCTGCCCCATCAGACAGACCTGCCGAATTTGTTATTGATGAAGATACCTATGTTGTCAGGGGTGAACCAGAATACACGATGTTTGAGCTCATACAAACATTAGACGGTAAATCCGGTATACATGGCGTTAAAAGTGTCTCTTTCAAGGCCAATAATGAAATACTTCATAATGTCAACAGAGAACCGATAGAAGACCTTGATGCGCTCCCCTTCCCGGCCCGACATCTGCTTGAAGAGCGGGATGCCTATTATAATCCGAAGTTAGGAATACGCCCGTTTACGGCTGTTTTGACCTCGCGGGGATGTTCCTACCGGTGTATTTACTGTGTGCCATCTTCGCTGAGCTTTTCAAGGGAACTTGAATACAAACATTTTGCAGGAAAAAAACCACCGGTAAGAAAGAGGTCGCCTGAAAATATCATCGAAGAATTCATACTGTTAAAATCTCAGGGATACAAGGCCGTAAATATACAGGACGACCAGTTTGTCTGGGGTGAAGAACGAACGATTAAGATATGCGACGGGATAAAAGACCTGGGTATCGTGTGGGGCTGTTCGGCACGGTCTGACCACCTGAATGAACCTGTTGTGAAGGCTATGGCAAACGCACACTGCAAGTTTATTGATCTTGGCGTTGAATCCTTTAGCCAGGAGATATTGGACGATATAAAAAAAGACATCGACGTCCAAAAGAATGAAGAAGCTATTAAACTGGTAAAAAAATATGGCATATCTGCCAAGATCAATATTATGTTCGGGGCGTCGCCCTTAGAAACACCAAACACAATTAAAAAGAACATGGAGGAGGTAAAAAGGCTGAGGGTAGATCAGGTGATGTATAATATTGCAAACCCATTTCCTGGTACAGAGTTCTATAAGATCGCCAAAGAAAAAAATCTCTTTGTTTATGGAGATTACAAGCCCGTTAATGTGGCAAAAGAGGCCAATATTGCATATCCCCACCTCAACAAGACCGACCTTGAAGGCGCCGTACGCCGTGCAAATTTTGCATTTTTTCTCACACCCCGGTTTATCTTGAAAAACATACGCCGATTGGGTTCGGTAAATGCGCTGAAAGCCATGTTTAAAAAACTTTTTTAAACAAAATATGACTTTGTGGCTGGCATGTTATGACAACAAAATTTTCAATCCTTATCCCTGCATACAATGAAGAGCATTCTATTGTTTCCTGTCTGAATTCCCTCATTTCGCTAAACTATGACAACAGGGAAATCATTATTGTTGATGATGCCTCGACTGACCACACTGCGGGGGTTGTTAAAACATGCTCTGAAAAAGGTATCGTTTTAGTTCAGAGAGAAAAGAATGGCGGACGGGCTGCGGCATTAAATTCGGGATTGCAAAAGGCTACCGGCGACATTATCGTCACAACAGATGCAGATACCGTTGTTCCTCCCGATTGGCTGCACAGGTTTGAGTCATATTTCAAAGACCCCCATGTTATTGCCGTAGGCGGTAGTTATCGGGCTCGTAACATGGATAAGCCTTTACCCCATGCCACGAGTATTCTTGACCAGATATTGAATGGATTATTCAAAAAATCTGTTATTCCCAATAAGCTATCGGGCGTAAATTCTGCCATACGCAGGGATGCACTGATGCATCTGGGAGGTTTCAATGAGCATGCATGGTGGAGTGAGGACTCTGAATTAGGCTGGAAACTGGACGAGGTGGGCCAGGTTGTTTATGACCCTGATAACGTCGTAAATACCATATATCCGGATACGTGGTCGGGTATATGGCGGAGGAAGTTTTATTGGGGGTATGCAATGGGACTTCAGTTTAAGCAGCGTATACCTGCCAACAAAAAGTTACTGATACGGCCAGCATTATTTATTCTCCTCTTTATAAGTCTCTTTATATTTTTAGTATCTCTGCCTTATGGATTCCCTATCTATGGAATTCCTGGAATAATTTTCTTTTTCTTGTTAAATTTATTAACTATCCTTTACATTCCGCTGGGTGTAATTATAATGATAAAGAATAAAGACCGTCATTATTTTAAAACAGCGCCGTTGCTGGCAATTTTGCCTATCGTCCGTGAGTTTGCCTATGTGTGCGGTGTGGGTATGGGTTTTTGCAGAGGTAAAATGACCAAAATAAAACCGTCGTGGAAAAAAGAAACAAAATAAGATACATATTTTTTTCACAAAAGAACAAGTATGCAAATTATATTTAACAGAGGCTATGGAATTCCATAGATAACACATGAAAAAGAAAACAAAAAAGGGTCTTTCTTACAGAGACGCCGGCGTTGATATTAATGTGAAGGGGCAATTTACCACTGATATTTATTCGAAAATGCAAACAACCTTCAGTCCCCGCGTAATTGAAAACCCTGATGGGTTTGGGGGTTTATTTGCCTTAAACCCACGCATGAAGAAGTATCGCAACCCCGTACTCGTTTCGTCCACGGACGGCGTGGGCACAAAATTAAAGATCGCCTTTATGACGAATAAACACGACACGATTGGCATTGACCTTGTGGCCATGTGTGTCAATGACATCATCGTCCTGGGTGCAGAACCATTATTTTTGCTCGATTATCTGGCGAGCAGCAGGATTGTGCCAAAGGTAATGCATGAGGTGCTTGATGGGATTGTTGATGGCTGCAGGCAGGCGGGTTGCGCCCTTCTTGGCGGGGAAACACCGGAAATGCCCGGTTTTTACCGTGAAGACGAATATGATATTGCGGGTTTTGTCGTTGGCGTCGTGGAAAAGAACAGGATTATTGACGGCAAAACAATAAAACCGGGAGATGTGGTTATTGGATTGAGTTCCAGCGGCATCCACAGTAATGGATTTTCCCTTGTACGAAAGGTATTCTTTGAAACTGCCAAAATGAAGGTGAACCAAAAACTTTCAAAGTATGGGTTATCTACTACCGTAGGAGAAGAACTCTTAAG
>JAHFOW010000096.1 GCA_023261465.1 Planctomycetota bacterium
AATTTGCGCGACCGCTTCGCAGTACATTAAATAGATAAATTGTTAAAAAACCCTCACAGCACGCACGGTGACCGAACTGTACTTACTGATGTAGTCCTGATTGCCACTGCTGAAGTCCTGGTACCACCCATTGTAGAAATCGAGCTCAGAAGAACTCCAATAGTTTTTATTTGCAAAACCGCCAACCTTATCTTTTTGTAAATACAGTAAATTTAGTTCAAATTGTGTTGGCATTCTCCAATCTCTAAAATATGCTCCGTGGTATTTATTATTGTGGTTAGCAGGATCGCTAATTTTATTTTGTGCGTCATACCAGGTAGAGAAAGGAGCCTGATCCTGAGTTTCTACAACTAATCCGTGTTTTCTGTCTTTACTCAGGGAAAATATATAGCCCCCTTGCTTTGCGCTAAAACCAATTTTGTAGAGAGGAGCTATGCGTGTGTCTGATTGAGCAAAGATCTGTGTGGTAAAAAACGAAACAAATACAGCGCCAAGAAAGATTCTTAACATTGATTTAGAGGATTTCAAAAGTTTTCTCCTTTTAAATAAAGCGCATGGTTACGCCACGCTGGTTATTATAGTGTTGATACGATAATACATTTGAAGCGCGAAAATTTATTCCCCGTTCCCGTTTTATATGGGGATATGGTCAATTGCCGGCAACGCCTGTCCTCCCCGACTATGATCGGGGAGGGAATCGGTGCAACTTTTGCATGTACTTTTGTAAACCTTTACTCTTCCGGAACCATGTTTCACCTCCTGCTCTAACGCAAAAATCAAATTGTCTTGCACAATCCACTTTCATTGTGCGCGTATGTGCTCAATTTTTTTAATTGCCGCAAGGAGGTCTTCTTTGGTGTGACTACCCTTCTGCACAATCGCCAGAATATGTCCATTAAGAACCTTCTTGTCTTCAGGCGTTATATCCTTTGCTGAACAGATAACGATAGGAATGGCCTTTGCCGTTGGATGTTTTCTGAGGGTTTCAACCACGTCAAATCCGCTGACTTCAGGCATCATGAGGTCAAGGATAATAAGGTCTGGATTGTTATTTATAGCGAGATTGACACCCGCCTTGCCGCTGTACGCCCTGAGCACTTCGAATCCTGCGTTTTCCAGGACAGAACCCATATATTTAACGGCCTTTTCTTCATCATCCACAATTAATATTTTTATGGACCCTGACTTGCCTTCTTCAGGATGAATATATGCGTTCACCGTATTAATGAGCTTTTCCCGGTCAATGGGTTTAATTAAATACTCAGCTGCGCCGAGACTGTATCCAAGCTCCGCATTGTCAACGATGGACACAATTACTACAGGAATATCTTCGGTGTCATGCGATTTCTTCAGCTCGGAAAGGACGTCCCACCCATCTTTCCTCGGTAACATTATATCCAGGGTAATTAAAAACGGATGTAATTCTTTAGCCTTCTTTACAGCATCTTCACCATCAGGCGAGACAAGAACACTATAACCCGCATTGTTCAAATAAACCGTGAGGAGGTCGGCGGCCATACGGTCGTCCTCAACAACCAGAACGGTCTTTGCCCCCTTTTCTAGTTTCGCTTCAATACGACGCTGTTTAGTCTCATCTTCTTTGGGTTTAAACGGCTTAAAAGACGCCCTTAAAGGCAAGGAAAAGAAAAACCTGGTGCCCCTGCCGTATTCACTCTCGAACCAGATTTTTCCTCCGTGCATCTCGACGATTCTTTTCGTCAGGGCAAGCCCCAGCCCTGTGCCTTCGTATTTTCGCGAAAAAGAACTATCCGCCTGCCAGAACTCCTTGAATACCTTTTCCTGATCCTCTGGCTTCATTCCAATGCCTGTATCTGACACGGAAATCTGCAACATATCATCAAAAATACCCGCCTCTATCGTAATGTTTCCATTTTCAGGAGTAAACTTGATGGCATTCGAGAGCAGATTGTATAATATCTGTTTAAATTTGACACGGTCTGCCTCAATATGTTGTATATCAGTGAGTATCTCCGTCTTCAGCACTAAACGTTTTTTGTTTGCAAGTCCTTTTAATATGGTATACACATCCTCAATGGCATCAGGCACAAGGAACGTCTCGTATTGAAGTTCCATTTTCCCCGCCTCAATCTTAGACAGGTCCAGGATGTCATTGATCATTTGGAGGAGATGCTGGCCGCTGCTGTGGATGTCCCGGACAAAATCTATCTGCTCATCATTTAATTCGCCGCAAATCTTGTCACGCAACACCTCGGCAAACCCAATAATAGCATTAAGCGGCGTGCGCAATTCATGGGACATGTTGGCCAAAAATTCCGACTTCAGTTTATTTGCCCTTTCAAGCGCTATATTTACCTTCTGGAGATGTGCGGTCTTTTCGGCTATTCGTTGTTCGAGCATGGCGTAGGAGGACTGTAATTTGACTGACATTTCGTTAAAATCCCTGCTCAGTTGCCCTACCTCATCCTTTGATACGATATCCACCTTTGTCGTGAGGTCGCCGGTTTGGGTAATTGCATTTATAGCGGTAGTTAATCGCTCGATCGGCCTCAAAAACTTTCCTGCCACAAAAAATACGATGATTACGATTAATATGATGCTAATAGCGCCAATGGTGACAAAAAAGACAAGGTCGTTTACAAATCGTTGTTCTGCAATTTCCTTGGGAATAACAACGCTGATAGCGCCGCGTAATTCTCCCGGGTGATAATTATAACCAATGTCATAATTCTTTTGTATAAATTCGGGCGCCTTATTTTTTTCACCATGACAGTGAAGACATTCTTCCGTAGCGTATAAGGCGTACAGATATCGTTCAACCCTTTTGCCATCAACAACATCTTCGCCCCAATATTCCAAAAGTTTTGGATCTTTCTCCATTTGACGGAGTACCTTTTCTTCAAAGACATCTGGCTTATTTGCCTCGTTGCGAAATCTCAGGCTGGTTTGCTTAATAATATAGCCCGTCTTCTCGGCGAACCGTTTACCAATTGCATGGCCAAAAACGGCGGGAATAAAATTTTTGGTCTGATCGGTAATTTCAATCTTTGATTCCTTCAGGATCGATGCCAGGTAATTGCGTGTAGTTTCTAATTCTACTGCTATAAGCTTGGCCTTTCCCCGTACCTCTTTTGTAAATTCCTGCCGGGTACGCTTGTAAATCATAAATGCAATCACACCATTCAGGATAACCAGCAGGACGGCAAGGATAATTACCAGTTTATGTCTAATCTTCATGGTTGTATTTCTTATTTTCTCCCAACGGAAATAGCCCCCAGTGGACAGCACTTTTCAAAATCCGGCTTAACATCCCAATCAACAGCCTTTTCGGCAATGAATTTGGCCTTATCGTCAACAACAGCCATTACACCATTTGAATTAATAGCGCATATGCCACAACCCACACATTTTCTTTGATCTACGCTTACCTGGATATTCTGCTGGCCTTGTTTTACATTCACCTGGTCCAGATACCGGGTATGTTCCTGATCTGAGACTATATCCGGCTGAGTTGAAGTGAGTTTTTTTATTTGCAGTCTCCCCGCGCGTTCATAGCGGAAAATAGACCGTCCGCATTGATCGCAGGTATGCAGTTCCTGTAATTTATCCAGGTAATCCACGACTGTTTGGACTACTGCAGCATGGCTCCAGGTCAGAGGAGAAACAGAAACCGGTTCACCTGTGTAGGGATTTATCTGTTCTGCCAGCACGCCGGAAGGCAAGGCATGCGATACCGCCCATCTCAAATAATTCACTGCATGTTCGAGATCCTCGATAGACCGCGCTACTGATACATAGTATTGTGCAAGCCACATCGTGCAGATTACCCAGGGATTTCCAGGAATTGAATCGTCATTCCCTACCCGTTGATAGAGGTCCCGCTCATATCGGGCAATGCCGCCGATCCTGGTATTAACCCATAAGGCGTCTTCTATAGCCTTCATGGTGTTCTTTATTTTTATGTCATCCGGATCGTATACGCCAAAGAAAAACATTCCGTATAAACTGGCGTCTACTGTTGCATCGATTTCGTAACCGCCTTCCTTCTTCGGATAGATCATCCGCAGAAATCTCTTATGTTTTTCGCTGTAAAGATATTGTTCGATAGCCTTTTTCATCTGTGCCGCAACATCTCTGTACAATCTGGCTTTTTCTGTATGATTAAATATATCGGAGAGGTTTGCTGCCGCCATCAAACCGCCGTATACCGTTGCAGTCGTAAACGAGAGAATGCCGCGCCTTTCTTCCCACAAATCATAAGAAGGAAGCGGCAAACCTGTTTCCTCGTCCCGGTAGCTTACCAGAAAATCCGCCGCCTTTTCAATAAAGGTATGATAGAGGGAACGAATTCCCTCTATATTTCTATACCTGTCATAGTGTTGCCATATTGACCAGAGGACTAACGCCGTTTCGTCTTCCTGAATAGGAACGTGTATCTCTTCCCCCTTGACCCACGGGTGCCATGAACTGCCAAAGGAACCATCAGGATTATATTTGTGCAGCAGAAATCCATCTTCGACCATAACGCTTGCGCAAAAATTATACGGGGTAATTACTGTCGCACAGAAGTCAAAAAACTTTCGGCACAGTGTGGTATATCCAGCCTTTAACAAGGCATAAGACACCAGCGCCCCATCCCGTGGCCACATGTAACTATACGTATCTTTTGCATACTGTCTGATATCCGAGTCGTTCGCCGCAATAATAGCGCCCCCGTTATCAATTTGTGTGGCCAGGATAAGCAAGCTTCTTTTGTAAAGATCGACCACGTCCTGCGGTAAATTTCCAAAATTGAAATCTTCTTTATTTACCCAATATTGCCAGTAACTAGTCGTTCTGTCGAGTATTACCTGTGGTTTATCGCTTAACAGGATATCATTGAGCGCATCAACCTCGCCATAATTTTTCCCCACGGCAATCCAGTAATAAACAACCGATTCCCCAAGCGGTGTAAGATTTAAAGAAACTCCGATTGTTGAATCTACAGAACCCTGCGCGATAGGGTTGCCTTCCAGGACGCCGTCTTCCGCATCCCGCCACGTGCCTTCGGCCCCCCGGTGTCTTTTTATCCCCGTTGCATATTCCCGCACGCCCCAAACATCGCCCGCCGAACAATTGATCAGGAAATATCGCGGGCCTTTGTAGTGGATCAGACAATTCAACTTTGCATCGTAAAATACCGTATCGCCAATCTCGTTCTCCATAGCGCTCAGGTCCTGATGGAAAAAAAGCCTCACTTCCCGGCTATAATTTTTAAGATTCCGCACAATAACCTTCCGCATGTAGATATTTTTTTCATAGTCAACCGTATCGTGGCAGGTAAATTGAACACCGAGTTTTTCATGAACAGCACGGACGTTGGTAACCAGGGTATCCTTCAAATAGCCCAGCGCAAGTTTCCAATCCTTTGCGTTAACCCAGGAATAGCCTTCACGCGTCCATATACCGAAACGGCTCGGATAACCTAACGCATGATTTTCCTTGCCAACCCGTGGATAGTAAAAATCCCTTATCGTATAATCTGCATCAAAAGCGACCAACATTGAACCATTACCTATCGGAATATCTCTGGGCACGGTAACTTTCCTTTGCTGAGAAAAAGAGAACACAATTCAAGAGAGTAAGCATGAAAATATTATCACGCTCAAATATAGTGGCATTCAATACCTCTTTCCGTTTCCACCATCTGCCGGAATATTTTATTATAAGAATTTTCTACCGGAATTACCAGCAGTCTGCCATTTTTAAGCTGACCCCGCAGACTTTTTGGCACACGAGGCGCGCTGGCGATAGGTTATGAGACCGCCGGGTATTTGTGCCATGAATCCGTGTTCACTTCTTGCGATAAGGTGATAAACTTTCAGATGACGTTTCCACCAGCCGAAAAAATTCAAATGCAAACAAATAACGTTTCTGCTACTATTTCATACGACATTTGCAATTTCAGTAATTTTATTTTACTTTAAAGTTTGGATAGTACCCGGCGAACAATTAAAATTTTTAGGGACAAAATATGTCAAAGAGCGATTTTGTGATAGAAGAAGAGCTTCGCAAGTTGTGGAGGGCTATCGAACAGAGTCCGAGCACGGTGATGATAACAGATGCAAGCGGTAATATTGAATACGTGAATCCAAAATTTACCCAATTAACGGGATACACACCTGAAGAAGTAAGGGGAAAGAATCCACGATTTTTAAAACCCGACAACATTCCTTCAGAGAGATACCGTAAATTATGGGAAACAATTTCTTCAGGCGGCGAGTGGCATGGAGAGTTTTGTAATAAAAAGAAGAATGGAGAACTCTACTGGGAGTATGCCTCTGTATCGCCAGTGAGAAATTCAGAAGGCGTTATTATGAATTACATCGCTGTAAAAGAAGACATAACAGAACGCAAGAAGATGGAGGATGAACTTCGCAAATTATCTCACGCCATCGAACAGAGTCCGGGTACGGTGATGATAACGGATGTTAAGGGTAATATCGAATATGTAAATCCGAAATTTACCCAGTTAACGGGATATACACCGGAAGAAGTTATGGGGAGGAATCCACGTTTTTTAAAACCCGATAATATACCATCAGAAACGTATAGAAAGTTGTGGGAGACAATTACATCTGGTGGTGAATGGCGGGGGGAGATGTGTAATAAAAAGAAGAATGGCGACATCTACTGGGAATTTGCGTCTATTTCACCCGTAAGAAATTCGAAGGGTGTTATTACCCATTTTATCGGTGTTAAGGAAGATATAACGGAGCGTAAAAAGGCGGAAGAAGAAAGGAATAAGCACATTCAGGAACTTGAAGACCTCATGTCCTTTTCAACCATAACAAACGAAGCAGTACTGGATGAGGAATTATTCAAACACATAGCCTCGGCTTTACGAGTACATTTTATTCCCGATATTATTGCGGTAATTATGCTTGATAGGGAACGAAACATGCTCTATGTGCCTTTTACAGAACCACATTTACCCATGCAAGATATTATAAAAAATGAAGCTGCGTTAGACCCTGCAATGTGTATTGCATTAAAGACCGGTCAGATTCATGTCGTGAATGATATCCGCGAGAAATCTCCCTGTGAATGTATCCGTTATAAAATCGAACAGGGTGGATATATATGTTTTCCTTTGATAGCAGGTGGTATAACGTTTGGTATGGTGATGTTGTTTAAGAAAGACATGGATTCCTGGAAGGATGATAAGATACGGAGACTGATGGCAAATTATGTAGGGTTGACGGCGCTTGCGCTTCACAGGCTGGAGCTTTTGGACATTGCCAAGCACACAAACGTAACGGACGAACTTACCGGGGTGTATAACCATAGATTCTTTAATGAGATATTGAGCAAGCAATTGTCGCTGGCAAAGAGGCGTAATGAAAATCTGTGCCTCCTTATTTTAAACGTGGACAATTTCAAAAACCTAAGTAATACGTACAGTTCAAGCGTTGGTGGCAGTATATTGCAGCACACTGCAAGAATTTTGGGTGATTGGCTGAGAGATGCAGGAATTATTGCACGATACGGAAATGAAGCATTTGCCATAATAATACCGGCAATGTTTAAGACCAGGGCATTGGTCAAGGCGGATGATCTTCGCAGAATTATCGAGTCGGCCGGCTTTGACGTTATTGAAACGGGACAACCATTGAATGTCACCGTGAGTATCGGTGTTGCCACTTTTCCCGAACAGGCAACAGACCAGGAAACTTTAATAAAATGCGCAAATAAGGCGCTCAGCCGTGCCGAAGAAGAAGGGGGCAACAGAATTGCGTCCCTTTAATGAATTACTAAACAAACAGTTGAAACTATTTTGAAATAAAGTATTGTATCCTTTTCTTTAGTCCGTCCGGCGGATAAGGGGCGTTTATACTTGCCTTATTATAAAATGAATAACTCAAACTATACATGACGCTATTATCAGGTCTGTAGTAACGTGGCTTAGCGTCACATCCTTTCTGGCATTTGCCTGATTGAGGATAATTATTGCAACCTTTCCTGCAGTTTACACAATTGTAATAGGTATAACCCTCGCTTCCATACGAATATTCGTCGCAAAGATTCCCAAAGCTGTGCCCAAACTCATGGAGCGCCATCACAGACGAATAATAACCATCGTAAACGACACAATATGAAGAATTACTGTTGTCTTTGTATGTGCCAGGGTTTTCACGATACCCACCGCCTGAATAGGTATCGGTGTTGTGGATAATAATAATTTCATCAACGTTAAAGCCTGATTTGGCGGCGGCCGATATGACTTTGGACTGATTGCAGCAAGTAAGTCTGTCAATGTTATAGCATCCGGTAAAACATCCAAGATCCTTCTGGTTTTCATAGATGTGAACTTTTATATTTTCCGCGTATTTCTTAAAAGGAGCCGTGTTAAGTACGATTTTTTTTATTTTATTAGCCTGGGTGCGGAACTTATTCATCTCATTTGCATTATAATCGCTTGCCATGATAAGGATGTGAAACTTACCGGGCTCCGATGGTTTCTGTTCAAATGGCGGGTAGTCTTCCTGGTTCGTCATAAACTCGGCATCCTGGACGAATCCTATTGCCGAAGGCGCTGATTCCCCCGGATTGACGATCAATACTAAATCTGCCCGGGTAAAATAAGGAACGATCAATGTTACCTCCGGGTCTTCGATGGGGATTACTGAAGGTGTTTTGTCCCCAGGTGTTCCCGGCGGCAGTGGGGGAACCGTTTGAACCTTTGGATAATTAAATGATGTTTTATAAAGGATATTGTTTTGTTGATCGATCACCATCAACTGTGGATTATTATCCTGATCTTCATTCACAAACCTTCTGGTAAGCGGATGCTGGCCAGGTTGAATGGTAATTTTTTTAATGTTATGTTTGTTATTTTCCATCTTTAAGCTAACTAACATAACCTTCCCATGTTCAGGGATATTTTCTGCGCTGCTTGTGGATTCTTTTACCGTAAAGGATATAAATAGCAACACCAATCCATAAATAATAAACTTACACATAGGCGCTATTTAACTTCCTTTTCTACTTTTCAAGTTTTGTAAACTTAGACCCTTCCAATGTCAGGTTGTACATCAATCCCTTCTGGTCAAAAACGAATCCAACTATAGGTTCCTTGATTTTTGTTGTGTCAAGGGAGGCTTCTGCGCCGAGATTGACCAATACTACCGACCCGTCGACTCCCGCCTTCCAGCCTGAGCTTTCCCGGAACTTCCTGAGCGCCTCGTCTTGCATGAACACAAGGATTACATCCTTCTTCTGTCCCCCGATTTGAAAGCCGTACGAGCCTGATGCAGTGTTATAATAATCAACGGTCTTGTTATTGATTCTCATCGCGCCCTCACCATACTCGCCGCCAATAATAAAGCCACCCTTGATGACGCCAGGAATTACGAGTATGCCCTTTGAGGCCTTAAGAAACTCTTCGGCGCCTTTTACTTCCTTCCGGAAGCGATCCAGCGATGCATCCACGCTTGCATCGATCTCCCTGGCCGTTTTGGCGTAGCAAATGTGTGTTAAGGCAAATCCGAGAAAGAGTGAAATACATAAGGCGGATGTAAAGGCTTTTACACGGTATGATTTTGTATATTGCATAGTATATTCCAATAAAAAATGCCTGAAAATTACACGATAAGAAGAAACAAAAAAAGTTTAACATATATGATATGTGAGCGCAAGTGTTATAGTATTGGTAATAAATTTGATTTACACAATATCGGGACACTGAGCGTCTCAACATCGTTCCCGCACGGGCAGACGGGTTTCTGGTTGGCATGATTAAAACGTGCCTACAGATCTCACGATAAAAATTGTACGCATGGATTTATCCATGCTATCAATTCTTTTACATACTATACGCCCCAAAGGGGCAAAATAAGATAGCTCAGGGCAACGCCCTGGGTAAAAAAACAACAATGAGCAAACCCTGAAAGGGTGACATAAAAAATGATAAAACCCGAACGTGGTTGCACATAATATGGCCGATGTTTTGATATCTTATTGTCCTTTTTTATTACGCTCTTTCAGAGCTTAAAGGTACTTATCATTATACTCAGGGCGTTGCCCTGAGCTATCTTGTGTAAGCCCTTCGGGCTTTTACCTAATATGTGATGTAATAATGTTTTTAGCACTGAACAGATAAAACATTTTCTTAATTCAATACTTATAAAACAGAAAAAGGTATGTTTGTTACAATATTTTTGACTTTTACGGAATTTATTATTAAGTTAAGCAGATAGAATTTTATTTTAACCAAGCGGGTTACGGAAAGAGAAATAACCCCCTGCATTCCCCTTTGTAAGAGGATTATGGCGGATTAGATTGATAGGTGTAGGTGTATGAAAATAAAGGATGATTTACGGAGTCAAATTATATCAAAAGTAAAGAAGATCGTTATTAAAATAGGAACGGGTGTTCTGACTACGAATGAAGGGTATCTGGATAAAGAACAAATAAAAAACCTGGCAGGACAGGTTGTTGGATTAAAGAAGATAGGATATAACACGGTTGTGGTGAGTTCCGGCGCTATTGGTTCCGGGATGGGAGAACTCGGTATCGAAAAGAGACCAACGACATTGCCTGAGTTACAAGCGGTGGCTGCAATTGGCCAGAGCAAGTTGATCAGCATGTATGACGAGTGTTTTAAATTGCACGGTTATCATGCAGCACAGATTCTCCTTACCCGCGAAGATTTTGAAGACCGGCAGCGGTACTTAAATACCTGCAATACGATCCATACGCTCTTTCAACT
>JAHFOW010000243.1 GCA_023261465.1 Planctomycetota bacterium
AATGGTTAAAATCAACAAAAAAGTTGAAAAGATAAGAACAACGGATTGTAAAAATACACCATCAATAAATCACAGCATTCTTTGATCTTCCGTTTTGTAGAAGATGAAAGAATGCTGTGAGTAAAAGGTTAACCGAAGAAATAAGCGTTAAGCCTTCGCTCTAAGCGGAATGTTTTTTGTGGAGCCTAGAGGGAAGGGAATGAATTGGGTGAAGATATGCGATGACGCAACGCTATTCTCACCATTGGCCTGATAGCCTGAGAGACGGGGTGCAAGTATTAGAGGCTGACTACAATTTGACTACATTTGTGGAAAACAGAAATGTGTCGAATGGATGAAACCCTTGGTTTTATTGGTCGGGGTGGCGGGATTTGAACCCACGACCTCTTGAACCCCATTCAAGCGCGCTAGCCAAGCTGCGCTACACCCCGACTTTCCCTATTATATTATCTTTTTGCCTATTATCAACTTAAATCTATTTTGAAATATTTTGACTTTAATAATCATTTCTACTATAATTATAATTTAGATTTTAAACACCAACCATTAAAAAATTTAAAGCTTTTTTATACGTATGTTAAAAAAAAATAAGCCCAAAAAGTCACGATTCTCTATTTTATATATCCTGATCTTTCTTGCCGTTTTGTATATCCTCCAGATGTTTTTTTCACCGAGGGCAGAAGAAATTTCCTATAGTAAATTCAGATTCTATCTGAAAAATGGCCTCATATCAGACTGTACCGTTGGCGCAGACCTTATCCGGGGTTATTACAAGAAAATATCACAGGAAGGCAACAAAGAAGAAAAAGCCGCATTTGTTACGGTGCCAATTCAGGACATGACACTCGTCAACGAACTCGAATCGCAAAAGATTCCATTTAAAGGGGCAGTTGAAAGTAATTTCCTGAAAAACATCCTGATGTGGTGGGTATTCCCATTTGGAATTATGACCCTGGGATGGTTTTTTCTCTTCAAGAAGGTTGGCGGCATGGGTTCGCCATTCTCGTCCTTTGGGAAAGCAAAAGTTAAACTATACTCCGATAGCGGAACACAGAAAACAACCTTTATCGATGTCGCCGGATGTGATGAGGCTAAAGAAGAACTTAAAGAGATAATAGACTTTCTTTCCTATCCGGAACGGTTTCAAAAACTGGGCGGAAAAATCCCCAAAGGCGTGCTCCTTATAGGCCCTCCGGGAACGGGTAAAACACTTCTGGCAAAAGCCGTTGCCGGGGAAGCAGGGGTCGCTTTTTTTTCGATCAGCGGTTCGGATTTCGTAGAAATGTTCGTCGGTATGGGCGCAGCCCGGGTGCGTGATATGTTTGAACAGGCGAAGGAAAAGGCGCCGTGCATTGTGTTCATTGATGAAATTGACAGCGTTGGCCGTCAGCGCGGCACCGGACTTGGCGGAGGTCATGACGAACGTGAACAGACACTTAACCAACTCCTGGCCGAAATGGACGGCTTCAATTCACAGAAAGGCGTTATCATTATTGCGGCAACCAATCGTCCCGATGTTTTGGATGGCGCGCTTTTGCGTCCAGGCCGTTTTGACCGACAGATAACGGTTGATAGGCCAGACCTTACCGGACGTGAATCAATACTTGCTGTACATGCACGGGGCGTTAAGCTGGCTTCCGATATTAATCTTAAAATTATCGCCAAACGCACGCCCGGTTTTTCCGGGGCGGATCTGGCAAATGTTGTTAACGAGGCGGCCCTCCTTGCTGCGCGGCATAATAAGGACTCCGTAGGCATGGAGGAGTTGGAATCTGCAATTGACAGAGTACTCGCAGGGCCTGAAAGAAAAAGCAGGATCATGAGCGATAAGGAAAAAAAGACGGTCGCATTCCACGAATCAGGCCACACCCTGGTAGCAGCCCTGTTGCCCAATACCGATCCCGTTCATAAAGTTTCAATTATTCCCCGGGGAGCTGCTGCGCTTGGTTATACCATGCAGCTGCCAACGGAGGATAAATACTTAACCAGTGAATCAGAAATTCTTGATATGCTCTGTGTTCTCCTGGGTGGGCGTGCGGCTGAAGAGTTAATTTTAAATGAAATATCGACTGGTGCGCAGAATGATCTGGAAAAGGTTTCACAACTCGCCCGGAATTATGTATGCAGATTCGGCATGAGTAAGAAAGTCGGGCCTCAAACCTTCGGCAGACAATCGGGAAATATCTTCCTTGGACACGATCTCGTTCAGGAAAAGGAATACAGCGAAAAAACTGCTGTAATTATTGACGAAGAGGTGTCCCGCATCATTACAGAAAGCCATGAAAAGGTCAGAAAACTCCTCACCGACAACAGGGACAAGCTGAATATGCTGGCTAAGAGGCTTGAAGAGGAAGAAGTCCTCGATGGAGAACAGGTACTTGAGTTACTCCATGTCGAAAAGAAGCACACAAAAACCCATAAAATAGCAGATATTACC
The DNA here is from genome assembly GCA_023261465.1 of Planctomycetota bacterium. Lineage (GTDB taxonomy): Bacteria > Planctomycetota > Brocadiia > Brocadiales > Brocadiaceae > JAHFOW01. The sequence continues at coordinate 2,438 of JAHFOW010000243.1, forward strand.
CCCGTAGAACAACCGCAACAAAATCTTCAGTACACACAAAAATACCTAAGATAAATCAGGCCTTCGGCGACTTTTTTCGCAATCACACGTAGGGCGAGGCTTTAGCCTTGCCACGTGCAACCCTAAAGGGTTGCCCTACAACAAACTTTGAAATTCCTACACATTAAATTAAGCCTTCGGCGACTTTATATTGTAGCGCTGATCTCTGGTCGGCAATAAGCAGTTTAAACCGTTTAAACTGCTTAAACCATTTGATTTGTGCAAACGATTATAGGGATAAACGACCCGCTCTATGATCTGTATTAAAATTCCTATACATCAAGGCGGTTACTTTGCCGATTGTACTTCTGCAAGGATTGCTTGTGGGAGATTAAAGTTGGAATATATATTCTGCACATCATCGTGATCTTCGAGGGTTTCCATAAGCGCCAACACTTTACGGCCTGCTGCCTCATCAATATCTATGTTCGTCTTTGGCATCCAGGTTATTTCTGCAGTTTCAACTATTATATTTTTGCTCTCGATAGCCTTTTTAACGGCGTCTAACTCTGTTTGCGGACAGATAACATGAAAAGTGTCCCCCACCTTTTGCAAATCCTCTGACCCCGCGTCCAACACTAACAGCATGAGTTCATCTTCATTGATGTCCTTGTTATTTATAATTATAAGCCCCTTCTTTTCAAACATCCACGATACACAGCCAGCTTCACCCAGATTCCCGCCAAACCGCTCAAATATCTTTCTTATTTCCGGCGCAGTTCTATTCTTATTGTCCGTCACAATTTCTACCATAAACGCCGTGCCGCCCGGACCGTACCCTTCATACATACATTCAAAAAAGTCGCCTTCGCTCCCACTGGCTCCCGTACCTTTCTGGATAGCGCGCTCTATATTATCCTTCGGCATATTCACCGCGCGCGCCTTACTTATGGCAAGCTGTAACCTTGGATTCATTCCCGGATCGCCGCCGCCTCTTTTGGCAGCCACCGTAATCATACGCGCTACCTTTGAATACGCTTTACCCTTTTTGGCATCAGTAGCACCCTTTTTGTGCTTTATACTCGCCCAATGTGAATGTCCAGCCA
>JAHFOW010000244.1 GCA_023261465.1 Planctomycetota bacterium
TGTGCGGCTCAAGGAAGTTCGCATTGGAACATTTGACAAGAGATGATATAACAACCCTGACCCGTGAAGCCGCAGAAGTAACCGGTATCAAATATATCATGGATATCGACAGCGAAGCAGCGGAACAGATCCTCATGGGAAAAGAGAAGACAACAAAGGCCAAAACGGCCATAAAAGCAAAACCCAAAGCTGCGCCAAAAGCAAAGGCGGCAGGTAAAAGCAAGGGCAAAAAGTAAAGAAATTCTTTCATTGAAAGGAAGTAGAGACGCAAAATCCTGCGTCTCTACACATCCCACATGCAAATCCAGTGCATCTCTATTCATTAACAGGCGCAGACAAACAAGTTTGTCTGGCTACCATCCTGTATATCAAAATTCATGACCGTTTAAACTTTTGAATAACAACTCATTCTTTGTTGTTTTTTTATAAATTTTACCAATTATAGTTTTTATATACTTAAAAACATCGTATGACGATCCCTCTCTGGATACTGACAGGCCCGACGGCTTGTGGCAAAACAGATATAGCCGTTGAAATTGCAGAATGTACCAATGCGGAAATTGTCTCGGCAGATTCAATGCTTGTCTATCGGGGTATGGATATTGGCACCGAGAAACCACCTTCTGAAATACGAACAAAAATACCGCACCATTTGATCGATGTTGTTGAACCCTGGGAAGAATACAGTGTTGGAAGGTACGCCAAAGATTTTAACGGTATTGTCAATAATTTATACCAGCAGGGTAAACCTTTTCTTGTTGTGGGTGGAACGGCGCTCTATCTGAAGGCTATTATTAACGGCCTATTTGAAGGGCCAGCCGCAGACTGGGAATATCGTGAACACTTAAAGTCTCTTGCTTCTGAACGCGGCCTGTGCTACCTTCATCAGATGCTTACCGATATAGATCCGGAAACAGCGACCCGGTTACATTATAATGATTTGAAGCGGGTTATTCGCGCACTTGAGGTTTATAAAATAACAGGCAGGCGGATATCTTCGTTCCAAACCCAATTCGGCCATAAAAACCCTGATTATGATTGCGCCATAGTTGCCATTGATTACGACCGCGATATTTTATACAAACGTATTGAAGCGCGGGTAGACCGCATGATTCAGCGCGGACTTATCGATGAAGTACGTACATTGCTCGACAATTCGGCAGGATTAAGTAAACAGGCATCACAGGCGCTTGGATATAAAGAAGTTATAGATTTTTTACAGGGCAAGTATACCTTTGAAGAGGTTATTGATGAAATTAAGCAAAGAACCCGCCGGTTTGCAAAACGGCAAATGACCTGGTTTCGAAGTTTTTCAGATATTCATTGGATTCGTGCATCTACACAAGACACGATAACCCACTTATCAGAAAAGGTACTGGAATATCTTGCACAAGGGTCAAAAATATCTTAAATTGTAATTACTCATCGTATTTTTACCTGCTACCGCTAAGAGCAAGCAAAATCGGGCAATTCACCCCGAAATAGCATCTTTAAGGCAAGGCTCGAACTTACCCCTTGTTTTCGACAGGTAGAGAGATAACTACGAATACGACAGAAAATCTTAGCGCCATCCAGAGAACGGAAACAGCCCGATATTTTCTGCTGAACCTTTGTCATCCTGATATCGTTTTCACCTAAATTATTCGTAAAGGGGACGTTTTTGTTATCCATAAATCTGAGTACATCATCCTCATACTCTATTAACCGCTCCAGAAGATTCCGGGCTTTTGTCCTTTTCACTCTTCCCCTTTTTCCTTTTCGGTTCGTTTCATCAGGCGCAGGACATTCTGCTTCTGCATTTTTTACTATTGCCCTGTACCTCTGCCGGTATTTTTCCGATTCACTGGCTTCTAACAAACCCCCCGCATCCTTCACTGCGCAATTCATCTCTTCGAGCAATGTTTTCATTTCTTTTGCCCACTGCTGCTTGTCCTCTTCCCACACCCCCTCCAATTCTCTCAGGTGGTGCGCATTACAGAGCGCATGGGTACAGTTGTATGTATAATACGGCTTCCAATGGTCGTGACAAAGAATCCCCTTAAATTTGGGTAATATCCCTATGCTATCCATCGCCTCTGTCCCCCGTCTTTCATGAGGGAAAAAGTGCGTCCATAAATTATTGGATGCACTATGCAACCAGTATTTATCCCCATTCTTATTAATGCCCGTCTCATCTACATGCAACACTTCTGATGTGGCAAGTTCTGCTTTGACTTTCCCCTCAAAGGTTTCCAATAACTCATAGGCTTCCTCATTAAAGTGGTAAATGGAACCCTCGCTCACCGGTATCCCCACCTGCTCTCTGAAATACCCTTGTACTCTCTTGTAGGGAATCAATTGATACTGCGACATGTATACTGAATGCTCTTTCACACTCCTTCCATACTGCACAGCCTTTGCTACCCCTTCCGGAAAAGGCGCAACAAATCGCTTCCCTTTATTGTCCTCAAGTACTTCTGCCTGATACTCCGTTACGACTCTTGAAATATCAATATCAAATACCTGACGTGATTCGTAACCCGCCTCCTTATATTCACCACGCGGCAACTTCCTCCGGTCAATCTTAATTACTTCCACTTTATCAGGTTTGTCAACCTTTTCGAGCGTCACACCCACCCGGCCTTTTTGCCCGCCCGCCTTCCTGTCCCCTTTCACCTTGCGTTCTTTCCTGCGATTTGGATCGCTTGATGGCGGCTTGCTGCTATTACGACTGTTCCGGTTTAAACGGCTCGCCAGGAGTGTTATGAGTAATACCAACAACTCAACCATTGACCTCATGGCTGGCGACAACCCTTTCTCTTCAGAAAGAAGTGTCTCTACTTTCTTGAGGGCAACACCAATGTCTATGTTGTTTATCTTCAATGGATAACACCTGTATAAATAGCCTCAAATTATCTACTGCGGCTATTATATCACAGGCTTTTTTACCCATATTTTTTGCGTTCTATCACTTTCTAAGGCTCGAAAAATTGTTGAAGACCCAGACCCACCATCTACACACCCAAAGACATCATAGAAGGCAGGAAGGCATTCTCTATACCCTCCATACTCCCTACAAAACAGATTACCTGTTTTGCACAAATTCCCTGTCAAATAAAATTTAAAATATTTTCACTGAATGGTTACGAATTAAAATACTTTGGAATATCAAGACTTATATGAAATTCGTAATATGGCAAACTTTTTAGAGTTCTAAAAGATTAATGCGAACGGACCGGAAGAAAATTTATTGTAAGGGAGAAAGATCGTGAAAAAGTGTTTTGGTGTGCTTATTATTGCCTTGTTTTGCGTAGTACAAGTATCATGGGCAGATACTTCAAACCCCCGTGTTCAACTGGAGACTAATCGTGGCGTTATCGTGCTGGAACTCGATTCTACATCAGCGCCAAAGACCGTGGAAAATTTTCTCCAGTATGTCCGTGACGGATTTTACAATGGCACCATATTTCATCGGGTGATTAAGGGATTTATGATTCAGGGTGGTGGCTTTACCGCAGACATGC
>JAHFOW010000245.1 GCA_023261465.1 Planctomycetota bacterium
GGTACATCATGTGATAAATGGCGCAGGGAAATTCATTCTTGAAAATGTGGCAAATCTCGATGCATTACCACCGAAAGGAGCGACACTCATTATAGCCCCCATTAAGATTGAAGGTGGATCGGGGGGGCAGTGCCGTATCTGGGCTATTTTGTCTCAGTAAAAGATGAATTGTCAATTCGTAATCCTCATTTCCCTTGCAAATTTTCTCTGATTGCTTTACCCTGATATTGTTAATGTAATTTAGATAATCAATGTGCATTTTATGCGATGAGAAAGGTTTTTTTATTATGAAAAGGTATATTGTGCCCTTTCTTGGGTGTATTCTTGTATCATCTCTCACAGGTTGCAGCAAGGATGATATGCCATCTCCCAGGGCAGGGATTGTTTATAAGTCTGCAGGCATTGATGATGAAACTCATAAGGACTTATCAACTTCGCAACAATACGACACGCAACAGATCAACGAAAAGCTCAAGACGATGAATAATAATGACCTGTTTCAGTTTGCCCTGAATTGCGGGAATGAGGGGAAATATACCGAGGCCTTGGCTGCATATTCAAAGATAGTCGAGAAGGATAAAAATTATCCGGAGGTATATTATTATCAGGGGTTGGTATACCGCGACCTGGGTTTGATTGATGAAGCTATCTGTTCATTCCAGACGGCTGTCACCCAGAATCCGAATTTTGCCGAGGCGCATTACAACCTTGGCTATGCCTACCGGTGCAAAGGACTGCATGGTGAAGCGATTCCCGAATACCAGAAGGCGCTTGAACTTATTCCCGGAAGCAGGACGAAACAAATGGCCGCAATTCATTACAACCTTGGGTTTTCCTTGTTTTCACAGGGTCAGATTGATAACGCAATCAATGAGTTTGGAAAGGCATTGACCTTCAAACCCGGGGATAAAGAAATACACCAGAAGCTTGGCATTGCATACACGGCAAAGGGCTGGCTGGATAAAGCAAAAAACGAGTTTTCACTGGGTAGCGAGAATGATAAAGCCACAAACAAAATTCCATAAATAATAACTCACCGCAGAGACGCAAAGTTATTAAAGAAAAACTCAAATAAAAATTGTGAATAAACGGAGATCATTATGAAAGACCTGAAAAGCAGGCTTGATTTGTTAGAGTTAGACCTGAAAAAACTGGAAAAGAAGATGAGGGAAGATGGTTCTTGCGGTTCTGAAGAAGATTGGCACCACGTGCTTCAGAGGGTAAGAAAAATAGAGGAATTTGCGATTGCCCAATTAGCAATCAAGAAGTATCTCACAGAACAAAAGAAACCCTAGCGCAACATAACCGCACCAATTCTTTCTTATGAACACCGAATGATGTATTTTGAATGAAAAAAATTCGTTATTTGACATTCTTTAAAGATAGCATTTCGGAAAAAGTATACTGTGCAACATGCCTTGTTCCTTTCATGAGTAAGAAAAAAAATGAAGATTCCTCTTCAAGACAATGCGAACATTATGGTAATCGGCGGTGGGCCGGCGGGGAGCTTTTTTTCCCATTTCGCCCTGAACTATGCCCAACGCTATGGAAGAAAAGTTAACGTTACCATTCTTGATGGGCGCGATTTTATACAGAAGGGTCCTGTCGGTTGTAATATGTGCGCAGGGGTACTGTCTGAGACGCTCATACAGAAGATGGAGTCAGAGGGAATTGTGCTTCCAAAGACACGCGCTCAACAGGAAATTGACGGCTATTACATGCAGACGCAGGAACGTGGTATCCACCTGCGCCACCCTGAGCGTGGGCACAAACCAAGAATTATAACGGTCTTTCGGGGTAACGGTCCCCGGTTTTCAGATTTAACGGCAAATATCAGCTTCGATGATTTTTTGTTAAGGCATGCCGAATCGCAAGGGGTAAAAGTTGTTCCCGCCGTTGTTGAAGAAATAGAGCTACCTAAAGATCCTCACGATTTAGTAAATATTGTTTATAAGGAAGCAGAAACAAGAAAAAAGATGTCAGCGCACCTTGTGGTAGGGGCGTTTGGATTGAATACCGCTCTTATCAAGAGAATCGTGGGCAAAGAATTCGGATATCGTGAGCCTCCATCAGTACGAACCTGCAATGCAGAGCTTTATTTGGGACGCGCATTTATTCAGGAACGTTTTCGTAACACCATTTATGTCTTTGCCCTGGGCATAAAACAAATTAAATTTGCCGCCTTTATTCCCAAGGTGGACTATGTTACCGTCTCTCTGGTAGGTAAAGAGGACATAACAAAGGCTCACCTCATAGAATTTTTGAAACACCCTAAGGTAAAAGAATTCCTTCCGGAAGGCTGGTTGTTGCCTAAAAACCTCTGCATCTGTTTCCCGAAAATCCCCATTTCTCATGCATCTCATCCTTATAGCAACAGACTGGTGATCATCGGAGATGGCAGCATTTCACGCACCTACAAGAGTGGTATTGAGTCTGCTTTTGATACTGCACGGCTTGCCGCAGAGGCAGTCTTCAAAGGCGGGGTTTCTGAGGAGGCGCTTCGGTATGGGTATTTTAAGCCTGCTTTAAAACTGCTTGCACAGGATAACTTTTTCGGGAATCTTATTTTTTCTATCCATGATTATACGACATCGAGAAGGCAACTGGTGAATGCGCAGATCGACCATCTTACCAGTCACCCGGATGCGTGGGAATCCATCCAGATCAATAATATCCTGTGGAATATGGTTACTGGCAATGCCAAATATAAGGATATTTTCAGGAAGGTTATTAATCCGCGTTTGCACATCACCTTGTTCCCCACTCTTTTTTCTGCCCTTATCCGGCAGGAATATAATTGTATAAAGCATCTCATCCGGTTAATGATTTCTCAAAGACCGGAATCCTTACGAGAACGAGAATTGGGACCCCTGAAAAATGGACAGACGGTTGTCATCATTGGTGGCGGACCGGCAGGTGCAAGTTGTGCAATTGCCCTTAAAAATCTAGCAAAGAAACGGAATATAGATATAGAGGTTATCATCTATGAACTGAAGGATTTCGAAGGTGGTATTGAACACAACGAATGCGCCGGCGTCCTTTCACAACCTATTGAGCATATTATCGGGGATAAACTTGGTATTCCCTTTCCCTGGCATCTGGTAAAAAGAGAGGTGGGCGGCTATTATCTCCACACAAACGGAGATGTGATAAAACTTGACGGAGAAGGTGAAATTTCTTATGCCCTTCGCAGGGTACAATTTGACGCCTACCTCTTGCAGAAGGCAAAGGAAGCCGGAGCTGTTGTTATCCGGAGCAAGGTGACTGATGTTGAAATTGATACACATAAAGTGACGGTCTACAGTGAGAGCAAACACACACGGGCAGATGTGGTCGTGGGGGCATTTGGCCTTGAAGAAGGCACACACAGGGTGTTTGAACGGGAGACGCCTTACAAATCCCCTGAGTTCTTGTTAACCATACTTACTAAATTTCATCCGAAGGGGAAGCATTGTGAGTTGGAAAATACGGACGGTTATATCCATGCCTTTT
>JAHFOW010000097.1 GCA_023261465.1 Planctomycetota bacterium
TGTCAAACCCCGGTAAGGTTCTTCGCGTTGCATCGAATTAAGCCACATGCTCCACCGCTTGTGCGAGCCCCCGTCAATTCTTTTGAGTTTTAGCCTTGCGGCCGTACTCCCCAGGCGGGGTACTTAATGCGTTAGCTCCGGCAGAGAGATAACCAAGACCCCTCTACTTAGTACCCATCGTTTACGGCTAGGACTACCGGGGTATCTAATCCCGTTTGCTCCCCTAGCTTTCGCACACTCAGCGTCAGTTGCGGACCAGAGAGCCGCTTTCGCCGCCGGCGTTCCTTCTGATATCTACGCATTTCACCGCTCCACCAGAAGTTCCACTCTCCCCTCCCGCACTCAAGCCCTGTAGTTTCAACTGCTGTTCTTCCGTTAAGCAGAAGGCTTTCACAGCTGACTTACAGAGCCGCCTACGTGCTCTTTACGCCCAATAATTCCGAACAACGCTTGCCGCCTCTGTATTACCGCGGCTGCTGGCACAGAGTTAGCCGTGGCTTCCTCTGGAGCTTTAGTCAAGTGGAAGCGCTATTAACACTCCCACACTTCCTAACTCCCAACAGTGGTTTACAACCCGAAGGCCTTCTTCCCACACGCGGCGTCGCTTCGTCACCCTTTCGGGCATTGCGAAAGATCCTCGACTGCAGCCTCCCGTAGGAGTCTGGGCAGTGTCTCAGTCCCAATGTGGCCGACCACCCTCTCAGGCCGGCTACCCGTCTTAGCCTTGGTAAGCCTTTACCTTACCAACTAGCTGATAGGACATTAACCCCTCTCCAAGCACAGGGAATCTTTCGATTCCTAGCTTTGGCTATCAATACCACAGCATCAATAGCTTTATTGGGTATTAGCAACCCTTTCGGTAGCTTCGATTGCTCGAAACGTTGTTATCCCCATCTCAAAGGTATGTTATCAATGCATTACTCACCCTTACGCCACTCGGTTTGTATTCCTTTCGAAACACTCCCTCGTTCGACTTGCATGCCTAATCCACGCCGCCAGCGTTCGTTCTGAGCCAAGATCATACCCTTCATAATTAATTATAAAGGTGTCATGCTTTACGCCTGACAATCTTAACTTTTTTTACTACTACCTCAAAATTGACTTTTGAGTTTTTTGCTACTCGCACGCATTTGACTTCTAAATTTTAAAAGAACACTTTTACCACACTTCAGAGATTTAATATTATATTTCACTTTTCATAAAAATCAAGAGAAAATTAAAATTATTTTTCTGTCTCACTATTTTTACTTTTTCTCTTAATCAAGTACTCAAGCAATTATACTTTCTAACACCTCAAAAGCAAGCACAAAAACGTATTTTTTAGAAAAGCACTTATCTTTCTAAACCACAATTACTTGCATCATATCTATAAAATAATTAGAAAAATAATTATAAAAACGTAAACTTTTGAATAGCAGCAATAAACAAGTTTATAGCTGAAATAAATAAGACCTAGAAGTTTTACTTTTCACTATATTTAACCACCAGCGTTATCCATTAATGAAATCGAGCACTACTGATATCAGATAAAGTACGGAAGGAAAGTCCTTTGTCTGTCGTATCAGGGAAAATACAAAAAAGACCTGCATAAAATCCAATACAGTCAAACCCGGCGGCATCGTTTTTACGATGCCATGGTATTGCCTGGCACTCCCGGAGTCACCCGGACAGAGAAGGAACTGCGGGTAGTTGTCTACCGCGTTGACAATAAGGTGTATTGGATTGCCACGAACCGATTTGCTCTCTGCGCAAGAGATAGCAACCATCTACAATCTCCATACGAAGAGATTGTAGAACAATCTGTGCGGAAACTAAAGATCGGACGCAACAGCCCCTGCCCATGCAGCAGCGGAAAAAAGCACAAAAAGTGTTGCATAAGTGACACATGCTAAACTAAAAAGGATATACGGGATAAAGACGATGTTTTGAATTAACACGAATGTACAAAATGTACACTATCTAGACTTTGGAATTTTCTTTCTTTTCACCCTTTCAGGGCTTAAAGCATGTTGTGCTCTTATCCGGGGCGTTGCCTCATATGCCTCAAGCTAAGCTTCTTCTCGCTCGTCATTCCCACGCAGAACATGGGAATGCGCAACACATAAAACAAGGCTTTGTAACGGCCCTACTTCTTAGTCTGACGTGTACAGAGCGTCGACTTGGGCTTCTTTATACAAGCCCTTTGGTCTTTTTACCTGAAAATAAACAGTCCTCGCCACATCAGCCCCTTGGGTGGAATTGGCGGTGTACTGCCTTGAGATGGTGTTTACTTACGTGGGTATAAATCTGGGTGGTGGAGACGTTCACATGCCCCAGCATTTCTTGTACAGAACGGAGGTCTGCACCATTTTCCAACAAATGAGTGGCGAACGAATGACGCAATTTATGGGGCGATACATGTTCATGAATGCCTGCCTTCAGGGCGCACTTCTTTACGACCATCCAAATATTCTCACGTCGAAGGTGCTTTCCTGTCTTTGAAAGAAAAAGATTGTGGCTATCCTGACTGCCTTTTATCTTTGGCCGTGCTGTTGTCAAATAATTTTTAATGGATTCAATGGCCTTTTTCCCGAGAGGAACAATGCGTTCCTTTGAGCCTTTACCGCGGCATTTCACATAACCGTATTCGAGATTGACCCAGTCTAACTGAATTGCTGAAACCTCGGATACCCTTGCGCCGGTTGCATACATGAGTTCCAGAATGGCCTTGTTCCTGATCCCTAATTTGGTTTTTACATTAGGCACGGCAAGCAGGTCGTCTATTTTATGAATAGGAATAACCTCCGGCAGCTTTTTCCAGAGCTTTGGCGAATCAATTGAAACAAGGGGGTTCTTCTGCAACTTTCCCTCAGAGAGCAAGAATTTGTATAACATGCGAATAGATACGATGGCACGGGTAATGGAGTTGATGGCTAATCCACGCTGCTTTTCGGAGATAATAAAACTTGTAATGGTATCAGGACGGACGTCGTGAAATGTTTGTATGTCTTTAGAGGTCAGGAATTCCACAAAGGTTTTCAGGTCGCGATGGTAACTCATCGTGGTATTTCTGGATAAACCGCATTCAACAACGAGGTAATTTATATAGGATTCAATAAGTTCATTCACTGGATGTGTTCCTTATTCAGATTTTTTTGATATCCCGTTTAATAATTTCACGATAGGTTTTCAATCTTATGTCGTGCTCCAGTCTGAATCTCATGGGCGGAAAGCTTCTTCTGCAGATAGTACTAAATTCACACCATTCACACTTTTGCATATCCTCTCCTGGCATCGTGGGGAATAAGCCGTCACGAATAGAGTGTAAAAATTCTTGTAACGTCTCCCAACATTGTTCTCCATGATCTTTCCACGCATCTTCTGTGATAGTTTCTTCAGGTATAGCCTCATCACTCATATTTTGTGTAATGTAGACAAGGGATGCCTTATGTAATTGTGCCTGGCTCTGAGAAATACGGCCATTCCTGATTTCTCCCGTCAGGAGATGTTCTGCCATAAGGATGTAAAAGGGGAGTTGGAATTTTTGGCCACGGATGGCCGATTTTATAAGGTTTTCCTTCAAATACCTTCCTGATTTGTAATCTATTACCTGAAAATGAACGGTACTTCCTGTGGTCTTTATGTCTATACGGTCTATCTTTCCCTTTAACATTACCTCCATTATTTTCTTATCAGGCAATTCATAGTTAAGATTGTGCCTTGCAGTTTTTTCCAGATATGTGGGAATGAACCCCGACTGTTCTATGCGTTCAATGTCCCGGATAATGAACTGACCAAGAAAAGCCACTATCTCTTCTTTCTTAATCTCCCATATAATGGGATAGGGGATGGGGACTTGTTTTTCTATATCGGTAAAATGTTTTTGGGCAATAGTTCTTAATATATCCAAAGGATTTACTGACGTATGTTTTGTGGAAAAATATTTTTTCTCAATCAGGGTACAATAGAACTCACGGAGTATGTTGTGATACAGGTTCCCTATATCCACAGACGGCATTTCATCGACCCTTTCAGGTTCTTCCAGGGATTCCAGTCCAAGCGCCCTTTCCATGAAAAACTTAAATGGACAAACCCCATACGTTGATAAGGCAGTTGGACTAACACCATGACGTATCCATTCCTCCCACCATTGCGATATGTCGCCTACGATACCGTCGTATGCTGTTAATTGGTAATTATAACTTTCCAGGGAGTTTAAGGCAGACTGTGCATGTTCAAGGATACGCCCGCTCTTCCCGAATGCCTTTGAAAAATCGGTTGAATCTATTCTTTCAAGAGCCAAATAAATTCCGATCTCACCGGGTGTAAGCAGAGATAATTCTCTGTTGCCGAGTTTTTCTTTGATACCGCGTGGAATATACTCTTCGTACGCAGACTTTTCACGAGTATGCTTTTCCTGAGGAGAGGTCTCTTTGAGGCTCTGGAAAATATCCATGAGGTAATGTGATGGCACCTTCGGTTTTCCTGCTTCATCAGAACGCTCATAGAGGAGGTAGAGCCGTTCCTGCGCAGCGTTCAACAAAAAAGAAAAGAGGAGACGTTCTTCTTCATACCCCCTGAGCTTTTCCGGGATAACATTCCCCAGCACCTCAGTAAGCCTGCGGCGGACGTGGTCCCTTAAAAATGGTTCTTCTGAGATCGCACGGGGAAATATCTTTTCGTTGAGTCCCAACACAAACAGGACACGGAAAGGGATACCCCGCGCCGACATGGCATCGAATACCTTTACCCCTCTTTTATTCTCCAGTCCCATCAGTATGCCTTCCTGTTGGCATGCCTCAATAAAGGTATCTATACATTGATCAAGGGTGACTTCCTCTTCCAGGCAATCCAGGGTATGCAGAGTACGCAGGAGTTCCCATAACTTTCCCATAATTGTACGGTCTCTGTCACGGTCTTCGGTGTCCATGTTTTCTGATGGGATACGGGTGTGTTTTTGAAGAAATTGTGTTATTTTTTCACTCATCATTGACCAGGAACCTTTTTCCGGAAGGGATGCGATATCTTGTGATAGTGAATTCAGGATATTTTCAAGGAATTCAACCTGTTCAATAGGGATACGGTTGTTCTTTTCCGCCTCTTCCCCCGCAGAATCATCAAAAGACACAACCCGGTATTGTTTAAGCCTTGATAACCAGCATGTGATATCGCCGCGAATACCCAATCTCCGGCTCAGGATATCCCAGAGATCCGGACGCGGGGTAACCTTTTGACAATTGCCGGACGATATGTTGAAGTATGGCGATTTCAATAATTCAATAACCATAGGCCGATAATAATTTTCCCGTTTCAGCAGGAGGATTTGTTGGATAACTTTTAGCAGAGGGTATCTTCCCATGGACTCCTGTGCGCAGGTTACAAAAGGGATAAAACTTTCCTGAAATATTTTTTTTATATCATCCGTATAAGGTTCCAGTGCCCTTGCAACCACGCCAATTTCATTAAACGTATACCCCGCGTCCAACAGCTTCTGGATTTCTTTGGTAACAGTCCAAACCTCGTCTCTTTTACCAGAGACATTGAAAACGTGAATATCGGCATTTTGGGTCTGTAATGAAGCGGATATTTCGTGTTCTTCGTGGTGTTTGGGATTCAAGATGTATGAGAATCCGCCTTCTTTATCAGAAGACATCTCTTCTCTCTCGTGCGCCAGTCCCAGCACAAAAGATTCAAAAAATGGTTTTACATAAGAAAAAGCGGGGTGGTTTTTTACATAGGGCAAGAAAAAGATGGTGGAATGTGATCTGAATATTTCTCTAAAAAAATCCTGCTCAACACCCGTCAAATCGTAAAATCCATAAGCCAAAATGTGTTTAAAACCCTTGAGATATTCAGAGTTGGCCACACAGGGCGTGGCTTTGTGATAGACGTCCGAGTAATGCGATATGTTTAAGGTTTTTAATTTTTGTTTAAAACTATCATAGAGTTGGATAACACCCGAGAGTTTTTGCATATCCGTATCTTCAATAAAACCCTCCCGAAGAATTTCTTTTAAATCATCTATACAGACATCTGCGTCAGAAAAATCCTGGACAACCTGAAATAATGCCCTTGCAAGGGCTGGCAGGGACTGTACATTTTTAAAGAGTGCATTCCGGGATACATCCTGTTTCAAAAGTCCGGCGATGATGTGTTCGTAAATAACCGGTTGTTGAATAATGTGACCTACTTCAATTCCGGAACGACTGCATATCTCACGGGCAAGGACAAAGAAGTTCGTAAAAGAAATATTCAAATAAGCGGTGTCATGTTCCTGAACCAGCCGTTCCTGAAGTCTCTTTATCATCCAGTTCGACGGCGCTACAACAGCAAGGGATGTTAAAGGGTCATCTCTTTTTAACGTTTGTATGGTATCTATAAACGCATTTTCAAGAGATGGGTGATAGTTTCCTGCCTTAACTGATAACATGGTGTTTTAACAGATACTTTTTTGACAACAGATGTGTGATTACAAACGGGAAAAATACGAGTCGATGGATTTGAGGTCGAAAATGTGAAAAGTCCTGGCGATAACTAATATTGAAGCGCTTCTAACTCTTAAAACTAACCAGGAAAGCAGGCAAAAATAGTCGTTATTTCCTACATCCTCCCACCAATTTTTGATAAATTGCAAATTCCCGTTGCGCCTCTTCTTTCATACCTTTTCTCTCATAAATAACACCTAATCCACAATGTGCTTTTGCGAAATTAGGGTCAATTTTAATCATCTCTTCGAGTGCGTTTGCCGCTTCATCGAGGATTTTGCTCTGGGAATATGCGCTTCCGAGATCAAAATATACTGCGGGGTTATAAGGATTTATTTCGATGGCCTTTTGAAGTGCGGTAATTGCCTCATCGAGCGCCCTTTTATCAGAATAGGGGTTCTGGATATTATAATGGGCTGCTGCCGCCTTTTGTACTGTGGTTAAGGCATTCATGATTATCCGCTTATCGGCGTATGCCTTACCAAGTCTATAATGTGCTTCGGCATTTTTCTTGTCGAGTTTTATAACAGCGCTGAATTCATCGATAGCCTTGTCAAATAATTTTTCGTCAGAATAAACAATACCAAGGTTATAGTGTACTTGAGCATTTTTAGGATTAATTTCTATGGATTTTTTGTAAGCGTCCATGGCATTTACTGAGTTGCCTTTTGCATAGTATGTCAGACCAAGATGATAAAACGCCATCTCATGATGAGGATTAATGTCAACGATCTTTTTAAATTCATCGAGCGCCGCGTCCAGTTGTTTTTTATCCAGATAGATTTGGCCGAGGCCAAAATGGGCATCCCCGTAATTCGGATTAATCTCGATAGCCTTTTTGAATGCCTGAATAGCCGCATCTGTCGTTTTCTCTCCTGCGTGCGCCATTCCCAGATTATAGAGGACTACCGCATTTTGAGGGTTGATTTCTATTGATTTTTTGTACTCCTGAATGGCCTCATAAAACATCCCTTTTGAGGTGTAAATATCGCCGAGTTTACTGTGGGCTGGTTCGTTGCCGGGGTACAGTTGTGTTACGGACAAAAGCGCAGTTATTGCATCGTCCAAAAGGCCTTTTTCAGCGTAAAGCAAACCGAGTTGGTACAGCGCTTCCATATAGCCGGGATTAATCTCTGTAGCTTTTTTGAGTTCTATAATAGACTCATCAATCATAGTGCGGTTGTTATAGGCCATTCCCAAGTTGTAATGCGCCTCGGCCAGGGCCGGGTTTATGAGGATGGCTTTCTGATATGCGCTAATAACCTCATCAGGCATATCTGCCTTGGAACATCCAAATAAGCTTCCAGAAGCTAATACTGCCATTAGTACTGAAATTTTGAATGGCGATACTAGATTCTTTATCATTATTGAGTCTCCCGTGAAAATGGTTATCGTTAAATTAGATTATTGTCCTACGTTAATTGGCGTAACTGTTATGAACACCACATTTAATTCAACCGACATTTCAGGGAAATATATCAAATAGGCTATACATTGTCAAATGTTTATTATATAAATAGTTAGACAATCCCAACGTGATTACTCCCAGCCGAGCCTTTGCACCTCTTTGATTGACCGTGCAATTT
Organism: Planctomycetota bacterium; assembly: GCA_023261465.1. GTDB lineage: Bacteria > Planctomycetota > Brocadiia > Brocadiales > Brocadiaceae > JAHFOW01. The sequence continues at coordinate 8,051 of JAHFOW010000097.1, forward strand.
CATCGGAAACTTTTGGAACCGATGATTCATCCTTGTACCTGACATTGATATTGTACAACACCTCATTCTTCACAAGGTCTTTTTCAAATCCGTAAAATTGAAATTCCATGGAATTGTTTTTTAATATATCGAGAATAGATGAGAAATTTGGTTCAGAACCTGAGATACATAACCGAAGTGTTTTATATTTGTCCCGTTTAATATCCCGCTCAAAACGGGGCAGCCACAACAATGCAATAATGGCAAGGATGGTTGTAATTATTGCCGGCATATAACAACTGCTTCCTATCGCTAAACCAATACCTGCCACGACCCACAGTGACGCTGCGGTTGTCAGACCCCGCACTGTCGTTCTGAATCGCATAATGGTGCCTGCGCCCAAAAAACCAATACCCGTTACCACCTGTGCGGCAATCCTGGCGGGATCAACACGGATAATGGAATCGGCGGCAAATGTCTTGTATCTTTCAAAGATATGTTCAGAGACTACCATCATCAAGGTTACGCCAATGCAAACCAGGATGTGTGTCCTCAATCCTGCCGGCCGTCCCCGACGCTCCCGTTCCCAACCAATAATTCCACCCAGAACGGCTGCGATGAACAGTTTTCCCACGCAGTTGTCAATAAGGGTACTAAAAAGATGCATTGTGGCTACTCCTTAACCAAAAATATCTCTTTTAATTTGTCGTTGCGAGCGACAGCGAAGCAATCCCTTTCATGTCATTGCGAACGAAGTGAAGCAATCTTTCTCTCAAAATTTTTGGTAGGAGTCAACTCCTGTTGGCGACCGGAGCTTGCTCGTCGGTTGGTATGTCCATCGCCGTCAGGAGACGGCTCCTACCATAGGCATTTAAAACTTTAAGTTGCCGTAAGGTCTCATGTAAATCTCTCAATGAAAGAATCTTTGTGTTGACTGGGACTCCAGATGCTATATAATACCTTTTTTAAAATTAAATGCAATCCCTTTCATTTTTCGGGAACCACAAGATGAAATTTGGCAAAATTGAAATCTACCCTGTTACCGATGGCACCTTTTCTCTCGATGGCGGAGCGGTATTCGGGATTGTGCCCCGTGTCCTCTGGGAAAAGACATTTTCGCCTGACGAACGAAACAGAATCCAATTATCCCTCCATTGCCCCCTAATCGTTACAAAGAAATACAACATCCTCATTGATACGGGGATGGGAACCAAGCATGACGACAAATTCTGCCAGATTTATGGGATTGACAAAAAGGCCACCATCCTTGAATCCTTATACCGCTTCGGTTATCAACCCAAAGAAATCGATATTGTTATTAACACCCATCTTCATTTTGACCATACGGGCGGAAACACGGTCTTTACGGAAAAGGGGGAGATTGTTCCAACATTTCCCAAAGCTCGTTATATTATTCAAAAAGGGGAGTTGGAGGATGCGCTCAACCCCAATGAGCGGACAAGGGCAAGTTACCTGACAAGGGACTTTTTGCCCATACAAGAGACTAGCCTCTCACTGGTAAATGAGGATAATGTAGAGGTTGACAAAGGTGTCTCTCTTGTTAAAATCAGCGGCCACACGCGTCATCACCAATGTATAAAGATAGAATCCGAAGGACAGACAGCATTCTTTTTATCCGATCTAATACCCACAGTCGCCCATGTTCATATCCCCTATATCTCCGGATATGATTTGTACCCTCTGGAAACCCTGGAAAACAAAAAGAAGATATTAAAACAGGCCTTCGAGGAACACTGGTTGCTCATCTTTCAGCACGACCCAAAGGTGCGGATGGGTTACCTTAAAAAGGTGGAACAGCGGTTTGAGATTGAGGAAGTAAAGGTGTATTGACAATTATGATGTTTTTCATCTCGTTTCCAAATATTAAAATTACATTTACATCTCAAATTTAATTGCGGGAACGGAAATTTTCGGCGCTTTCTCAATTTTTTCGGCATTATCTATTAACTTTGTAATCAGTAGGCCTACTTCCGACTTGACAACCTTTTCGCCGCATTGCGGACATACCCCTGCAGGCACATCCTCCACAATAACAAGCCCTCCCCGAATCCAAAAATCTTGTTTAATACATTTTTCCTGTAAATGTGTGTTGCAAATTTCACATTCCCCGTAATCATATCCAGATGTTTTTATCTTCAATTTGTTTCCTCCAAGGCGTAAGTTGTGATTAATAATAACATCCCTGTACCTTATTTTTTACAAGCCTGTCTGCTTCTTCTGTCATTTCCAGCATAATTTGTTCCACCTTAAGCCGGTACTGTTCCATTTCCTCATCAGTAATGTTTGCCGGGACATGGATTGGGTCTCCATATATCATGAGCACCCGCGAAAACGGTTTGGGAATACGGAATCTGTCCCAACTGGGGAGTTCCCAGTAACCCGATAATCCAATGACCAGAGGAATGATCGGTAATTGTGTTTTTTTAGCAAGGAAAATACTGCCAGCC
>JAHFOW010000098.1 GCA_023261465.1 Planctomycetota bacterium
TTGAACACTGCGTTGCAAATATGTATTTTATTCCAATGGGTATTGTGTTGAAGAAAAATCCCGAAGTTGTTGCTGCCGCTGAAAAAATGTCAGGAAAAGCTTTAGACCTTTCACAACTTACCTGGAAGGGGTTTCTTGTAAACAATCTGTTTCCCGTAACACTTGGAAACATTGTGGGTGGGGTCATACTGGTTGGTATTGTCTTCTGGTTTGTTTATCTGAGGCCGCATATCAGTTTATCTCTTAACGTAAAACAAGACTTTTTTCGCGAAAATAAGTAGGTTGTTCATCGAACCCTTCACCGCAGTAGCCATAGGATTCTCATGGCCTCTGCGGTGAATTTTTACCATATCAATAATTCATATGTATACAAAAAGTTTGGTGATGGTGTGATCCTCCGGTTATTGATCATTACTGGATTTCTTGCGCTTTTTGCATCGGCCCTAACGTATTTTTATGCCAGGGTAAAACTTTTTTCAATTACACTCATCGTATTTTATGTCTGCAATGGCCTGCTTTCTTCCGCCTTTTTTTACAATACTCATGTAATATTCTTTTATATCATTATGGCATTTTTTGTTGCCTTCCCTGTCATGTGTCTCATAATCTTTGCCCTGGATACACACTACGCCTTGTTTTGTACCGATGCCTCTTTTCTCGTTGTTTTTGTCTGGCTCTTTATATTCTTATTTTTTCTCATAAACCTTATTGCTTTTGTCACGAGAATAATTCATGTCTGAAACCGTAAAGAAGATATTCATAAGCGCCGGTGATTCATCGGGCGATATCCATGGCGCCAATCTTATGCGTTGTCTGATCGGGAAAAACCCCGATATAAAATTTTACGGACTCGGAAAAGAAAACATGGTTCAGGCGGGTTTACAGGGTCTCCACGATATGTCAAAAAAATCCCTCATGTGGCTTCATGTCTTAACAGAACTCTCAACCTTTATACAAATGAAAAGGGATTGTGTCCGTTTTTTTAAAGAAGAAAGGCCATACGCAGTCATCCTCATTGATTACTGTGGGTTTAATTTGCACCTTGCCAGGGCTGCCAAAAGACTCAAAATACCAGTTATTTATTATATCTGTCCACAACTCTGGGCGCATGGTTCCTGGCGTATAAAAAAGATGAAAAAATGGGTCGATAAACTCCTGGTTATCTATCCCTTTGAAAAACCCTTTTATGAGAACGCCGGTATTCCCGTCACGTATGTGGGACACCCGCTTTTCGACGAAATACATCAGGAGGGCTGTAATAACAAAATCGTTGAAGAGCTAAAAGAACACGGGGGAAAGAACATCGTTTCTCTCTTGCCAGGGAGTCGTAAACAGGAAATTGTGCGTTTACTTCCCCTGTTCCTCAAGGCATCAGTACAGATATATCAAAAGATACCTTCTGCGCGCTTCCTCGTTTCCTGCAGCGATGAGCATTATTATGAACTCATACACGACATTACAAAAGAATTTACGATTCCTTATAAGATTGTTAAGGGAAATATTCACGAACTTATTAACGCATCGAATCTGTGTATAGCAAGCGCAGGCACCGTTACCTTACAGCTTGCTTATTATCTTAAACCCATGATTATTGTTTATAAGATATCGCCCTTTGGCTATTTTATAGCTAAACCGTTCCTTGTTACGCCGTACATCGGGCTTGTAAACAAACTCGCCAACAAGATGATCGCCCCCGAGATACTCATGTTCAGGAAAAATATTTCCTGGCTCGTCAATCAGGCAACCCAATTACTCGTCAACGAACAAAAACGACAAACCTGTATTCAGGAATTAACCGCTCTCATTAAAACTATTGGACAAACCGGTGCGTCAGAACATGCGGCGGATAAGATTTTAAACTTGCTCGGTTCAAAAGGCGATCAGGCAAACAAAACCCGGCATAACACGAGTGATGCCGGGTAAGATACAAACCAGTTTTTGGGGTCTTTGTCTCAATAATCCACTCATTACATGTTATTCTGAGAAGAACCAAAATGATCGCATATTCTTTGCTACAATTTAAACCAAACAAATTCCTTGAAACCAAACTTGAAAACGGCTAAACTATTTCAAGGTAACATATATAAAATATTCAAGAGTACGAAATTTTGGAAACTTTTATACAAAAAGTTTTGTTGAATTTAACAAATAAATTAATCCCTTTCAAGGAGACTTAAAAGATGTCAGACTTTTTTTCAAATAAGGAAGTTGGGGAAAAACACAAGGCGGTAATTTCTTCAACGCGATGTCCAAACTGTAATGGAGAAGCTATATCTGTGTTTATAAAGGCGATGAAGGGACCTTTGATGGTCAGGTGTTTTAGTTGCGGTTATAGTGATGTGCTTATGTGGATTGAAAAACAGGTGATCGATGTTTTAAAAAATGTAAAAGTATTTAATCAAATCTGGAAAGAGGGCAAATCAATTGAAATAACCCTTAATTAGATATTTTCCCCGCCATTTTAAATTATTATCTTCTAAAGAAAACCGTGAGGAATTATCAGGAGACAATAAATCAATTAATGAAGGGGAAAAAAATTTAATATTTTATAACTGAAAATATATCATATTTACTTAATGCTTTGCTTCCATTAAGAAAAGCTAACTCAATTAAAAAGGCACATCCCACGATGTTCCCCCCAAGGGATTCAACCATTTTACAACACGCACCCATTGTACCACCGGTTGCCAGCAAGTCATCTACCATAAGTACGTTCTGACCTTTCTTTATGGCATCATTATGTATTTCCAGTGTATCCGTGCCATATTCAAGGGCATAGCTCATGGTCATCTTCTTGTAAGGAAGTTTACCAGGTTTTCTGACAGGCACAAAACCAGCGCCTAAATTAAATGCGACAACCGGGGCGAGAATAAAACCACGGGCCTCCGCACCAACGACTACATCGACTTTTTTATGTTTATAATGGTCAGAAATGATCTCAACTGCCTTTCTCAGCCCTTTTTGGTCCTGCAATAACGGCGTAATATCCTTAAAAATAATGCCTTTTTTTGGAAAATCAGGTACATCACGAATGAGTTTCTTTAAGTCGTCCATACGTCTCTTATTTCTCCCCGGTTAAAATAAAATGCAATTTTTTAATTGTTTCCTTTTCTATTTGTCTTACGCGTTCACGGCTTAAATTCATTAATTTGCCAATTTCTTCTAATGTCATGGGTTTGCCATCGACCAGACCATAACGTAACTTAAGTACCATGGCCTCTCTTTTATCAATGATATCAAGGAATTTTTGCAATGCCTCCCGTTCATAGGCTTCTTCGAGTTCGTCTTCAGGTGTAAGTGTTTTTTTATCTGGCAGGACGCCGCTCAATGCCCATATCAGGTCTGAACCGGTAACACCGATTGTATCAAGGGAATCCGTTGAATTTATCGCTCGTTTAATGGATTCAACCTTTTTTGCGGTAATATCCATTTCTTCTGCGATTTCATTGAGGCTTGGCTGTCGTTCCAGTTTATCGAAAAGGTCTGAAGATGTGGATTTTAGTCTTGATATCTTTTCAACCATGTGGGAAGGAATACGAACCATTTTTACCTTATTTGTAAATGACCTGCGGATTGCCTGTTTTATCCACCACGTAGCATAGGTGCTGAATTTATTTCCTGCAGCCGGGTCAAATCCATGAACTGCGCGAATTAAACCGATGTTTCCTTCCTCAATTAAATCGAGGAAGGAAAGCCTCCGGTTTATATATTTTTTTGCGATGCCGACAACCAACCGCAAATTTGAACGTATAAGCTTATCCCGCGCCTGTGGATCTCCTTCCGCCGCTCTTTTTGTTATTTCCCTTTCTTCTTCAGGAGATAACAAAGGAATTTTGCTAATTTCCTTTAAGTACGTTTGTAAAGCAGAATCCGTACAGGTAGCTCCTTTACTCTGGTAAAATTGTAATTAAGCGGAGATACCCTAGCCCTGTTTTGGAGAATCCGTAGAATCACAACTACTGTTCTTTTCAGATTCTGTGCTTAAAGATGAGGTATCTGCTTTGGTCTCTCCCCCTGACACATTTTTTAAACTGAGACCAATCTTTCTTGCTTCCGGTTCGATACGAATAACACGAACCTCCAAATCATCACCGATATTAACGATATCAGCAGGATTATTGACTTTCCTGTCAGAAAATTCTGAAATATGCAACAAACCCTCAATCCCTTTGCCAAGCTCAAGGAAAGCTCCAAAGTTTGCGAGCTTGGTAACCTTGCCCTTAACAATATCGCCAACCTTATATCTGTCTGGAATTTCTTTTGTCCAGGGATCGTCATAAAGCTGTTTCAGCCCCAGAGCAACCCTCTTTTTCTCGCGGTCAACGGAGAGCACAATGGCCTCTATTTTATCGCCTTTCTTTACAATTTCAGACGGATGTCCAACCTTTTTCGCCCAGGACATATCGGATATATGGAGCAAACCGTCCACACCCTCTTCAATCTCGATAAATGCGCCATAATTCGTGAGGTTACGTACACGCCCTTTGATCTTTGTCCCCGCCGGATATTTCTCCTCAATTATCGTCCACGGATTAACTTCCGTTTGCTTCATACTGAGGGATATTTCCTCTTTTTCCTTATCTATCTTAAGAATAACAACCTCAACCATATCTCCAATAGCCACCATTTCTGATGGGTGGTTAATACGGCGTGTCCATGACATTTCTGATATGTGTACAAGACCTTCAATACCTGTTTCCAGTTTCACAAAAGCTCCATAGGACATAATGTTAACGACCTGCCCCTTCACCCTTGTCCCAACTGGATATTTTTCTTCAATATGCATCCAGGGGTTTTCTGACTTTTGCTTAAGTCCCAGAGCAACCTTTTCCTTTTCCCTGTCGATATCGAGAATCTTTACATCAACTTCGTCATCAATAGCAAGCAACTCTGATGGATGGCTGATTCTTCCCCAGCTCATATCGGTAATGTGCAAGAGCCCGTCCAATCCACCGAGGTCTATAAACGCGCCAAAGTCTGCAATATTCTTTACAATGCCCTTTCTGGTCTGGCCTACCTGGATTTCAGACAGCAATTCCTTCTTCTTCTTTTCGCGATCTTCTTCAATAAGCTTTCTTCTTGAAACGACTATATTTTGACGAGACTCATCTATCTTGAGTATTCGGCAAGTAACTTCTTTACCGATATATTGTGAAATATCTCCAGGCGGTTTTACATCAATCTGGGAAGCCGGTAAGAATATCGGCACACCCATATCCACAAGGAGTCCGCCTTTAATCTTACGAGTAACACGCCCCGTGATGACATCGCCTTCTTTATATTTTTGAATAACCCGTTCCCAGCCACGGATACGGTCTGCTTTTCGTTTGGATAGTTTTATGAGGCCGGAATCATCTTCTATCGCTTCTAATAAAACCTCTACTTCTTCACCAATAACTATTTCGGAAGGGTCGTCAAATTCAGACATGGGGACCATACCTTCAGATTTATATCCGCAATCGACGACTACATTATCACCGACGGAGTTGAGAACACGTCCCTTCAGGATTGAACCTACTTCAAAGCTCCTGATGGAAGTGTAATAAGAAGATTCCATCTCCTGCCGGACACTATCCCCGCCCATAATGTCGGCAACTTCTCTTTCAACTTCGTCTAAATTTACATTATATTCCTTTAAAATATCACGATCCATAATTTAATACATTCTCCGAAATAAATTAAAAACTCTCTTTAAAAAAAAGTTTATCGAAATAAAATACTCTGGTATTCTTTCCCCTATTTCTTTAAAACAGGTTCAATATCTCCAAGTATTATGGTAAATACTTCATCAATAGTCAATTTTGTTGTATCCAGATATATTGCGTCATCCGCCCTGGTCAAGGGCGAATTAATCCTTGTCGTATCGCGTCTGTCACGGGATTCTATATCGCGGGAGACGTCATCAAGGGAAATTTTACTCTCCGAAGGTTTAAACTCTGTGTATCTCCTTTTGGCGCGCTCTTCGATATTTGCATCTAAAAAAAATTTCTTCTCTGCGCGCGGAAAAACTACGGTTCCTATATCCCTGCCTTCGGCGACTACATGCGCATCAGAAGCAAGCTTTTGTTGAAGTTCTACCATGCGGCGCCGAACATTACGGGTATCCGAGATGTAATGAACGTTATTCGTAACCGACGGCAAGCGTATTTCTTTCGTGACATCCGTCCCATCCACAAATATGAACAACCCATCCTCGCTGGATTGAAAATCAATGGTTGTTTGATCCATAAGCCGACATAGGGCATGCTCATCTTCCAGATTAATACCCTTTTGCATTGCTCTCCAGGTAAGCGCACGATACATTGCGCCTGTATCGAGATATTTAAAACCGAGCCGTTTTGCCAGCATCTTTGCAATCGTGCTCTTCCCAGAACCAGCAGGACCATCTATCGCTATTACCAAATGAGAAACTCTCCTATAATTCCCTCGTAATAATAGCGTAACAAACAAAATAACTAGCAAAAAAGCTAAATATACTCTATTATATCCATTATTGCAAGTTTTTTTTGTCCTAACTTGCGCCGCTCCGTTTCCGTATCCACCATTCCAAAGAAATGATTGCCAGCACTATCATAAATACATAGCCGTTGTCCCACAAAGAAATTTGCCGTTTACCCACGAGTTTTGTAACCGGAGGATTTTCGAGGGAAAATTTTTCTTCGATATCTTTTACGGGGAGTTCAAAATATTTTCCTCCCGAAATCCCGGCGAGTTTCGTCAGGGTGTCTCTCTGGAGAGAAGGGTCTGTAAATTCCTTGTTTTCTATGGCAATATTAAAGACATTGTAATCCTGTCCAATCTCATCATTCCCCTTCTTTGCAACAACTTTGATAATATAGTAGCCTTCGATATCATGTTTCAAGGTAAACCGGTACTGGCCATCATGATCTGTCGTGGCATTCTCAGAAAAAATACTTTTCCCGGAGAATTCATTCGTAATGTCTATGTCTAATTGAACGCCTTCCAGAGGCTGATAATTTTTCCCTAACGCATCGACCTTGATTTGCGCTTCTTCGCCAGGCAAAAAAAATTCTTTATTTACTGATATGTGGATAGGGTTCAATGAAGGGTCTTTGATGATCCATTTTATGGCGTTCTGCCAGAATTTTATATAATGCCTGTTGCTCCCGCCTTTTGCAATGGAAAGGAAGTTCCATCGCCACAGGGAATCTGTTGCAATGGCCATACATCGTCCATTTCCCACGTCCCGCACGGCAATGAGCGGTGGATTCCCTTTTGTTGGATAAAGAGCCAGAGGTATTGCATCCGCTTTGAGTTGTGCAATTACATTACATCCATCCAGTTCGGGAAGATCTTTCCAGATCGCATTATTTCTCTCGTTATCTTCGTCAAGCATTGTTATGGGGTGTTTCATTCCGACATTGGTGAGTACGGCCTTTAATCGGGATGTATCAATTGCATCCTTTTCAGAAAGAAGATTCACCGGGAGAATGTCCTCGATAGCCGTACCGTCATACCCACCCTGTGAAAATGAAATATCACCGCCAATCATAATAAAACCACCGCCTTGCGCCGTTACGAATTTCTTAAGATTTGTCAAATAATAGGAGAACCGGAAGAGCGATGAATCATAGGGACGATAGTCAAAGTTCTGGAAGATAACCAGATCGAAGGTACTGAGCGCATGGGTAAATAATTCATCCACGGGAAAAGGAATAAGACTGAGTTCGTCGTTCCTTGCCTCAGAAACATCAGTGGGCGTTCGCAAGATAAAGAAGGATATAAGGTCGATATTGGGGTCGCTTTTTAACATCCGCCTTAAAAACCGCTCATCCCAGGATGGTCGTCCACAGACATGCATAATCCTGATCTTGTCACGCACGACCTTTACAAAAAAACTGATTTGATTGTTTTCGGTTATTGCCTCATGGGATTGAACGGGGAGAGCTACGGTATAGAGAAAAGTCCCCGTCGTGTATGGTGTAAAAGACAAATCCAGGTGAATTTCCTTTTCGTTTCCAATATTTAAGACCTTTGATGAAATAACATCGTTTCCCTGCTTCAGGGTAATGGGAAGTTTTAAGTCTTTGTATCCAAGTATTTTTATTGTTACATCAGCCCTCCATGGGCTTCTCACAAAGGTAAAACTATCGTAGGAAATATTACTAATGGCAATATCCCGGACCTCCATATTGCCGGAAGGGCAAAAAGTAAAAAATGGTGCTGAAAGATTTTGGGCAAGATTTGAAATAATTTCAAGTTTATTTACATTTGACGGAAGCACGACCGTATCCGCGCCGTCAGAAAAAACCAGATAACCTTTAATTGACTTGCCTTCGTAACGTTTTTTGAGCAGTCTGAGCACCTGTGCAAAATCGGTGTTTGTTCCATCCGGGGCCGGACCGCCGTCAATGTCATCGTAAGAAATCTCCTTAATAACATCGGAAAACGATAAGTAATCAACATCAAAATCATCGTTTAAACCTTCAATAAACGATGCATTATCTTTAAAGAAATTTTTCACCAGTTGATGCCGGCTGATACCCGTATCGCCCCCTTTGAGCGTCATGCTCTTTGAATTATCAAGCAGGCACACGACCTTATTCTTTAATTTAAGCGCCTCCTTCTGTTCTATCAGTGGCTGTAGGAGGAGCATAACAATGAGCATTGCAGCAACAATCCTAAGGGTAATCAATAACCAGCGTTTGGTGAGGGGCAGGACGGTTTTAATGCCAATCCAGGAAAAATAGAGCGCAGCAACCGCCAGAATTATAACGAATATCCGAAGGCCGGCATTTTCAAGACCAGCAAAAGTAAGATGCCATTGAGTAATATTTTCCATAAATTATATTTTAAAACAGTATAGACAGAATTTACAAGATATTACCACAGATTTTCAGAGAATAACACAGATTTGACGATAGAGTAGCATTGAGTAGCCAACTGGACAAGGCAGCCTTTGTTGTGAACGCTCGACCGGGCTTGTGTCGGGGGTCTTAGCACAACAGAAAATCCATCAGATTCATCTGTGGAAAGGCTGGAATATCTTTATGCTCGTCTCAATTAATCTTGCTCACATCTGCCTTTTCAGGATGAAGGGGAGGTGTACCTGGTCTTGCTTGTAGTTACCGGTCAGCGCGTACAGGATGATATTAACGCCGAGACGGAAGGCCATAGCCCTTTGCGTCTCGCCTCCCGGAATTACCTCATATTCCCAGCTTCCCATCGGATCTTTTGCCCATGCCCCGCCGAGGTCATTCCGGGAATAAATAATAACGGTGCGGTTCTCTAAGGTAATACCCTCCAGATAGGTCTTTTCCATAATCCTGCCGTATGCCTGATTTAACAAGTAAAAGGATTTAAAGACGGTATGGTCAACGGGGAGTTTTTCGAGTTGTTTATTGGGAAAGAGCCTTTTAATTTCACGTTGAACTGACTTATCAAAACCAAAATCAGCCTTTCCAATACAATCATCAAGCAGGAGCGTTCCGCCGAACTCCAGGTATAATTTCAGATTTTTAATCTCTTGTTCGCTTAACGGCGTGAATTCCTGGTCTCCGGACATATATAGAAATGGATATTCAAAGAGATTGGCGCTATCGGCACGAACGGTAACCGTTTCTATCCTCGCTTCAACGCTGGTGCGTTTAATAAGCTCCCACATGAGCCGCTTTCCCGCATTCGGTCTGGGATTCCAGTTGCCGCCGCTATATTCTAATTGTGCAAAGGTAAATTTTGCGGTTTCCCCCATAGGGAAGACATTATTTATCGAAATGAAAAAACCGCAGATTACACAAATTACGCAAAAAAAATACCTGAAATTTTTATGGTTAATAAACCACAGAGGCACAGAGGCGAAACGACTATGAAATAAATTTCTTGATCCCATTTTAATATACCTTGTAAAATTTTTTATTGATCAGGACTGCAGCATTTAAAGGTATGCCTTTCTTGAGCAGATTCCATATTTCAGTATTTTATTAATTTTTATTCGACCTCTTGAATATGTGAGGCATCTTTAATTTCTATTACAGTGTGCTCCTAATTTTTTCTTGTATCTATTCTATTAGCATTTTAATAGTAACTAGCTAATATTATACTAAAATTATTATTAATTATGTATAAAAGAAGTTTTTCCATATTAAGATTCGAGCTGTAATGCACCAATGTCCTTCATCTCAAAAATGGTGTTTCCGTAAATCCAGGAGAAAAAAAGACGAGTCGGCAAGGGATGGAGTTACGGCAGATATTGGCGGTGAAGTTGGGACCGGATACCGATTATGATAAACCGATTATGATAAATTGGAGGATTTAGTCAATCATCACAAGACTATTCGGCAGATCACGGGAGTGGAGACGATATTTATGGTATCAGTTTTTTATACTTCACCACTCCATTCCCTCGTCAGGCCCGGGACATGATTCTCCCCTTCTGTAATATATGGATTGCTCCATAGTATATGCACAGGTACAAACTTTTCTGAGAAAAATTAGGCTCGCAGAGGGGGGTATTTCCATCCACTCG
>JAHFOW010000099.1 GCA_023261465.1 Planctomycetota bacterium
ATGGTGAAAGAGTATGGAAGCAAAAGAGAAACATAAAGACAGAATTGCAGAAGCATTTGCTAACCCAGAAAAAATAACCCATGCACTGGCGCAGGGCGTCCGCAAAGGGGGCCAGGGGCTGAATCTTTCAAATTGATAAATTATATCTTGAAGGTAAAAGTTAAAAGATACATCTTTTCCCCACTTCCGTGAGGACAGAGCTATCACGAAAGACGAGGATTACTTGCAAAACATGGATAAGCAAGCCAAAGTACACGATTTGGAAAAACACATTGACCTGCTTGTCTATAAACTTTACGACCGCACGCAAGAGAGCGCATGACTGAGCGAGGAGCGACAGAAAATGAGATTGTCGCAACTGTTGAAAGCGGCGAAACCTTTCCTGCAAAGTTCGGACGTACGGGCTTCAGGCGGAATTTTCATTTTGACAGCGTATGGCGCAACAGGCAATATTCAACAAAACAGATTGAAGCAATTGTCGTAAAAGAAAACAACGACTGGATAGTTGTTACAGTAATAACCCGATATTTTTAGAGAGGAGGAAAGAAAAATGAGACCGACCTATGATCCAAGATACAATATAGCTTATATAAGGCTGCATGAGAAAACAACTGAGGTGGAAACAATAAAGATTGGAGATGAAATTAATATAGACATCGCTCCTGACGGCACCATTTATGGCATAGAATTGCTTAATGCCAATGAACAACTGAAAAAAGAAGACGATGGCAGACTTTTTGTAATTAATGAGGCACCAGGAGAAAAGTCGGAACTTATCTTGTCATGATATTATGCGGCAATTTCCGATAGTATCTGTGTCTGATCCTCAAAACACCCACATCATTGAGCGCATTGAAACCATCTTCGCCAATCCAGAAAGTTCTGATGTCCCACGCCTCGAAACAGAGATAAACGAGATGGTCTATGCACCCTATGACCGCACCTGTCTGCGTGCGAACACGCACAGGCAGTCCCGGAGTATGTTGCAATTGTGTGTGGGGTAAATTGTAAAATTAAAAAGGGAATCTGATTATTATTACCCCGGAAGGCATACGGATAAGAAGGTCATCAAGATAACAAAAGACTCCGATGACGACACGTTGACGCTGGAAAGACAGATTGACCAAATAGTTTACAAACTATACGCCCCAAAGGGGCAAAATAAGATAGCGCAGGGCAACGCCCTGGGTAAGAAACAACATAAGAGCAAACCCTGAAAGGGTGACATAAAAAATGATGAAACCCGAACGTGGTCGCACATAATATGGCCGGGGTTTTAATATCTTATTGTCCTTTTTTATTACGCTCTTTCAGAGCTTGAAGGTGTTTTATTATTATACCCAGGGCGTTGCCCTGAGCTATCTTATGTAAGCCCTTTGGGCTTTTACCTAAAATGAAAACATCCTCCCCTATTTTAATGATATAACGAATATTATAGGGATAAAGTAGTCAATAGAGAGAGGGTTCCATTTCTATGCAAGTTTTATAATAACCGTTTACAAAATTACTTAAATTATTAAGGATCAAAAACTATGTATGGTTATAAGTGTGAATATTGTGATAGTGTTGTAAAAGAGAGAATAATAAAAAAAGGCGACCTTATGTAGCCGGCAATTATCTGTACGGAATTTAATCAATCAAAGCTCCCTTATGAGCGGCCTGTTTGGAGCTAATGCCAATAATATTCATGTCGCTTTATTTATGCAAGGCTATATAATGTCTTTGGGTACTCTAAAATTATGGTTGTTTTTATTGACCTCCGCCTTTAATTTATGATAGCATTTTGACAATTTATAGAATAAAAATAAATGTTCGCGCCGCTGACGCGACGCGAATCAGGCGAACGACTGCGTTCGTCCTTTGCGCGCCGTCTGCGGTTGCCGCTCAATTTCCTCATTATGTAAAAAATGAAAGGAAACTAAATCATGCCATCAAACAGTGAGCAGTTGTATGACACACTACAAAAGGCCGTAAGCAGTTTCTTATTGGTGATCAAGTGGTTGGTATATCCCGTTACCATCATATTCGTAGTCATGACGTCTTTGGGCATTTGGTATGGGGTTAATATCAGGTCTGCCAAGAACGATATTGAGAACATTTAAAAGGATTTAGAAATTCGATCAAGAGAGGTGAAACTCATCTCACAAGAATTTGAATTCCAAGCAAAGAATTATTTTAAGGAGCTAAGCAGTCACTTTAAGTCCTTCGAATCAAATCTTAAATCCAACGAAAGGAAGTGCCAAGCTCTTCTGGAGAAGTACACCCAAGCACTTTCAAAGAATGAAACCCTCTTTAAAGAACTCGAGGCTGACAATCGTTCTCTGTCGGATTTTTCGAAGAAGATTAAAGAATCAATAGGAAACTATGCAGAGCAAATTGAACTTGCAAAACATGGGGCAGAACAAAGGCAAAAGGATATAGAGATGATTCTTAGAAAAAGAAATGAACAGCTTGAAGCCGTTCAGGAATCAACAGTGTTGTTGTTAGAATACCTGGTACTTATGCAATCGAAATCAAATGTATTTCCCAATCCAAACATTATGAAGGGAATAGATATCCTTAACAAAATTCTTGTGACGCTTGTACCCGACGAAAAGGAAAGAGCTGACATAGTGAAAAGAATCAACGAGTCGATTAAGAACGAATAACACTGATCAGAACTTGCATAACCGCCGAATTAACCTTATTAAAAACAATGCAAGCATTTTTCAAAAGGTGATTCGAACCGTACGAAAAATTATAGAAAGAATACTCGATAAGTTGATAACATCAATATAGAAATATGTCTTTCATATCTAAACTTTTCATATTCACAAGTCCAAAAATCAGAATAAACAGAAAAACCGAATCTCCTCATTTTAATTTATCAGGTCTTTAACACATTAATTTGATATTCTTCAATCTTCTGTTTTGTAGGAGTTAAAAATGCTGTCAGTCGAACGATTTTACGTATCTACGTCTATTTACTTCTTCGCCGAATGTCTCATTTAATATCGATAGTGTTATGACAAAACCAAAGTTGTTATTGATAGATGACGATAAAAATGCCCTCGATGGCCTGGTAAAAATATTGACACACGATGGTTATACGGCGTCTGGCGTATCGTCAGGCTATGAGGCATTAAGTCTGCTCTCTAAAAAAGACTTCGATATTATTATAACAGACATGAGATTGCCAGGGATGGGTGGGTTAGCACTCATCCATGAAATACGAAAGAAAGAAAAAGACGTGGCGATTGTGGTAATTACGGCTTATAGCTCGGTGAAAACGGCTGTGGACGCCATCAAGTGCGGGGCAGACGACTACCTAACCAAGCCGATCAATATCGAAGAACTCAAATTAGTATTGGAAAAACTGTGGGAAAGGCAGCGGTTGATTGCTCAAAATCGCATGTTACAGGAAAAGCTAAAAGCGAAGTCCAGGCCTTCCGAACTCGTTGGAAATACTCCTCAGATGCGACAGATATTTTGTTTGATAGAAGACGTTGCACCCAGCACGGCTTCCATTCTTATATTAGGTGAGACGGGAACTGGTAAAGAACTTGTAGCAAATGCAATTCATTATCAGAGTGACCGTGCGGGAAAACCCTTTGTCGCCCTCCACTGTGCAGCCCTTTCTGAAGGCGTATTGGAGAGCGAACTCTTTGGCCATGAAAAAGGGGCATTTACCGGCGCCATTCAAACCAGAAAGGGCAGATTTGAAATTGCCGACAAGGGAACGCTTTTTCTGGACGAGGTAGGAGAAATGAGTTTAAAGGTGCAGGTCAAATTGCTCCGGGTGCTGGAAAAGGGCGAGTTTGAGCGTGTGGGCGGTGAGAAGACCGTAAAGGTCGATGTGCGGTTGATTGCTGCTACTAATAGAAACCTTGAAAAAGAAGTTTCGGAGGGGAGGTTTCGTGAAGATTTATTTTACCGCTTAAACGTGATCGCCATCCATGTGCCCCCGCTCAGGGAAAGAAAGGACGATATGCCTTTATTGTCAAATTTCTTTGTTATTAAATATGCAAAAAAGTATAAAAAAGAAATCAGGGGTTTCACGCCAGAGGTGATGGATGTATTAAGTGCCTATCACTGGCCTGGAAATGTGAGGGAATTGGAGAATGTTATTGAACGGGCAGTTGTGCTGTGCAAAAAAGACATGATTACCCTGGATTACCTGCCGAAAAATATTCTTCCAACAAAAGAAGATGCGTCCGTTATCAAAATCCCGTTGGGCACTTCATTAGAAGGGGCAGAGAAAGAGATAATTTCAAAAACCCTTCAGATGACTCAGGGGAGTAAAAAAGAGGCAGCCAGAATACTGGGTATATCAACGAGGAAAATTGAATATAAGGTGAAGGAGTGGGAGCAGGGGTAAATATTTTTACCGTATGCCAAGCTTAAACTCATTCTGTCACCACACGCTACTTTTTTTCTTTATCGGTTACGGGATATTTTTCCTGCGTAACAGATTTAAACACATCCTCTTTAGATGCCTTTTTATCCTTCGGCGAGGTGTCCTTTTTGGTTTGACCTTCAATAGCCTTGATTTTGTTTACTATGCGTTCAGGAATGGCAGAAACCAAGTTTTGCATCCAGTATCCCAGGGCAGGCGCTACTTTTGACTCGTTCACCATAGAAATAGTTATCTTGCCACTGAATGAAATAACACCCAGGATTATCACGCCGCAAAATACGAGTCCATTAATAATTCCCAGCAACCCGCCAAATAGTTTAAAGCCGATGCTGATCTCCCATTTATCCATTATTCTCTTAATAATATCGATAACAATGTGTGTAATAATAAATGTGGTACCAAAAATGATAAAGTAACTGAGCATATAAGCGGCGGGAAGGGTGAAAGTGCTTTTCAGGATGTTGGCAAGTATCTCATAAAAGAATATGGTTACAAAAAAGCTAATAAAGAGGGATAGAATACGCAGGAATTGAATTACTGGTCCGTTAGCAAGCCCAATGGCTGCATTAATAAAGAGAATTGCAAATATTATATAGTCAATCCAGTTCATATTTAAAAGTTTTCCTGGTTTTGCAGATTTCCCGAAACAAAGTTTCCCCTGCCCTTATATTCCCAGGCTGCATCCGGGAACAAGTTATGTAATTTTTTTTAAATGAAAATCCTCAATAATTTAATTCTTCTCATTTTTACGTTTCTCTTTTTTCGACAGAAAATCATCGAGCAACCCTTTAACCAACTGGTCTATCTTATCCCTGTTCAATTTAACCGATACTCTGGGGTTTTTGGTTGTGCCACGTATTTCAAACGGTATTGCATCTTCTCTTAAAAATAAATCAGCAACCTTTTCTGCATTTTTACCGAGATATTTTTTGTCAAACCTGACCATTGCTTCATACAAAATAGTCCCGTCAAATGAGGTCATACCTGATGCTGTAAGGCTCATAACCGGTCCCTGAACGTCCATCTTTGGGGTATTTATCCTGCTATCCCTGATCTGGATTATAGCTTCCATGGTTTGGAATGAATACGTATCTTTTGCGCCTATAATATCTAATATTGACGACAACAGCTTATTTCCCTTTATATATCCATCCCGTACTGTAAGATTTGCATTAACGTCCAACTTCTCATTCAGGGCGTTTTTTCCCCGCCCTTCACCCCGCGCATACCCATTAACGCTCATCATCCCGCCTATTTCACCTTCTCTTACCCTGAATAAAGGAAGAAGTTGAAGCATGGGTACATCCTGGGTAATATGCATATCTTTTGCATCAAATAAAATATTAAACACAGGTTCCTTCCGGTGAACCTCAATGGTTCCTTTTAGCGCCGCAGGACCATCATTTATATTTAAATGCGCAGAAAAATCTACCTTGTCATTTTTTATTGAAAAATAATTGGTGATAAAACCCTTTACCAACACCTGGTTTTTATAGTTTATCTGCCGTGCAGAAAGTTTTTTTACAACAAATTTTTTAAAGAGTAAAGGAATTAATTTTAATCTCCCGTGAATATCTTCGATAACAATGGGAGATTCCTTGCCTTTTTCGCCCTGTTCAATGACAAGTTGCGAGATAACAACCTGATTTGGCCAGGACAGGGAAACCGTTCCAATCCGATGGGCAGATGGAAAGCGGTCTTCCAATACCTGCTCGACCTTCTCTTGAATAAAGTTTTCAGAAATATTTCCCGATACAACAAAGACAATACCTGCTCCGATACCGCCAACAATACCACAAATAATTGCAATCCATTTTAACCATACTACTCTATTTTTTTGCATCTGCGTATTTTATGAGCATCGGCATAAGCTGTACGCCATTAATCTTGCCAATCTTCCCCGATTGGCAGACCTTTTCCGAAAAGGATTGTGTACTATCGGGCTTCACACTCCCACCACTGATAAGTAACGGCACGGGGTCGTCGGAGTGAGATTTTAACTGACAGGGCGTTGAGTGATCAGCGGTAACTGCAATAACAGTCTCTTTCATGTCTATGTTGTTAATCAACGGCGCAAGGTAATATTTGTCAATCATCTCAATCACGGTCTTTTTCTTGTGCGCATCGCCATCATGGCCAGGCACATCAGGCCCTTTAATGTGGATATACAGACCATCGTAGTTTTTTATTTCCTTTATGGTCATTTTTGCGCGTAAGGTATAATCCTTCTCAAGATCCTTTGTGGGCGGCGGTATAGATACGATTTTCATTCCCGTGAGGAGGGCAATGCCTTCCTCCGTCGGCATTTCCACAAAGCATCCAAAATTTTTCTTAAATTTGCTTTTTATGCTGGGAACTTTGGGAAGGCAGTCACCCGCATCCCTTAAGAGAACAAGGTTCCCCGGGAGGTATCCCTTCTTTACCCTGCTTTTATTCACCCCTGCCTGATCCAACACCTCACAACTTTTTAAGACAAATTCATTTACCAGTAACGCCGACCGGTACGCCGCTTCACGATCCGGGCAATTTTTTGTCGGCATACAGTACTCAATAATGTTTTCAAAAGTCCCCGTCTCCTTTGCAACTCCCAGGAGTCCGTGTTTTGTATATGCCGGATCGGTATTGGTAACATACCCGGAAAGTTTATTTTTTACACCTTTAATAACGAGTACCCCCCGATATTCAAGGGTATTTTTGAACACAAAGGTTGCAGGCACAGATTCCAGTTTTACTTTTTCGTTAATTTCGTTGCAGAGTTTTGTAGCCTCTTCCGTGGAGAGATTTCTTCCTACACGACGGTCTTTGATACTCCGGCCCGTTCCCCTCGTGGCAATATTTGCGCGGAAGGCGAGGTCGCCATCTTTAATTTTAATTCCTGTGGCAAGCGCTTCCAAAGGACCGCGGCCTGTATAATATTTCAGGGCATCGTATCCCAGAATACTTATTACCGCTATATCCGATTCAGGCGCTATGCCTTTCCCCACCGTATACATCAAACCTGTCTGGCCCTGTCGCGCCAGCATATCCATAAGAGGAGTCTCTGCTGCTTCGAGCGGTGTTTGATTACCAAGCTCTTTACAAGGATAATTTCCATCACCGAGTCCATCCAATACGATGTATAAAATCTTTTTCATACCTGATATTCCTTTTGTTTTATTATATTTTGTATAAGTTAGTTCCCCTTAGCAAAGGGGGATTTCTTGCCTGTCGCTACCTACAAACCCGCTTAAATAAAATGAATATACCGGACAAACTCATTCCCTTCTATATTTTGTAATCCCCTCCCGGTATAAATCATTTCCATAAACATCATTCACAACTACGACAGGAAAGGATTCTACCTCAAGTCGCATAATAGCCTCGGCGCCCAGCTCTTCATAGGCGATAACTTCCGCATTCTTTACAGCCCGTGCAAGGAGCGCCGCTGCACCGCCGGTAGCTGCAAAATAAACCGCCTTATAGCGCTTCATGGCTTCTATAACGGTTTCAGAGCGATTACCCTTGCCAATGGTGGCTCTGAGCCCCCTGGCCAGTAATTGAGGTGTATATACATCCATACGCTGGCTTGTGGTGGGACCACATGAACCAATCGGCCTGCCGGGACGCGCAGGACTCGGACCTACATAATAAATAATTTGATTTCGAATATCAAAGGGTAATTCTGCATTGCGAAGAATAAGGTCCACCAGCCGTTTATGCGCCGCATCTCGTGCAGTATAAATAATTCCGCTGATGGCAACTTTATCCCCGATCCTGAGATTTGTAACATCGCTTTCCATAAGGGGTGTTTTTATCGGTAATATTGTCGACATTTCAGTGACTTCCCAAAATAACCGTTTTTACCCGATGTGCATGACACTCAATATTCACGGCCACAGGCAAGCTGGCAATATGACAAGGATACCGTTCTATATGAACAGCCATCGCAGTAACCCAACCGCCCAGTCCCTGTGCCCCAATACCCAGATTGTTTATCCTGTCGAGCATTTCCGCTTCCAATTTTACCGTATCAGATTCATGGTGTTTTATTCCCAGTGGTCTCAAGAGCGCCTTTTTGGCTAATAACGCTGCATAATCAAAGGTGCCCCCAATCCCGACACCAACGATAATGGGCGGGCAGGGATTTGCCTTTGCTATTCTCACCGTTTCTACCACAAAATTAATCACACCTTCCCTGCCGTCTGCAGGGGTAAGCATGGCAATGCGACTCATATTCTCACATCCGCCGCCCTTAGCCATAACGGTAATTTTCAGATGGTTTTCGGGAACAAATTCAGTATGGATAAGAGCAGGCGTGTTATCCCCCGTATTAACCCGATCGAGAGGGTCTCTTACTATAGATTTTCTCAGATACCCTTCTCTATATCCCTTGCGAACGCCCTCGTTAATAGCATCGCAGAGACGTCCACCGGTAATTTCTACACCCTCTCCAATTTCTACAAAAACAACAGCAACTCCCGTGTCCTGGCAGATGGGCATCTGGCATTCGTGTGCAATCTTTGCATTCTCAAGTAATTCTGCAAATACCTCTTTTGCAACAGGAGAAACTTCTGTCTCATAAGAATCACGCAATGCAGCGATAATATCCTGGTTTACATTGAAATTAGCATCCATGCAAAGCAGAGAAACCTTTTCAATTATTTCCGACGCACTAATCGCGGTACGTATAGCCATAGCGTATTGCCTTTACGTTTTCATCAAAAAACTGCGGAGGAAATTCTGCGGCGAAGTTTACGTTTTCAATATTTATTCCAATCTTACTTAACAATCTGCCCAGTGCAATCATATTCACAAAAATGGGATTGTTAAACTGTTCGACAGCCAGTTTTTCAAAAGGAATACGGTCGCTGACAGGGCATCGAAGCTCACACTTCTTACACTCCATATTACAGGCTGATGATTCAATCAACACGTGTTTTGCGTGTACCGTCGGATCAAGCGCCTTTGAAAGTTGGAGTCCAATATCAGCTTCTTCAAAGAGGGGAACGTCGATTGGTTCATCGGAGAAGACAATTTCAGCGCGGATATTACCGCCGCGTACGGTAGCGTCATAAACCAGATTCATGGCCACCTCTTTTCCCAATTTGGCAAGGATGTTTGCAAGGGCATGAGCCATGAGTTTGATACCCTGCCCTGCCTCGCCGACAAGTACAATCCTCTTCGTGCGATGCTCTTCCGGAACCGGGGTAATCTTTCGTACCATGTGGATAATACTCACGCCAAAAAATCTCTTGTCAATGAAGGCAGCTTCTTTAAATCCATGTTTCTGAAAAAGGTGATAGGCTATTTTCTCAGAAGGATAGGTAAACAGCTTCGCCTCATAGCATCCCCTGTTCATAAAAATACTTATCGTCTCATCAAGGAGTTTATCTCCATACCGCTTATTTCTGCATACGGGCGCAATGCCCATCCAGTGGATATTTCCCACGCCTTCTGATATCCAGGCAAATACAAATCCAACGACCACCTCGTTTTCTTTGCCAACAAGATAAATACAATCCCTATTGTCGAGCCGTTTTTTAACCTCTTCCACGGGATACATATCCTTGAAGTGAAGACGTTCCACCTCCAGACTCTCGGCATGGAGTTCATCAACCATGTGGCAAAAGAGATTTACAACCGTTTCTACGTCTGATTCTCTGAGTCTTTCAACGATAAAAGTCATGATAGTATTGCTTTGTAAAAACCTCTTTTTTTAGGACGAAAAATTTTTAATCTATCCCGGTCCGCTCCATTAAAGAATTCAATTAACTTATCCAAAGGATAGTAAAAATGCAAGGTAATTTTATAGGAGAACAAGAGCGGAATAGCCTCTGTTTTTTCTCCACAGATCTCTGAATCAGCAGTACTCGATAAGCTTCAACCTTGCCTGATTCTGACGGTGAGATTTCTTCAAATGCTCCATCATCTACCTTTATGGCTTCGCTTAGACTGGGGCAACAACACAAAATATTCAGTTGATTTATGAGATATTTAATTTACAATACCAATCAATTTCTCTAAATTTTACTCCATAACGGAAAAGAGAGGGGCACGCATGAAAATACCTTAGTTAAAACAAAAATGT
>JAHFOW010000246.1 GCA_023261465.1 Planctomycetota bacterium
GTGCCGTATTCTAGCATCCGTTCCGTGTGGAAACTTCCCGCATGTCCCGTAATACCCTGACAAATGACCCTTGTTTCTTTGTTGATTAATATACCCATAATTTTCTAATATTTCGTTGGGTTGCGCTTCGCTTAACCCAACCTACAGTTATATTATTTTGCTGCCCTGACTACCATGCTCGCAGCCTCTCCCATATTCTGTGCTGGAATTATGTTTAGACCTGAATCACTGAGTATCTTTTTCGCAATATCGACATTGGTTCCCTCTAACCGTACAACTAAAGGAATATGGATGCCTATTTCCTGAATAGCCTGGATAATGCCCATGGCAATGACGTCACATTTCATGATACCGCCAAAGATATTGATTAAAATGGCCTTTACTTTTTGGTCAGACAAAATAATTTTAAATGCCTGGGTAACCTGTTCCAGCGAAGCGTCACCGCCCACATCGAGAAAGTTTGCCGGTTCCCCGCCGTGGAGTTTGATTATATCCATCGTTGCCATGGCAAGACCCGCTCCGTTGACCAGGCAGCCAATGTTTCCATCAAGGCTTATGTAGCTTAACCGGTACTTTTTGGCTGATACTTCTGCAGGCGAGAGGTCATGGTATGAAACAAGCTGTTCATATTCAGGGTGGCGGTACAGGGCGTTATCATCAATGTCCATCTTTGCATCGAGCGCAGAGAAGGCGTCTTCCTGAGTTATAGCGAGGGGGTTTATTTCCAATAATGAGCAATCATTTTTTACAAACCCACTGAACAGGTTCTGTACAAGATGATGGAATTTCGTTGAAAGTGTCCCCGATATGTTTAATTTTGACGCAATGCGTCGAGCCTGGAATGGATGTATGCCGAAAAGCAGGTCAACCGGTTCTTTTATAATTTTGTCAGGCAATGTTAAGGCAGTTTCTTCTATCTCTACTCCACCTTCAGAACTGGCAATCAGGATGGGAGTTTGGAGAGAACGGTCTATGGTTATGGCGAGATACAATTCCTTTTTAATGGAAACGGCTTCTTCAATGAGGACATACTTGATTTCAACGCCTTTTTGGCCTGTCTGGTGGGTTATAAGGTGAGCGCCAAGCATGCCTGATGCGCATGTCTGCGCCTCTTCTGGTGTGCTGACAAACCGGATGCCGCCGCTTTTTCCCCGGCCGCCTGCAAGTACCTGTGCCTTTGCGACACATCGGTTACTTCCTATTTTCTGAAATATGGTTAGCGCATCATCACCCTGTGACGTAGCTTTTCCCCGGGGTACCGGAATCCCGCATGACCTGAGGATATCTTTTGCCTGAAATTCATATAACTTCAATAGTATTGCAGGGGCGTATTAAGCCTGTCTTATTTTAATTTCTCTGGTTTGATGGCATTTTTAAGGTGTATCCGTATCTGCTCAACCATTTCTCCATCTGAAATGGAGGTTATACGGCCTTCTATATATTCCTTTTCTACCCAATCCTTGATCTTTGTAACCCCTTCATGATTTTTGGGAATCTGTTCGTTTCCCTGGAGTCCGAAATATATATTAATCCATTGTGCAATTCCCGATACGCCTGATTTATCAGTTACCGCAACGCCGATGGGTCTGTTCAGGAGTTTTTTCGTGTTGAAGATATTGTATATCTCTTCGTTCTTCATCAGTCCATCTGAATGTATTCCGGCGCGGGTGACATTGAACTCAGAACCTACGAGGGGCTGTGTTGGTGGGATATGATACCCGATTTCATTTCTATAATAATCGGCAATTTCGGTGATCACCGTGGGATCGATTAATTCATTATCGCCACGTAATCCAAGATATTCAATGGCCAGAGCTTCTATGGGTGTATTTCCCGTACGCTCCCCAAGTCCTAACAATGTTGCGTTAATTGCACTGCAACCAAAAAGCCAGGCAGTCGTTGCGTTACTGACGGCTAAATAAAGGTCGTTATGACCGTGCCATTCCATGTATTCTGAAGGAACACCGGCAAAATGATTGAGTCCATAAATGATACCAGGCACGCTGCGAGGCAATGCAGCGCCCGGATAACTTACCCCCATACCCATAGTATCGCACGCGCGGATCTTTACCGGTATCTTACTTTCTTTCGATAATCGCATAAGCTCTTTTGCAAAAGGAACAACAAAGCCATAGATATCCGCCCGTGTAATATCCTCAAAATGGCACCGTGGAACGATACCTTCTTCAAGGGCAGTGCGGACAATGTCCAGGTACATGTCCATTGCCTGTTTTCTGGTCTTATTCAATTTTAGGTAGATGTGATAATCAGAGGCCGAGCAGAGGATACCCGTTTCTTTGAGTCCCATCTCCTTGACGAGCTTGAAATCACTCTTTACCGCCCTGATCCATCCGGTGACCTCCGGGTATTTATAACCACGCTCCAGACACTTTACTACCGCTTCCTGATCCTTCTTATTATATAAAAAGAACTCACATTGACGTATGAATCCGGCTTTACCGCCGAGTCTGTGAATTAAATCGTAGAGATCGACAATCTGCTTAACCGTGTACGGCGGACGTGACTGCTGGCCGTCCCTGAATGTTGTGTCGGTAACCCAGATTTCATCGGGCATATTCATGGGGTTGAGCCGGTAGTTGAAAGGTATTCTGGGCACCTTGTCATAGGGGAAGACATCCCTGAAGAGATTCGGATCAGGCGAATCCTGCAATTGAAAGATATACTCTTCAGGTTCCAGTGTATTTCGACGTTTATTAAATCGAAGCATCTTCAATATTCCCTTATAATAAATTTTTATTAATAAAGAATGATGATAAGACAGAATTAATTTTCGATTGTATAGGCAACATTTTTACAAGTCAAGCGAAATGATAGAAATTAATAGAAGATTGACAATAGGAGAGAAAATTGTGTACTATATTTTTTTTCAAAGGAGAAAGAGATGTCCATGAAACCTGGCAATTATACGATAACACCAAAAACCGGAAAGCTGCTTGTCTACACCTTTAAAGAGGGATTCCTCAGCTCCGTTGCGCATGATTTGTTGATTGATGTTACCAATTTTACCGTTAAACTTACCATCCCGGCTTCCGGTTCCCCTTTCGTAGAAGCAGAAGTTCAGGCGAATTCACTGAAAGTAGTATGTGCTATGAAAGATGGGCAGCATCAGCCCACTGCATTAAAAGATAAGGATAAGGCCGATATTGAAGAATCAATAATTAAGGACGTGTTACATCCCGCAAAGTATCCTCTTATTCATTTTTTATCAAAAAATATTCAAGCAGTGGGTGATGTATACTATGCAAAAGGGGATCTGACATTGCATGGAGTTACGCGTCCTGTCGAATTCGATTTCAAAATAACGAATGACACAGATTTAAAAGGCAGGGTTGTCTTACCACAAAAGGATTATGGAATAAAACCTTATAAGGCATTGTTAGGGACTTTGAAAGTAAAAAATGAGGTAGATGTAGGTTTTGAATTGTCATTGAGCCAGGTTGTGG
>JAHFOW010000100.1:0-2846 GCA_023261465.1 Planctomycetota bacterium
GGTTCGCCGGACTTATTCCGGCGAATAAACCACAGACATGCGGGTATTTGGGTATTAAGAAATAACTTGGTTGGAAGATTGACGATGCAATCAATTAAATCGTTTTCCACCATTGCCTTTCGTATATCGCCCTCGTTGTTGGTCTTGGTGGTCAGAGAACCCTTCGCCAGTACAAAGCCTGCCCGGAAGGCGCCAGGTGATAGAGGAAATGTTGTATCCAGGCATAGTTAGCATTATTGGGCGGTGGTGGTGGTAACTTCTGGCCCAGCACGCTCCATCGGGCATCGTCACGGAGTAACTCACCGCTCCAGTCGCTGTCGTTGAATGGCGGATTGGCAATGATGTAATCGGCCTTCAGGTCTTTGTGCATATCATTCAGAAAAGAGCCTTCGTTGTTCCACTTTACGTTGCTGCTGTCAATGCCACGAATGGCAAGGTTCATCTTGGCTAAACGCCATGTGGTTTGGTTGCTTTCCTGTCCATAAATGGAGATGCGGTCTTTGGGGTTTAACACACCCCCGGCCCCTCTCGAGAGGGGAGTTTTTTTGCGGTAGTGATCTCGATGGGCTTCCACAAACTTTTCACTCTGCACAAACATACCGCCTGAACCACAGCAAGGATCAAACACACGGCCCTCATAAGGCTCAAGCATTTCAACCAAAAGTTTTACAACACTACCGGGAGTATAAAATTGACCGCCCTTTTTGCCTTCTGCCAATGCAAATTCGCCTAAGAAGTATTCAAATACCTTGCCTAACACGTCTTTAGAGCCGTGTCCCTCACCCTGAATTGCATTCATCCCTCTCCTACTGGAAGAGGGAGTTGAGGTGAGGGTTATTGACCCGATAATGTCAACTAAACCACCCAGATTTTGTTTGTCTAGTTTTTCCTGCGCAAATACTTTGGGCAATACCCCTCTCAATGACAGATTATCTTTTTCGATGGCATCCATTGCATCGTCGATATCCTTGCCAATAGTCGGGAGCTTTGCCCTACCCTGAAGCCAGCGCCAGCGTGCAGAAGGAGGCACATAAAACATCTTTTCAGCAGTGTATTCATTTTTATCTTCGGGGTCGGCGCCTTCATAGTCGCCTAGCTTTTCGTAGAGTTCTTCAAAGGCATCAGAAATATATTTCAGGAAGATTAAGCCCAATACAATGTGCTTGTATTCGGCGGCATCCATGTTCTTCCTCAGCTTGTCGGCAGCCTTCCAGAGTTTTTTCTCTAAAGGTTCTTCACTTTGGTTCTTTTTGTCTTTAACAAACTTCGTCAATTTCATAATCCTCTCTTTTTTTGTCATCTCATTTATAATTGAGAAGAAATTTTCACTTATTGTAAACATTTCCATATCTCTTTTAAAGAAGTTATTTTGACACATCCCCTATAATGCCTATATAATATTTTTTAACGATACGCTTTGTTACAAATTTTAAGGTGCTTTTAGTTGTTGTAAAAAAATGAAACGCATTATTCTTTGGATTGTCTTTTTGTTATTGCTATTTTCCAAAAATGTATATGCTGTGTACTATGACCTGTCAGATGAACAAATTAAGCAGGCTCTTGAACTTGGCGAAAAAAACAAAAACATGGATAACACCGCTTTTTTAAGTGAATGGATGAGTTTATCAAACGACAGATACGAATGGGCAGCGTTGAATACAAAATTCAGTATACTGGCGTACGAGGCAAAGCAGGCTGCCTTGGCATCCAAAAACTTAACGAAACCACAAATACTTCAGTTCATATCAGAAGTAGAGGACACTTTATCATTTCATGTGATTTTATATGGCAGTTCCCCCGATTTTGCCCGTAGTTATCAGGCCGTGCTATTATATAAAAACAAACCGATTCGTCCGATTTTAGAGCAAAATGACGAACACGCGAAGGTTGCTAACATGGGCACGAGAATACCCGTAAGCTATCGTGCTATGTGCAGGTATGACTTTCCCAATTATTACATTGAACCCGTTGCTGAAGTTACTCTTGTCATTATCAGTCCGTTAAATAAAGAACGACGATTCACTTTTGATTTAAGCAAAATGCGATGAAGGTAGGATTTTTGCAGACATTTCCCATCTTTGGTGAAAAGGAGGAGAACACACAAAAAGCTATTCACCATTTAAAGCAGTTAGATGCAGACCTGGTTGTTTTGCCTGAGTTGTTCAACACGGGATATCAGTTCACGTCACGGGAGGAAGCACGAACGATGGCAGAACCTATTCCTGGTGGACAGACAACGCAGGCATTGATTACACTTTCGAAGGAAAAACAGATGTATATTATCGCTGGCCTTGCTGAACGTGAACAAGATCGCTGTTACAATTCTGCTGTAATTGTTGGAACAAAGGGGTTCATTGGTTGCTACCGTAAATTGCATTTGTTTTACCACGAAAAACAATGGTTCGAACCGGGAAACAATGGATTGCAGGTCTACGACATCGGCCTGGCAAGGATCGGTATTATGATTTGTTTCGATTGGTTCTTTCCGGAGGTTACGCGATACCTTGCACTAAAAGGCGCAGATATTATCTGTCATCCTGCCAATCTTGTCCTGCCTTACTGTCCCCAGGCCATGATTACACGGTGTATTGAAAACAGGGTCTTTGCCATAACTTCTAACCGTATCGGGACCGAAAAACGCACTGATGAGGCGCTCTCCTTTATCGGCACAAGCCAAATTGTAGGTACGAAAGGTGAGATATTATATCGTGCATCACCTGATCGGGAAGAATCAATGATTGTTGAAATTGATCCCCCAAAAGCCCGTAATAAACAGGTAACTCCCATGAACCATCTTTTTGATGACCGTAGAATAGAGTTTACATTTCCATAAGCTGAGTTGTGCA
>JAHFOW010000100.1:2946-10415 GCA_023261465.1 Planctomycetota bacterium
CGGTTAAAAAGACGCGCGGAAATACCCTTTATGATAATAGAAGGGATTAACCTGTTTCAAACAGGCTATGATATCGACCCGCAAGCAATCAAAGGCGCAATTGTTTCACTTTCCGTTTCCTGGCAAATACCATTGATATTTTCGAAGTCACCACAAGGGACAGCCGAAATACTGACTATGGCTGGTTCTCAGGACATTAAATATTACGAAGAAATACATAAAAGGATGGGGAGAAGACCCAAACGCATACAAACGCGGAAACTCTACATCCTTCAGGGATTACCTGGTGTTGGTCCTACAATAGCCAAACGTATGATGGAACACTTTGGGAGTATTGAAAAGATTATGAACTCCAGTGAACAGGAACTGGGCAGTATAGAAGGCATTGGCAAGAAAAAGGCTTCAAAAATACGTGAAATTGTAATGTAACTTTTCTCCGGAAGTTTTTTACTGGTGTCTTCTCGTCGTAATACGTTGATTCCATATTTTCTTTACTATTCCATCGTCATCTTCATCATAAATCTCTCCCACGACTTCTTCCAGGATATCTTCTAAGGTTACAATCCCCATCGTCTGATTACCCTGCCGTACAATGGCCATATGGATATGGTTTATTTGAAGTTCTTTAAGTATTCGAAGGATGGATTCCTGAACGTCTACAAGATAAGGTTTACGGAGCAGACTTGCAAGAGAAAACTCTATCTGGGTATTCATCATAGCTACAAATTCCTTTGTATGAAGAATGCCGGTTACCTGTGGTTCCACATCATCCGAGAGGACAGGCAACCGTGTATGGCCACAAGCAATAACGGTCTTTAAAATTTCTTCTTTTCCCATAGAACTGCGAACGGTAACTACCTTAGAAAAGGGAAGCATAACATCTGATGCCTTCTTAAAACGCAGGGAAAAGAGATTCAAAAGATAATCCCTGTGAAATGGGTGGAGCGCCTTGAGTGATAATTCTGACACATCTCCTTCCAATGAATGGACATGGCGAATACCCATCAGGAAAAGAAGTTTTATTGTTGATTGCTCAAGTATATGAACGACAGGAGTTGCTATTTTTGTCAAAAGAATAAGCAAACGACTTGAAAATAAGGCTATTTCTTCAGGGTAACGGATCGCAATGGCTTTGGGTACAAGCTCGCCAATAACAACGGTGAAGAAGCTAAATGGAATAACAAAAAGCGCAATACCAAACACCACAGCCATAGCGCCGGAAATATGAAAACAATTTTTAAGGGCAGGAAGAAAAGTCTCCTCAACTTTTGCCCCCCCTACGGCGGCTGACAATGTTCCAACGAGCGTAATCCCTACCTGGATAACAGCAAAGGTTCTTTCGGGGTGCGTCCGTAACGTGATAAATCTTTTTGCTGCAGCATTCCCTTTAACCGCCATATCCCGCATAAGGGGAACGTTGGTGGAGGCAAAAGCCATTTCCACACAGGAAAACACACCATTGAGAAGAAGCAGTATAATTACGATAATCCATTCCATATTTTTAATGATAACAAAACTTTTTTTGGAATACGGTAGAACCCTTAAAAAAACAAGTAACAGCTTGTACTATCTAACAAAAAACGCCTTTTCCAAAAACTCAGGAAAAGGCGTTTTAAAAACTTAAAAATAATCTCTACTATATCAGGCTATAAGTCTAAGCCTTGCCCAGGGTCTTTTTGCCTGGTTTCCACTCGACAGGACAAAGCTCGCCCGTTTGCAATGCCTTCAATACCCTGAGAACCTCTTCTACACTACGACCTATGCCTAAGTCATGAACTAATTGATATCGTACCTTTCCTTCAGGGTCAACAATAAATGTTCCCCTTAGGGAAATTCCCTTGTCTTCCAGAAGCACGCCGTATTTTCTAGAAACCTCTTTAGTCATATCGCTGAGTAAAGGGAAATTCAAGGTTCCAAGTTCTTTTAACCATGCTTTATGAGAAAATACGCTGTCAACGCTCACTCCCAAAATTTGCGCATTAGCAGCTTTAAAATCACTGTCACGTTTGGAAAATTCTGTTATTTCGGTAGGACATATAAAGGTAAAATCAAGGGGATAAAAAAATAAAACTACCCATTTCCCTTTAAATTCATCCAAACATACATCCTTAAACTTGTCCCCTATTACACCCTGCAAGGTAAATTCAGGCGCATTTTGTCCAACTCTTATACTCATAACAAAAACCTCCTTTTGAAAAATCAATAAATAACAATTATTACCAATTAACTATTGGTACATTTTATATTAAAAATAGCAATTGTCAAGTTAATTTAAGATTACTTTTTTATGACAAAAAAAGTGAGCGCCATTACTTGAAATACTAAGGCAAGCAATAAATATGCATGAACATCACCGTTTCGATTCATGTACGCAAAAACGAGTGAGCCAAAAACAAAGCATTGAATAACAGCGGCTAAAATTGTCAGCCAGGAAGCCGGTTCGTATGTTAAGGTTCGGCTAATGTTTTTTACTTCGTTGAGCAGGGATTCTATAATAAAATCCTTTTCTTCGTATCCCTTTTCTTGTTTTGTAAGGAAGGTTAAACATTCTCTACAAACCAATTTTCCACTTTCCTGAGTTATAGCGCGTCCAGCGTCAATATCATTTTTTGACAGGCTTCTTTTACAATGAGTGCAAAGTTTAATTTCTAACATAAATGATTCAAAAAGTATCAGAATCCCTTATTTAAGGGCATATTGGTCAAGTTTTCTGTAAAGGGTCCGTTCACCAATACCAAGCATTTTAGCTGCTTCTTCTCTATTTCCGCCCACTGCCACTAATGTGCTTTTAATCAGTTCCCTTTCGGCTTCTTCCATAGTCATTCCGGCAACCAGGCAAGGCACTGTGGTTGCTTCATCACTGCGCTGTAATATACGGTCCGGTATGTCTTCTACATCCAGGAAATCTCTGGTACTCACGACAACCATACATTCGATACAGTTTTTTAATTCCCGTACATTGCCAGGCCAGTGGTATTTATACAAAATTTTTCTGGCATCAGGCGAAATGGATGAGATTGTATTCTTGTTTACTTGTGAAAATTCGCGAATAAACGCATCAATAAGCAGGTTAACGTCTTCAAGCCGCTCTCTGAGAGGTGGCAATTTGATGGCTACTACATTGAGCCTGAAATATAAATCCTCCCTGAACTTCCCTTCCTTAATGAGTTTTTCTATGTCCTGATTAGTGGCGGCAATCAGACGAACGTCCACTTCAATGGACTCATTGCTCCCGACACGGGTAATAACACCGTCTTCTATCACCCGCAATAATTTTACTTGCGTAGAAAGCGGCATGTCTCCAATTTCATCGAGAAACAATGTGCCGTGATGGGCATATTCAAACTTTCCTTTTCGCAGGTAAAGCGCCCCGGTAAAAGCGCCTTTTTCATGTCCAAAGAGTTCACTTTCAAGAAGATTTTCGGGTATTGCGGCAGAATTTAAAATAACCAGCGGGTGATTCTTCCGCGGGCTGTTATTGTGAATAGTCTTTGCTATAAGTTCTTTTCCCGTACCACTTTCACCGGTAATCAATATCGTGGCTGTTGTGCCTGAAATCTGGTTGACAATATTCAATACCTTATGCATCTTTGGGCTATTGCCGATAATACCGGATAAACCAAATTTTTCATCAAGCTGTTTATGGAGTTCTTGATTACTCCTGACGAGATTCTGTTTCTCTACGATTTTGTTCACTTCTGCACGGAGATGATTAATATTGATGGGTTTCAAAAGGTATGTGGCAGCGCCTCTCTGCATTGCATCTACTGCGGTCTCTACCGTACCGTATCCGGTAATGAGGATAACTTCCGCCTCATGCAACCGCTCTTTTGTGGCTTTAAGTATTTGAAGGCCATCAATGTCGTGCATGATTAAATCAGTAACGACAATATCAACCTCCCCTGTTTCTATAATTTTCAGACCTTCCCGGCCGCTCGTAGCAACAAGACATTTATAACCTACTCTCTGTAATGCTTCTGCGGTTGCTTTTGCATGTTCTTCTTTATCGTCGATAACCAGAATAACAGTTTGATTTGGCATGGGTCAATCAATAGCTAATTGAACGGGTAATCTTATAGAAAAATTGGTGCCTTTTCCCTCTTCACTTTGAACAGCAATATTTCCTTTGTGTTCTTCAATGATACGTTTTGTTGTCGGGAGCCCAAGACCAGTTCCCGTCTTCTTGGTAGAAAAATAGATCTGAAATATTTTACCAATACTGTCTTTAGGAATTCCAGCGCCTGTATCTGTAATATCAATTTGTATAAATTTTTTATCCCCTGAGGTACGAACCATAAGTTCTCCCCCATTCTCCATTGCCTGTTCTGCATTGATTACAACATTCAATATAGCTTGTTTTATAAGATTCTTATCGACACGGCAGAGGGGAAGATACGCATCGTAATTCTTGAGTATCAATATGTTTTTCTGTTTGAGCTCCGGTGTAACAAAATCAACGACTTCATCTAAAACATCATTTATATCTACGTTTTCCAGTTCGAGTTTCTGTCCCCTCGCAAATCTGAGAAAATCGTTTAATATTTCTTCTAATCGTTGCGATTCTCGTTGTAATGCCTGAATCTTATGAGATGCTCTCTTACTATTCTCCCCCAACATACTCTGAACGTCCTCTTTCAGGAGTTGGAGATTTATATTCATGGTGCTTAAGGGATTCTTTATTTCATGGGCAAGTCCGCCAGCCAGAGTGCCAACATAAGCCAAACGTTCTGAATTCATTGCCCTTTTTTCAAGGTCGCTTGTCTTTTTAACAGCCCTTCGTACATACCAAAAGGCCATAGGAATAAGAACAAGTATTGCTGTTGTTACACCTATAATGTACTGGATCACATTTAAAAAAATGAGCCAGGAAAAACGTTCCGTTCACTTTCTCCCTGGCTCAATGATTTTATTGTATTATTTTTAGGAAGGTATGCGAGTTACTTTTTGAGCTTGCAGACCTTTTGCACCTTCGACAATATCAAATTCTACTTTCTCTCCATCCTCAAGTGTTTTAAACCCATCGCCTCCGATATTTGAATAGTGCACGAAAACATCTGCGCCACCATCTTGTTCGATAAAACCAAATCCTTTTTTTGCGTCAAACCACTTAACTTTACCAACTGCCATATCCATTGCTCTCCTATTTAAATAATTACATCTCAAAACAACAAAACTTACTCGCTCATCTGTTTTATCCTTTATATCCTCCCTTTCCTCCTATAAAGACCAAAAGATACAATAACAGATAAAAGTCTTTACTCAGAAAAACATTTAAAAAATCATGCTATGCAATTCAAATATTTTTTCTGATTTTTTATTGTTAACCCTTTAAGGCTTGGGTTGTTCTTGTTCCTTAATGGCAGCTTTCCTGCTTAGTTTGACCCTTTTCTGATCGTCTATTCCAATTACCTTTATCATAATTTCCTGACCAACCTGCACCACATCCTCTACCTTCTCAATATAACCATCGGATAGTTCTGAAATATGAACAAGGCCATCATGACCAGGAAGGACTTCGACAAACGCACCATATTCTTTAAGTGAAAGTACTTTGCCCTGGTAAGTCTTTCCAATCTGAATTTCCTCAGTCATGCGCTCTATCCAAGTTTTAGCTTTCTTAGCAGATTCGGCCAGCGCGGCAGAAATCATAACTGTACCGTCATCTTCAATTTCAATCTTTGCGCCGGTTTCTTCCTGTATCTTTTTGATATTTTTACCGCCGGGGCCAATAACCATGCCAATTTTATCAGGTTTTATTTTAATATGGAGAAGCCGTGGGGCATATATGGAAATCTCATGCCTTGGTTTATCAATAACCCTTGAAAGTTCACTTATTATATGCATTCTTCCCTCTTTTGCCTGGGTAAGGGCGTCACGCATAATTTTCTCTGTTATACCTGCGATTTTTATATCCATTTGCAGGGCTGTTACGCCATTCGCTGTACCCGCAACCTTGAAATCCATATCGCCCAGATGGTCTTCCGTGCCCAGGATGTCTGACAGGATACATACATGTTCCCCTTCCTTTACAAGGCCCATGGCAATGCCAGCGACCGGAGCGTTAATAGGCACACCGGCATCCATCAACGAAAGCGTTCCACCACAAACGGTGGCCATCGAAGAAGAACCGTTAGATTCCATAACGTCAGAAACAATCCTTATAGTGTATGGAAATTTTTCAGGTGGAGGAAGAACTGCCTCTAACGCCCGTTCTGCCAAAGCGCCATGACCGATTTCACGTCTTCCGGGGCCACGCAAAGGCTTGACCTCTCCAACGCAAAAAGGCGGAAAGTTATAGTCCAGCATAAATTTCTTTGAATATTCATCCTCGAGGGTGTCAACTTTTTGCTCATCCATCGTCGTACCCAGGGTCACCACTACAAGGGCCTGTGTTTCTCCTCTGGTGAAGAGCGCTGAACCATGTGTTCTGGGCAGCATTCCTACTTCACAGGTAATAGGACGAATATTAGCAAATCCACGTCCATCCGGTCTTTTACCTTCATTCATTATCTGGTCACGAACAACGGTCGTTTCTATTCTTTCAAAGACCAACTTGATTTCTCTCCGGGAAGGAGCGCTTTCCTCATCAGTGCAATATTCACTTATTATTTCTTTTAGCAACTCACCTAAAGCACGAGATCTTTCGTGTTTTCCTGGTGTCTGGTTTCTCTCGAGTATTTTGTTATAGTATTTCTTTTTAATATCTTCCAGGAGTTCCACATTTATTTTTAACGGCGGAATGGGTTGTTTGGCCTTTCCACATTTTTCCAGAAGTTCCTTCTGAAGTTGTACGATTTCTTTGATAAAGGCATGTCCAAACATTATGGCTTCAACCATGCGTTCTTCAGGGACTTCCCTGCTGGAAGCCTCAACCATAGTAATTGCATCTTCTGTCCCTGAAACTACAAGATCCATAGCACTCGTCGCCAGCTCTACATGGGTAGGATTAATCACGAATTCCCCATCAGTGTATCCAACCCTCACCGAACCGGTAGGACCGCTAAATGGAATGCTTGAAACAGATAACGCCGCCGAGGCTGCAATCATTGCAAGAATGTCAGGGTCGTTTTCTTTATCTGCCGAGAGGACCATGGACATAACTTGAACTTCTTTCATGTATGTTTCAGGGAAGAGTGGTCTGATGGGACGGTCTATTAACCGCATGGTCAAAATTTCTTTAAGGGTAGGCCTTCCCTCTCTCTTAAAAAAACCTCCGGGAAATTTACCGGCTGCGTATGTCTTTTCTCTATACTCAACGGTGAGTGGGAAGAAATCTGCATCATCCTTTTGTTCGGTTGCCGATACCGCTGTAGCCAGCACCACCGTATCTCCATACTGAACTAATGCGGCGCCATCAGCCTGTCTTGCAATTCTGCCAACTTCAATACTAAGAACTCTTTTGCCGATCAATTTTTCTACTTTATATGCCACACTATACCTCCACCTTGTCTATTTACAATTTTTTGCGT
>JAHFOW010000101.1 GCA_023261465.1 Planctomycetota bacterium
AAGAGATCTGAAGTCCATATCCATTTCTGCTTTTTGTCAAACACCGGATCAATATACAAATCACCGTTCTTTTGTTTTGTCTCCATCAGTGACATGGCCTCCTCAAGGGTCGGAAGTCGCCAGTCACTATATCCGGCAAATCGTTCACGATTCGATTGGTTTACATATTCCCTGGCTTTATCATAATTCATATATTCCCCGGAACCTGACTGCTGCCATGTTAAACCGCTTGCTTGATCAATAATTACTTTGTCGCCATTTATAACTTCATCCTTAAATTTGTGATGAAAACCTTTACCGTTTGGATTACAATATTCTTCGCTCCAACTCTCTTCTTTGCAGTAAAAATTATATCGTTTAAGCATGGATTTTACTGACTTCCCGGATAAATTCTCTTCAGTAGTAGAGCGAAATTGCGGTTTACTAATCGGAAGCGTATTTGCTTCTTTGGTTAAAGTTTCCGGTGGCTTTGTTTTTTCATGCTTATCCACTATTGGTTCTACCACTGGTATTGGTTTTGAAACTGGTTTTTGTTTTTCAACTTTATGATGGCCAATAAATGATGCTATAGATTCAATTAATTGATTGGCCTCTTCATCTGTCACTTTTCCTTGCCAACCGACAAGCCGCGCTGCCTGAATTTGTCTGAAACCAAGGGGAACAACTACATCATCAATCAAAACTGGCACAAGTATTTCTCTTTGAAGACCCTCAGAAGCTTCGTCTTTCACCCAATTTGAATTCACGGAATCTTTAGACCATAATACTACGACGCATTTTGCAGCGCCCAGGGCTTCTTCAATAACTTTATTAAACGATTTCCCCGGTGGAATTTTCCTGTCCCACCAAACAGACCAGCCTTGCTGCTCAAGTACTTCGGCCAGGGTTTTTGCCTTCTCTATGTCAGAACGAGTATAGCTGATAAAAATATCGCTCATATTTTTACTCCAGATGGTATTTTAATTAAAGGCGCTAACCAAACACATCAAATCATTTGCCATTAAATTAAGCTATCCGCCGTAAAAGTCCCCCTTAAAAAAGGGGGATTCAGGAGGTTGTTTAGATAAAATTAATCCTTAACGTAATAACGTTGCAGAGCATGTGCTAAATATATGCAGTTATTTGTTTCGGCAAAGGATTTTAACATTTTAGCAAATAATAATCTAAGGAAAACAGGAACGACGGAAAGACAAAAAATAATTCTTACAGCATACCCTTCCTGATAACAATATGGAACACCTGAGTGGTTGAAAATACCACCTCTGCGAGCCTAATCCCTCGTAGAGAAGTTTGT
Organism: Planctomycetota bacterium; assembly: GCA_023261465.1. Classification (GTDB taxonomy): domain Bacteria; phylum Planctomycetota; class Brocadiia; order Brocadiales; family Brocadiaceae; genus JAHFOW01. The sequence goes on from JAHFOW010000101.1 coordinate 1,295, forward strand.
ACCTATGCGCATACGAGGGAGCAATCCGTACGCGGATAAAGATAGCGTACTCACCGTGAGGTGATATGACAAAGTTACGGGGTACGAGCAACCTTTCGGGGTGTATGAGTATGGCGTGTTATTCGTGCCAGTCTACCAGCTTGTTTAAAAAAAACTTGCTAAAAAGAAAATTTTCCATGGTAATTCAACACACTATTTTATATAACTTTTTGAAAAGTATGTTATAATTTTGCTATAAGCTATAAAAGAGTAAAAATCATCAAGGCTTTAAAAGAATATGGATTTGAATTCCAGAGAGTATGGATACAGTTACTGTCAAAATAGAATAAGGATAAAAGTTTTACATCGCCCAATGTTTAGAACATTCGAATTGCTTTACCCAGGGCAAAAATATTGAGGAAGCTATCCACAATATAAAAGAAGTTAGTGTTTATATATTAATAATATATGAAAAACAGATGTCTTTTTCTCCAACTGAATATAGTGGATTACAATGAGGCCTGGGAACTTCAAAAGGCTCTTCTGGCTGCGAGAATGGCCAATACTGCAGAAGACAGCCTCGTTCTCCTCCAGCATCCCCCTACCTTTACCTTCGGTCGCAGATATAAGGAATCAAATTTGATATCGAACAAGGATTTTTACAAAAATAAAGGTTTTGCCGTATACAAAACAGACCGTGGTGGACTGGCCACATATCATGGTCCAGGCCAATTGGTTGGTTACCCTATATTAAAAATGAACAGCTACACAAAGGATTATTATTACTATCTGCGTATGCTCGAAGAGGTGATGATAAGAACTCTTTCAGACTATGAAATTAAAGCCGTAAGAAATGAGGGATATACAGGTGTCTGGGTAGATAAGGCAAAGATTGGGTTTATTGGCGTTCGGATTGCCCTGGGATATACCATGCACGGATTTTCTCTGAACGTAAATAACGATGTGTCCCCTTTTAACTTCATAATACCTTGTGGAATCCAGGATATAGAGATTACCTCCGTTAAGAAATTACTCAGCACGAACATCGCTATAGATGAAGTTCAACGCACGCTCGTGAATCACTTTGAGGATGTATTTCAGGTTCGTATGATACCAACGGAAATGGCCTCTGTAATTCAAAGAATGAGCCATTTGGAAAATTTAAGCCAAAAAACTATACATCCCTTAGTATAACTCAAACATTCAGGGTTAAGAACCGGGAATGAACGTGCTATGCCAAAACAAGAAGAACCAAAAAACAATCATGCCAGGCTGCAAGACGAAGGAGTCAAAGAAGGTATATATGGAAGCATAAAGGACAGGGAAATAGACCACATTGACTATGATCGATGGATGGGCGGTCCCCGTGGCCCCGAAAAAATTGTTTTTAAAGACGGAACTGCTGTCATATTCAAGTGTGATATCCGACATTACTGGATGGCAAATAATCCGGACACCCCTATCCGGGAGGCAATTGCTTATCAAATCGACAAGATCGTGGGGCTTGGACTCGTGCCAAAAACAATGGTAATCGACGACACCGTCAACAATGTTCGTTATGATGGTTCAATACAAGAGTGGATTAAGGATGCAAGGGACGGTTATCAGATCGACAAATTCACACCTGATGAGAGAAGAAATTATGAACGATTGAGGATTTTCGATTTTGTAATCGGCAATAGCGACCGGCATCTGGGGAATGTCCTATTTACTGATAATGGAAAGATGTATGCAGTAGATCATAATGCCTGTCTTATTATCTCCAACGACGAAGACATTTTATCTTTTCCCGACTCGTTAATTATTTTCATGAGTAAAAACGTCGTTCAAGATATGCCATATATCGTTGACATTATAGAAAAGTTTTATGACAATAAAGAAAGGATATTAAACCTCATCAATAAATACATACATGATAACAAAGAACTCGCCATGCTCATGGTTGAATCGAGGATTCAGTACTTATACAACACGTTGAAAAAAGACAAACCTTTTCCCAAAAAATACCTGGAATGGCGGAAGGGTTTGGAATATGAAGTCCGGAATATTTTAAAAAGAAACAGGAATCAGGGGTAAGTTTAGAGTCTGGAGTTGGCAAATTTAATTTTTAATCGTTATTCATAAATCTCAAATTATCCTATGCGTCCTGAGTGGCTAAGAGTAAGATTACCTCACGGTATAAATTTTACAGAAATAAAAAGTATCTTAAGGGAAAAACAACTTCACACGGTTTGTGAGGAGGCGCTATGTCCCAATATTGGTGAATGCTTTGAACAAAGAACGGCAACATTCCTGATCCTCGGCAATACATGCACCAGACAATGCGGATTTTGTGCCGTAGACAAGGGAATTCCAAAGATCGTAGATGAAGAAGAACCTCGCAGGATTGCAGAAGCTGTGCAAAGGATGAAATTGAAATACATTGTTATTACCTCTGTCACGCGGGACGATCTGCCTGATGGAGGCGCATCAATCTACGCCCGAACGATTCACAGCATTCGTGAAAGTATAAAAGATTGCAAGATTGAGGCGCTCATTCCTGATTTTAAAGGTGATTTAAGGGCATTGACAACCGTACTTAACGCTTATCCGGATATTCTCAATCATAATATTGAAACCGTACCCCGCCTTTATCATCAGGTAAGACCAATTGCTGATTATATACGCTCTCTTGAATTATTGAAAAGTGCACGAGAAGTACAACCATCTATCACGACAAAATCTGGATTAATGGTGGGTTTGGGCGAAACATGGGATGAAGTAATTAATACCATGCAAGCGATAAAAACTGCCGGTTGTGATATCCTTACGTTAGGCCAGTATTTGAGTCCAGGGCGAAATGCCTTGCCAATCCACCGTTATTACACACCAGCAGAATTCGAAAAGCTAAAAAAAGAGGGTTTGAAACTGGGTTTTAAACACGTAGAATCCGGACCACTTGTGAGAAGTTCTTACCACGCACAAAACCAATCAGATATGATTCACCGCGGATATTCACGAAATTCCACGGAACAGTAAATTTCGTGTTTATTCGTGCCAATTCGTTGCTAACTCAATATTAATTCTCTGGGTATACTGATGTCTGTTACTATAACTTCGCCCGTATAATTTGGCCCGTCACCCAGATAAAATCCCTTCTTACCCGCCGCAAAGGTCACTGTCTTCGTAGCCTTAATAGCAGCGCCGAGGATACTCCCGTTATTGCAATCAAGTCCGGAAGGTATATCAACTGATATAACAGGTCTATTGAGTTTATTAACACCCCGAATAAGAGTCTTAAAAGGTTCTCTTACCTCCCCGGAAAGTCCCGTTCCAAACAAGGCGTCAGCGATCAGTGTATAACCATTCAAGTCTTTTAATAAAATATTTATACACCTGATATCAACCACTTCTTTCAGAGGTATCTTCATATTGAGAAGGATATGGAGATTTGTGGCTGCATCTCCGTCTTGTAAAATATCAGTAATTTTTGCAAGGAGAAACACATCCACGGGAATACCAAGATTATGAAGGTGACGCGCAACAACATATCCATCCCCCCCATTGTTACCTTTTCCGCATAAAATGGCTATTTTAACTGCTTGAAGATTGTGAACCATTTTCACAACCTCTTCAGCCACATTCCGTCCCGCATTTTCCATAAGAATGATGCCGGGAATTTTATACTCTTCGATAGCCTTCCTGTCCAGTTCCCGCATTTCTTCACGTGTTAATGACTTTTTCATTTTATTTAACTTTGGATACGATTAATGTATTGAGATACAGAGGAATGAAACCCAACAAGCCCAAATTGAACAGAATGAAATGTTCTTGAAGGTCTATCTCATAAACCGACTGAGAAAAGCCTTTGTTCTGTCGTATTTTGGGCTGAAAAAAACATCGTGTGGAATTCCCTGTTCTATAATTTCCCCCTTGTCCATAAAAATTACCTCTGTTGAAACATCCCGTGCAAAGCTCATCTCATGAGTGACAATGAGCATAGTCATTCCGTCAGATGCTAACGCTTTTAATACACAGAGTACATCATCGATCATTTCCGGGTCGAGGGCGGATGTTGGTTCATCTATGAGCATTGCTTCCGGTTTCATAGCCATGGCGCGGGCAATGGCTACCCGTTGTTGTTCACCACCGGAGAGTTGTGATGGATAACTGCCTGCCTTGTCCTCCAGGCGTACCTTTTTTAACAGGGAAATGGCGTATGTCTCGGCCTCTGCCTTGTCTATGCTTAATACGTGGATGGGAGCAGTGGTGATGTTTTGAAGCACTGTCATGTGGGGAAAGAGATTAAATTGTTGAAAGACCATTCCAACGTTTTTGCGGATATTTTTTAAAACGCGGTCTTTTTGTGCTTTGTTGTAATTTTGCTCGTCAGTTCCAAATTGTGTTTGACCATTAACAGATATAAAACCCGCCTGAAAGGTTTCAAGTCCATTAACGCATCGCAAAAGCGTACTTTTGCCGCTTCCCGAAGGCCCAATAATAGTAACAACGCTTCCCCTTGCAATATTCAGATGAAGTCCCTTGAACAGGGGTTGGTGGCCATAGCGTTTTGTAAGATTAGAAATTTTAATCATAGTACTTGAATTGGTTTTTTGAAAAAACTCCGCATAAAGCTCCGTTAAGAGCAGTATATGAACTGAACTTTGTTTTTGGTAAAGTGGAGAGTAATGCTAGTAAATCAGGACATTTCTCCCCTGTTTTGCAGGAAGACACACTTATAGTGAGGAATGTTTTTCGCATTAATCGATTAAATCTGGAGCTCAGAAAAGATATTTCGAAAAGTTTATTTTAGTCACGAATGGACACGAAGAAAGACCAAAAACACGGATAGGAGCGGACAACTGCAGAAATCATGGACGTCTTTTATCAAGGCTGAGGAAACCTATATTTTTATATACAAGATTAGCGGCTAAAAAATTGGGGGCTTCGTTGCCTGGATTTGGCTTTAATTCCACTACGTCCAGACCTATAACATTCCGCTCTCTGTATATCTTGCGAAGAAAATTGATGGTTCTGTACCAATCCAGGCCGCCAGGGACGGGAGTCCCGGTTGCAGGCATTATGGAAGGATCAAAGCCATCAACGTCTAAAGAGATGTAGACATCTTCCTCTAATGACTCCAGGGCATCATCGTACCAGTCGTCATTATTATAGATATCTCTCGCATAAAATACCGTTACTTTGTCTTTATTCTTTTTGACAAATTCAAGTTCTTCCCTTGAAGTTACCCGCACGCCAAAGCTGGTCACTTTACATTTTAGATCCTCTACCGCCCTTCTCATGACGCTTGCATGGCTATACCGGCTACCGCCAAATTCTTCCATGAGATCAAGATGGGCATCTAATTGAAGGATTGAAAATTTCTTATATTTTTCTTTGTATGCCTTTAAAACGCCTTGTGAAACAGAATGTTCGCCACCTAATGTCACTAAAAATTTATTGTCTTTTACGGCCACTTTGCTGGCATGGTATATTTTCTCTATGACCTTTTCCGGATCGGCATGGATCTCTTCTATATTAAGCGTTCCGGCAGTGAAAATACCGGGAGCATATATTTCACCGCATTCGTCATCGTAGGGTTCAACGTTAACCGATGCATTTAATATTGCATTCGGCCCCATTTTGGTGCCTGCCTGATACGTCGTCGTGCCATCAAAGGGAACACCCATAATGACAATCTTCGAACGTTTATATGCGTCTCCTTCACTTTTAAATTCATAGGGAAATGCGCCAAATTGTAATGAACTTAAAACATATTTTCTGATTTCACTTAACATAATAATACTCCGCAACGTTATACAATTATGCCTTTGGCTATTTTTTTAATAACTCGCCAATTTCATCATTAAATTCATTTTCTGGCACAAAACCTACATGTTTATTTGCTACTTTACCGTCCTTGCCATAGACAATCGTCGTTGGATAAGCCCTGAGATCGTACGCCTCGGCAATACCGCCGCCATCAAGATACACAGGATAATTGATTCCCATTTTATTCATAAAGGGCGGTAATACTTCTTCGCCTTTTTCATCATAGGCAATACCGATAACCTCAACACCTTTTTCCTTGTACTTCGCATAAATATTGATAAATCCTGGTATTTCTTTTCTACAGGGCGGGCACCACGTTGCCCATAAGTCGACAATAACGATCTTGCCTTTGTTATTTGCTAAAATACTATTCAGCTCTGAAAATTTTATCCTCTTAATACCACCATTTGCAAAGGAGTTGCTTGCGGCAACAAATAACGTCAAGGCAAACATAAAGGTAATACCTGTTTTAAGTAATTTTTTATTCATATTTCACCCCATTCCTCATAATAGAAAATTCGCAATTACTTTACTTTATCCATAACTATTTTGGCTACAAATTTGATTTCCATGAATATAGAGACGCTGAGCGTCTCATACATCGTTCCCATGACAGGGCGTGGGAACGAACAGCGAAACAAGCAACGATGTTTATACCGCCGTTAATTCACTTGCTGTAAATATCACCTTTCCATTTTTTATGTCCGCATTAATTTCTGTCCCCTCGGGAAATCTGCCTTCGAGGATTTCTATGGAAAGTGGATTCTCGATCATTTGCTGAATGGTACGTTTCAACGGTCTGGCGCCGAAATGCGGGTCGTAGCCTTCCTGAATTAACAATTCTTTTACCCTGTCCGTAACGGTTAATCTGAGATTTTGCCTGGCCATGCGCTTTTGCAATTCTTTCAACTGGATATTGGCAACTTGTTTTATCAGATCTTTTGATAAACTATGAAAGATAATCGTTTCGTCTATACGATTGAGGAATTCAGGCCTGAATTCCTCTTTCAGCGCTTGTTTTACCCGGCTTCTCAGTTCCTCCTCATTTTCAGGGCCTGTAAGGTCCTGTATCCACTGGCTTGCAATATTCGAGGTCATTGCAATAATCGTATTTTTGAAATCTACCGTCCGTCCCTGTCCATCGGTCAACCTGCCATCATCAAAGACCTGAAGCATGACATTGAAAACATCACGATGCGCCTTTTCTATCTCATCAAACAAGATAACGGAATACGGTCTTCTTCTGATTGCCTCGGTAAGACGACCACCCTCCTCATAACCCACATACCCTGGCGGCGCTCCAATAAGCCTTGCCACAGAGTGCTGTTCCATAAATTCGGACATATCAATCCGCACCATGGCATTCTCATTATCAAAGAGGAAGGCAGCAAGCGCCTTGCACAATTCTGTCTTACCAACGCCTGTTGGACCGAGGAATAAAAAGACGCCAATAGGACGATTGGGGTCTTGCAACCCTGCGCGGGCACGCCGGATACCATTTGAAACAGCCCTAACTGCCTCATCCTGTCCAACAACACGTTCCTTGAGCCGGTCTTCCATTTTCAGGAGCTTTTCCTTCTCGCCTTCCAGCATACGACTGACGGGTATTCCAGTCCATTTCGAAACAACCACCGCAATATCATCGGCATCAACCTCTTCATTGAGGAGTGATTTGTTTTTCTGCAATTCCTGTAATTCCTGATGTTTTTGTTTCAATTTTTGTTCACATTCCCTGAGGAGACCGTAACGGATTTCGGCCACTCTTCCTAAATTTCCCTCTCTTTGTGCAGCCTGCTCTTCGATACGGGCCTGATCAATCTTCGCATTCAACTCCTGTATTTCTTTAATAATTTTTTTCTCATTTTCCCATTGGGTGCGAAAGACATTTGATTCCTCCCGAAGGTCAGACAACTGCTTCTCTATCTTTTCCATACGCTGTTTCGAAGCGGTATCCTTCTCTTTTTTGAGCGCCTCTTTTTCGATCTCTAACTGCATGATCTTCCGTTCGATCTCATCAAGTTCAGCAGGCATGCTGTCTATTTCAATCCTCAATTTAGAAGCCGCCTCGTCAATAAGATCAATGGCCTTATCCGGTAAAAACCGGTCAGAAATGTAGCGATTCGAAAGATTAGCTGCGGCGACAATTGCCGAGTCTTTAATACGAACGCCATGATGGAGTTCGTACCGCTCTTTTAACCCTCTCAAAATTGCAATGGTATCTTCAACTGATGGCTCACCGACGTATACAGGCTGAAAACGCCTTTCTAACGCGGCATCCTTCTCGATATGCTTTCTGTATTCATCAAGAGTGGTTGCCCCTACACAACGCAATTCACCCCGCGCTAATGCGGGTTTTAACAGATTTGACGCATCCATAGCGCCTTCGGCAGCGCCAGCCCCTACAACCGTATGCAATTCATCAATAAAGAGGATGATCTGGCCTTCTTTTTCACTTACCTCTTTGAGCACTGCTTTCAGGCGGTCTTCAAATTCGCCACGATATTTAGTGCCCGCAATAAGCGCCCCCATGTCCAGGGACATAACCCTCTTGTTTTTCAAACTCTCAGGAACATCGCCATTCACGATGCGTTGCGCCAGACCCTCGACAATGGCTGTTTTCCCGACGCCTGGTTCGCCAATAAGTACCGGGTTATTTTTTGTCCTTCGTGATAACACCTGAACTACGCGCCGTATCTCGTCATCACGTCCAATCACAGGATCCAACTTGCCTCTGCGGGCCAACTCAATCAGGTCTTTGCTGTATCGTTCAAGCGCCTGATATTTTTCTTCCGGATTCTGGTCAGTAACCCTCTGGCTGCCTCTGATTTCCTTTAATGATGTATAAATATTTTCCTTCTGAATACCCGCCTCCTGTAATATTCTCCCGGCGCCCGTATTCTTTTGCCCGGCAAGGGCTATCAATAAATGTTCAGTACTCAGGTACTCATCCTTTAATTTACTTGCCTCTTCCCATGCCAAATTAAAGGTATCCCGAAGCTCCGCACTTACATACGCCTGACCAGGCACACCAGTTCCCGTTACCTGAGGTAATTTATTAACGGCAGCCATCGTTTTATCGAGAACGGCATTTGCGTCGACCCCCAGTTTCTTCAAAAGGGGTACGACAATGCCCTGTTCCTGCGTCAGTAAAACCTCCAGCAAATGAACCGCTATTATTTGCTGCTGTCTCTTGGATTCTGCCAGTTCCTGAGCTTCCTGCACTGCTTCCTGCGCTTTTAAGGTAAATTTATCAAATCTCATGGTTTTTCATTTATAAAAAATAAAACAAATAGGGGGATTAA
>JAHFOW010000247.1 GCA_023261465.1 Planctomycetota bacterium
TAGGCGTTCCCAAAAAGATGTCCATTACTTCGTCAAAAATGGATGCGTGGAATATCTTTGAGGGGCTGGTTATGGGTTCCGTGTGGGTGATTAGAAAGGAAGATGATACGTTGAATGTGTTTTCCGTGAATTGTCCGCATCTTGGCTGTGGTATAAACTGGGGTGACGATGTAAAGCAGTTTTTGTGTCCCTGCCACGAAGGTATTTTCGATATTAACGGCAGGAAAATATCAGGACCGGCGCCCCGAAATATGTATAGCTATGAAACGAAGATTGAAAACAATAATATTCTGGTAAGTTATAAGAGGGTGATATGAGCGCGATACGTGAATGGTTTGAAGATAGAACGGGGATAAAAACCCTCTTAAAAGTAGCGCTGGACGAGCCTGTGCATGGCGGGGCAAAATGGTCATATATTTTTGGGAGCGGACTGGTATTTCTCTTTGTCCTGCAGGCGGTTACAGGAATTATAATGTCCAGTTTTTACTCACCCTCTTCGACGTCGGCATGGGGGAGCGTCTATTATCTCCAGTATAAAACATCTTTCGGCTGGTTTGTCCGGGGTCTGCACCATTTTGGTTCAAGCGCCATGATGATATTGGCTCTTGTCCATATGTTCCAGGTGTTTATCTTTGGCGCTTATAAAAAACCGCGCGAACTTAACTGGATTTCCGGCGTAATTCTGCTCCTCTTTCTCGCTGGTTTTGGATTGACGGGCTATCTTTTACCCTGGGATCAAAAGGGATACTGGGCTACACAGGTTGCTACCAATATTATGGGTACTATTCCCGTAATTGGAAAGTATATTAAGATCATACACCAGGGCGGGACTGACTATGGGAATTTTACCATAACGCGCTTTTATACCCTGCATGTGTTTTTATTACCGGTATCGCTCGTTTTCTTTCTTTTTGTCCATATAGCGCTCTTTCGCAAACATGGCGTAACACCATGCTGGAAAATGCGTGAAGAAGTATTAAAGAATCGTGTGGACCCTTTCTGGCCGGATCAGATATTCAAAGACGTTGTTTTTGCAATAGGCATGTATGCAGCGCTTGCGGGAGTGGTATTCTGGTCGGGCGGCGCAGAACTCCAGTCGCCTGCCGACCCGGCGTCAAATTACCTTGCGAGACCCGAATGGTATTTCCTTTTTTTGTTTCAGCTTCTCAAATATTGCCAGGGGAAATTTCTCATCGTAGGCACGGTTATTATCCCGGCCCTTGCCCTGGCGTTTTTACTGGTGTTACCATTTATTGACAGAAACCCGACCCGATATCCATCGGGAAGGGCGCCATTTTTTGGCGCTGTATTCTCCGGGCTGGCGGGAATTATTGCTTTAACTGGCCTGGCTATGTACCACGACAGCCGGGACATTCACATTATTCATCAGAGGGAGGACGCTGAGAAGCAAACTGCGCGGGCTATAAAGCTGGCGGCAAAAGGGATTCCACCCGCCGGCGGTTTATCCATATTCCTCAATGACCCTATATTTCTGGGAGAAAAGATTTTTAAAGAAAGTTGCGCCGGCTGTCACATGATTAAAGGGCAAGGTGGAGATACGGCGGCGGACTTTACCGATTTTGGATCGCGTGAATGGGTGGCCGGTCTGCTGAAAAACCCGAAGGATGTAAAGTATTTCAAGGAATCCGGAGCAATGCCTCCGGTTAAACAGCCGGATGAATCACTTATGGATATGAGTGAATTCCTGCTGAGTCAGTCGGGAGATCTGGTGAGCAAGAATACGGAGCGTAGAGAGAGGGGCAGGGAGCTGGTTACGAAGGGGAATTGCGTTATTTGTCATCCCCTCGGCGATAAGGATGCAAAAAAGATGGCCCCGAATTTGACCGGTTACTTATCAGAGGCGTGGTTAAAAGAATTTATAAGAAATCCCGCAGATATGAAATTCTATGGCGCAAGAAACAAGATGCCCAAATTTGACAAGCTTTCTGAAAATGAACTGGACGCGCTCGTGCAGTATCTGTTGAGTTTATCGAAAGACCGGACGCTTGTTTCCGAAAAAGACACAAGAATAAACAGGGTTATGTAAAATATTATATGGAAGAGACGCAATTTGCATTGCGTCTCTTCCAACGATAGCAAGTTTTATAACCCCATTCACCGCCTTTGATAAGGGGAAATTGCCTGTGGCTTCGCTGCATTATGTGCTCTGTGTAACTCTAATCTTTGGGTTTGAGACCCGACCAGATTGTCAAGGTTAGCGTCTCGAATTATATTGAGAAACGCTGTACATACCAGTTTTCAAATCTCCCCATGAAATTTCAATTAGAATTTAAAATATTGACAGATAACATAAAAATACCCGCCGTAGGACTTGGTACATGGCGGGTGGGTGGTGATATTGAAGCGGATACCACACATGATACAGAGTATATACATGCCATAAAAATGGCAATTGAGCTTGGAATAACTCACATTGATACCGCAGAGATGTATTCATGCGGCCATGCAGAAGAATTAGTTGGCGAGGCAATCAGGGCTTTTGATAGAAAAAAGTTATTTATTACGTCAAAGGTCTCTCCCGAACATTTGAAATATAACGATCTTATTAAATCTGCGGAAGGAAGCCTGAAAAGATTACAGACAAATTATATTGACTTATATCTCATTCATTTGCCCAACCCGGATATCGCAATTCAGGAGACCATGCAGGCGATGGATTATTTGGTTGCGCGAAAATTGATTCGATATATTGGTGTCAGCAATTTTTCTGTTGAACAACTACAGGAAGCTCAAAAGTATACACGGAACAAAATAGTCGCTAATCAGATTGAATACAGCCTGCTTGCCAGGAATAAGGGTAAGGTGACAAATGACATGGAATCCCGCATCATTCCCTATTGTCAGGAAAATGACATCCTTGTTATTGCCTGGAGGCCCCTTGCAAAGGGAGAGCTTTCAAAACCGGGTTTTAAGGTGCTTGATGAATTGGCAGGAAAATACCTGAAGACCCAATCCCAGATTGCCCTTAACTGGTTGATTTCTAAAAAGGGGATTGTTGTCGTTACAAAGGCCTCAAAAATAGAGCATTTGAAGGAAAATCTTGGTGCGATTGGATGGAAATTGAGCCAGGAAGACATAGAAAGACTTAATAAAGGGTTTACTTAATAAAAAAAATGTTTAGAATAAAACGGGTTTATGAAAAACCGGCCGAAGATGACGGCATGCGGGTATTGGTCGACCGCCTCTGGCCGAGGGGTCTTAAAAAAGAAGAAGTGCAGATTGACCATTGGATGAAAGATGCAGCTCCGAGTGATAGTCTTCGGAAATGGTTTGCACACAAAGAAGAACTGTGGCCGGAGTTTAAAAGACGCTATCGGGAGGAATTGAAAGACAAGAAAGATATTTTAAAACAGTTACAGGATTTGGGAAAAAGCAAAAAAGTTACATTCTTGTATGCTGCTAAAGATGAAGAAAGAAA
>JAHFOW010000248.1 GCA_023261465.1 Planctomycetota bacterium
CTTCAATTATGAACCTTGTGCAGGAACCGCGGTTTAATCACCGGCTGGCGGTTGTGCCGCATGTCCTTGCTGATGAATGTAAATATATTTTACAAAGGTTTTTTTTAGAAAACTGCCGGAGTAAGTAACGCTTTAAACCGTGGTATTTTTTGCAAATTAAATATACGTTTTCGTATGTCTGTGGTCGGGGGGGAGAATCATGTTGGCTGGCATGTGTTATTATTAATAAAAACAGGAGAGGTGCCAGAGTGGTTGATCGGGACGGTCTCGAAAACCGTTTCCCGCTTAAAATCGGGACGTGGGTTCGAATCCCACCCTCTCCGCCAGTGTATAAAGTAAGTAGAGTATGAATAAAGAGAGTTATAGTTGCTGAAGTTTGGAATATACAAAGCCGGGATGTAAATCCCGCAACTTCATTGTTTTTTCCGGAGAGGTGTCAGAGAGGCCGAATGAGCGCGCTTGGAAAGCGCGTATACCGACAAAATCGGTATCGCGGGTTCGACTCCCGCCCTCTCCGCCAGTTTTTTATCGGCCGTGCTAGATGGGGAGCTAGCGGTTCCCTGTAACCTGCAACCCGCTACAGCAGGATCGATCACTTTTCAGAGGGCCTTCGGACTATTAGTTCTGTTAATGTAGGGGGTGTTGAAGGTTGGACCTCATGCAATAGGAGATATTACGAACCTGGTCAGGTGCGGAAGCAAGCAGCCATAAGTATTTGTCCCTATGTGCCGTGAGTAAGTCTGGCCTGAGCTTCCTGCATTAATAACCTAATAGAAAGAGGAACGAAAAAAGCGCACGGCCTTATATTGACATAACAAAAAATACGAGGTGGACGGTTAATGTCTTATGTTGTTCTGGCGCGAAGATATCGTCCTCAGACCTTTGAGGATATCGTTGGACAGGAACCTATTGTAACAACTATGAGGAATGCCATTCGAACCAATAGGGTTGCCCACGCATATTTATTCGCCGGTCCCCGGGGAGTTGGTAAAACATCAATGGCCAGGATTCTATCGAAGGCCCTCAACTGTCAGCATGGCCCTACCGACACACCCTGCAATATCTGTGATATTTGCCGATGCATTACCGAGGGGAATGATATGGATGTAATGGAAATTGACGGGGCATCCAATCGCGGCATTGACGAGGTAAGAAATATCCGGCAAAATGTAAATTATGCGCCATCGCGGGCTCATTATAAAATTTATATTATAGACGAAGTCCACATGCTTACCCGTGAGGCATTTAACGCTTTACTCAAGACACTTGAAGAGCCGCCACCCCATGTTAAGTTCATTTTTGCCACAACTGCTGCGAACCGACTCCCTGAAACCGTTCAATCCCGTTGTCAGCGTTTTGATTTCAAACACATTTCTATACAGGATATCGAAAAACGTCTCCAGGATATTTGCCAAACTGAAGGGGTGCAGGTAGACACACCAACCCTTCACATGATAGCCAGATACGCCAGGGGTGGTTTGAGGGATTCGCAATCGGTTCTGGATCAACTTCTTTCTTTCCGCAGGGATAAAATATCCCCGGAGGATGTAACCTTTGTCCTTGGCTGTGTCGAAGAAGATAAGATATTGGATATATTCGAGAGCTTTGTAAAAAAAGACGTGGCAACCGCGCTGAGGATTATTGATGATATTTTAAACGAGGGAAAGACTCCGGGAGAATTTGTTGATCAGGTGCTTTCGTGCCTGAGAGACCTGTTGATCTTTTCTTCCTGTGGTCAGGAAGCGCCCTGGATGGAATTTAGCGCCGCCCTGATTCAACGATTTGGAAAGTCTTTTTCCCAGGATACCTTACTTTATATGATACAAATACTTTCAGACACAAGGATGCGGACAACCGACTCGTTTTTACAGCGTATTTTACTTGAAATGGCTATAATCAAGATAAGCCGTCTGGAATCGGTTCACTCTTTAAGCGAAATTTCTGAAATGGTTGCAGCCCTGGAAAACAGGTTTTCGAATTTAAGTATTCATCCATCAGGAAAAAGCGAAGAAAAGACAGTTCCCCCAATTGTCGTTGCTCGGCCGGTAGTATCCGAGTCAGGGCCAGCCGTGTACGACGGGGCATCAAAAGAAAACGTTGTTCCTGAAATTCACCATGATGAAAAAGGCGCTTGGGAAAATATCCTTCTTAAGATTCAGGGAAAGAAGAAATCCACATGGGCGCTTTTGCGGGAGGCTCGATTCGTAGGATTCAAGGACGGGGAGATAACGATTGAATTCCCCGGTAATTATTCTTTTCACAAGGAAAAACTTGATCAGATTGATGAAAGAGGCCTGATTGAACGGTGCGCAAGCGAAACACTCCAGAGCAATGTAAAGCTCAAACTCGTAATATCAAAAAATGGGAGTGGCGAAAAAAGCAGGCCTCACCCGAATACAGGCCGGAATTCTTCTGAACAACCGGCGGCTGACCCATCCGTTACAGAACCGGCGGTGAAGAAAACGCTGGAGTTGTTTGGCGGTCAAGTTATCAAGGTAAATAAATAAGGAGGTAAATTCATTATGAAGGGCATGGGTAATATATCGGAAATGATGAAACAGGTGCAGAAGCAGGCACAGAAGATGCAAAAACAGATGGAAGAACTTCAAAATGATTTGAAGGAGCGCGTTGTCGAAGCCAGCTCCGGCGGTGGAATGGTCACGGTACACATGAATGGAAAGCAGGAGATGCTTTCTATTAAGATCGATCCGGAAGTAGTGGATCCAAATGACGTACAGATGCTTGAGGACCTTATTCTCTCGGCAGTTTCACAGGCAATGAAAAAATCACAGGAATTATACCAGGCCGAGATGGGAAAAGTTACCGGCGGATTAAATGTTCCCGGCATGCCAGGGATGTTTGGCGGCGGGATGTAGTGTTGGGAGTAAACGGTGTTTGTTGTAATAACTAAGGGGAGAGGTTTTTTGTCTTGATTGCTTATCCACAATCGGTAGTTAAACTTATCAATGAATTTGAAAAATTGCCGGGTATAGGGCAAAAGACTGCAGAGCGTCTGGCGTGTTATATTTTGAAACAATCTCCGGAAGAAGCTATGCTGCTTGCTTATGCTATCCGGGATGTGAAAAAACTTATCAAGACGTGTTCGGTTTGTTTTAACGTATCGGAAAATAATCCGTGCCACATTTGCAGCAATGGAAACAGGGATGTTTCCACGATCTGCGTTGTTGAACAACTCGCAGACCTTCTGACGGTTGAGAAGACGGGGAGATACCATGGCCTTTATCATGTACTCCAGGGACATATTTCTCCATTAGAGAATATAACGCCAGAATCTTTAACTATTGAAAAACTTTTACAACGGGTGAAAGAAAATCATGTTAAAGAAGTTATCATGGCAACAAATTTGAACATGGAAGGCGATGCTACGGCTTTGTATGTTCATAAAAAGTTGTCTTTATTAGGAGTACGGGTTAC
>JAHFOW010000102.1:0-1447 GCA_023261465.1 Planctomycetota bacterium
TTTTTGGTCTGGGTACGTATATATGGTTGTTGTTTACCTTTGCGTATTTCGTGAGAAAAAATTATACGCTTTTGGACATGAAGGATAAAACACTCTTGTTCAGCCTCCTGGCAGGAATTATCTGTTATCTTATTCAAAATGAATTCAGTTTTGGAAACACCCCCATCGTGTCGCTTTTCTGGATAATGATGGGGTTGTGTATCTCGCTCATAAAAATAACTATCCTGGAAAGATCGGAACAGACAGGGGATAGACAGAAGATTGCCGGAAATTATAGAGGTGAGAAGTCGAAAAGTTTTGGCGCCGCTTTACCTAAGTCTTCCCGGCTTCCCAATTTCCAGACTTCCCGGCCTTTCGGGGTTTTTAAATACCTCTGGTGCGGAGTCGCTCTTTTTGCAGTAGGTTTTGTCTCTATCTTTGTCATGAGCATATACAAGGCAGATGTGTATTTTGAATATGGAAGACGTGTGCTGGAATACAGAAAGGAAAATGTGGAAGGGTCAGCGGATAAGGGGTTATGCTTTATCCGGCATGCCGTATTCCTGAATCCATACGAAACATTCTATCACGATGAACTGTGCAGGACATACCTTCAGATGGCACACAAAACGAAAGACAGGGCGTGGATTGAGCAGGCATTTGAAGAAGCTCAAAATTCTTTAAACCTGATACCACAACATTACCTGGGATTTTTTCACCTCGGCATGATAAATCAAATGTTGTTTGAATTTTTTGGACAGAATACCATAGACCTTGCTATTGACTATTATAAAAAAGGTATAGAAATGGATACATTTCAGTCCCCCTTTCACGGCAATATTGCTGCCTTGTATTTAAACAAGGGGAAGCTGGATCTGGCAATCGAAGAACTCTATCAGGCATATCTCATTCGGCCGGATGAACCAAGCTACATTGACCGCCTGGTAAAGGCGTATTTAGAAAAGGGTAGGCCGGAAGGCGCCATCAGATTATTAAGCAAAACCATCGATAAGAATCCCGGAGAACCTAGCTACTACAACAATCTTGGGGTTGTATTAAGCAAAAATGGCAAATATGAAGAGGCGTCCAAAAGATTTAAAAAGGCTATGGAATTGAATCCGGGAGAACTCACCTATACGATTAACTTTGCAACCTCACTAACCAGCCTGGGAAACTATACGGATGCATTACAAACCCTTCAGTCGTTCCAGGCGACCTACCCCGAACGTGTCGACCTGAACATGCGTTTGTTTACCGCCCATCTCTTTATGAAAATCAGCGCATGGGAAAAAGCAGTTTTCGAATGTGAGCAAATCATTAAGATTGATGAAAAATTGACCGTGGCGCACAAAATGCTGGGCGTTGCATATTTCAATATGCAACAATATGACCACGCAAGGAAAGAGTTTGGTCAAACCCTTGCCTTAGACCCGAATGACCAGGAAACCAAAGACCTGCTCGCAAAGAT
>JAHFOW010000102.1:1547-10343 GCA_023261465.1 Planctomycetota bacterium
ACGGAAGGTAGCGAGATGGAAGAGAACATCAGGCGTGTTGCCCTGGAAAATAATATTAAAATCATGGGACCGAACTGCCTGGGCGTCCTGGACAACTATGCCAATTTCACCACATCGTTCTTACCCTGGGAGAGGGTGAGTAAACCCAAAAAAGGTTCGCTATCGATTCTTTCCCAAAGCGGTGCCTTTGCCATCGCCTTGTTAGACCTTGCAACACAGGAGGGACTGGGAATTGCCAGAATGGCAAACTACGGAAACAGACTCGATGTGGGCGAATCCGCCATTTTACAATACTTAACGGATGACATCTCTACAAAGGTCGTTGCGATCTATATGGAATCTGTTGATCATGGGAGAAGATTTATTGATGTGGCAAAGGCATGTTCACAGAAAAAGCCCATCGTTGCCCTGAAGGTTGGTAAAGGCGCAGCAGGCATCGCCGCGGCCAAATCCCATACAGGCGCCATTGCCGGAAACTATGAGATTTATAAAGCGGCATTTCTAAAGGCAGGAATTATCGAGGCAAACGGCCTTGAGGAATTTATTGATGGCGTGAAGGCGCTTTCCATGCAGAAACCACCGAAAGGCAACCGGATACTGATCGTAACCAATGGCGGCGGTTTTGGCGTTATGGTAACTGATCATTGCACTGAGAACGGACTGGAGGTGCCGCCGCTATCGCTGCAATTAAGGGAAAAATTGCGAAGTAAATTCTCACGATTCTATGTCGTAAACAATCCCGTTGACTTAACCGGCAGCGCTTGCGATGAAGATTATCGCACCGCCCTGTATACCTGTATGGCCGAAAGTAACGAATACGATGCGGCAATTATTATCCCCCTTATGGCACCGCAAGGAATGACTGAACATATTGTGGATATTGTTGCTGATATCATGAAATTATCAGATAAACCCGCCGTTATCTGCACGGTAGGTGGGTCTTTTACCATGAAAGTCAAACAGTTATTCGAAGAACGTCAATTGCCGGTCTATCCATCTCCGGAACGAAGCGTAAGGGCGTTATCTATGCTCTGGAAGCGAAATCTTTTACAAAGCGGCATTGCTCATGTATCTCAGTAACATTACTTGCAATCAGTTGCCCAATAAAGGAGAAAAATAATGATAAAGAAATTTTTGCCTGCTTTTTCAGTAGTAATGGTACTTGTTGCATTACAGATTGGGTCAATTTTTCATGGCGCACTGGGACAATCCACGATTAAACAGCAAAGATTTGTACCATTTAGCCGTTCCACCTTTGCATCGAAGGAAGTGAGCAAGGATGTGCGTCCGTTTTATCCGGCAGGCCGGGGAATAAGGTATCCATTGGCAGCCCTATCAGCGGTTGTACCCGTAATTGGTGACAATGTGAATGTAATTGGTGCGAATGACGTGAGAATGCGGGCAAAAATCGGTGGTAAAAAAGTCTTCACATGCAATCCGGGGAAACAAACCCCGCAGAATGAAACATCCTTAGCTGTAAATCCCAATAATCCAAACAATTTAGTCGGTGGAGTGAATGACTACCGTTTATATGTGCCCAGCGAAAACCGGTATGACGGCGGCGGTGGATTTTTCTGTTCAACGGATGGTGGCAAGAGTTGGACGGTCGGGAATCTGCCAGGTCTTGTAACGGCAGACCCGGACGCCCCTGGTATTTATGAAACAGCCGGAGACCCTGCTGTTGCCGCTGGTCCAAACAACGTTTTCTGGTACGCAAATTTGGCAAGCAACCGGACTGATGATGCGAGCGCAATAGCTGTGAGTCGTTCTACTGACGGTGGCGCAACATGGAAAACAACTTTTGCCATTCAAACTTCAGCCGAAGAGGGTAAAACGATTTTCAATGATAAAGGATGGATTGCGGCCGATCCAAAGGATCCGAATGTGGCTTATGTCACGTGGACACAGTTCAACTATGATGCAAAGGGTAACTACCTTTCGTCACTCATCGTCTATTCGAAAACCGCCAATGGTGACGCAACATGGAGCACACCCCAGCAGGTTACGCCAAACCTCTTTAATCAGGGTTCCGTCGTGTGCATTGATCCAGACGGCAACGTCCATGTTGTTTGGAATTCGTATAATGCAGCCCTGGGCAAAGATGGCGTAGCGTACGCCATGAAGCCTAACGGAAGCGATACCTTTGGTGCTACAAGATTCCTGGCAGTGGATGATGATATAAAGGATCCTTTGGTATGGGCAGAATTCCGTACAAATAGTTTTCCCGCCCTTGCATTAGACGGAAACAACCTCTACGTCGTATGGTCTAACTGGAATGCCAGAAATGCCGATATTGTTTACCTCCATTCGACTGATGGCGGTCTTACCTGGTCAAGCCCAAAGACAATCGGCGGTGGCGCATCGGATCAGTTCTTTCCATGGATTGGCGCTAACAAGGGAAAGGTCTTTGTAAGTTACATGGATCACAAGGGTGAAAAAGGGTCGCGCTATCACATGTCCATCGTGGCTTCAAGCGACAACGGTGATACCTGGTCAAAACCTGTCAAAATCACTTCCAGAAGTTCAGATCCATCTAAGGGTAATTATTTTAAGTATCCAAATTGCGTTCCGAGTTTCATTGGTGATTACACCGGTATTGCCGTGGGGAGTGATGGTGTAGCACATCCGTTTTGGACAGATATCCGCAAGGGGAATAGTCCCGGCGACCCCGGCACAACGTATGATCAGGACCCGTACACGGCAACGGTTACTATTCATTAAACGGTAATTTTAAAATTTTCGTTCACAAACGAATAAATTTGTGGTAAAAACTAATACTACGTTGGTGTCGGGGAAAGGCCTTGGTAGCACCGTGCTCAGTTTTGGGCTTATCTGAGCTGCTTCGGCACCAACGTTATTATATAAATCTCTTCTCCGTGTCCTTTGCGGTGAGCTATCTTTAAAACAATTTATGACCGACTCCGAAATAGAAAAAACAGACCGCCAGGCCATAGATAAGATTGTCAATGGCCGTTTACAGATAAAAAAAGAAATCGCAAAGGTAATTATTGGACAGGATGCAGTCATTGACGACCTCCTTATTGCCCTCTTTTGCAAAGGACACTGTCTCTTTGTGGGAGTGCCAGGGCTTGCAAAAACACTCCTGGTAAGCACCCTTGCGGAAGTCCTAAATCTGAGATTTAATCGTATCCAGTTTACGCCCGACCTCATGCCCGCCGACATCACGGGTACGGATATCCTGGAACAAGACCACGCATCGGGAAAGCGATTCTTTAAATTTATCAAAGGGCCTATCTTTTCTAATATCCTCCTTGCCGATGAGATTAACCGTACGCCCCCAAAAACACAGGCTGCTTTACTTCAGGCAATGCAGGAATATAAGGTAACGGCGAGCGGCACAACCTACAATCTCGATCTTCCTTTTATCGTTTTCGCAACCCAGAATCCCATTGAACAGGAAGGTACGTATCCCCTGCCTGAAGCGCAACTTGACCGGTTTATGTTCCAGATCAACGTACAGTATCCGTCGAAAGAGGAAGAAATCGAGATTGTAAGGACTACGACGTCTGCCTTCAAACCAACGGTCAGTAAGATATTCAGTCCCGAAGAAATAACAAGTCTCCAGGAACTCGTCGCCAGGGTGCCTGTTGCCGATTATGTGCTCGAATATGCAATACGATTGGTGCGTGCATCGAGACCAACGGACGCCAGTTCTCCAGATTTTATAAAGAAATGGATTAGCTGGGGGGCAGGCCCGCGCGCATCTCAGTATCTCATACTCGGAAGCAAGGCGCGTGCATTGCTCGACGGCAGGTATGCCGCCACCTGCAATGACATACGGGCCATTGCCAAACCCATCCTCCAACATCGTATTATTACCAATTTCCATGCCGAGGCTGAAGGAAAGACTTCGTTGAGTATTATTGAACAATTGCTCGACACCATAAAGGAACACAGTTAAGTTTGTGGTATTAAATCAGGCCTTCGGTGACTACACAAATAACCATCTCCTTTGAAGTGCAATATCATTAGAACAGGGGAGGATGTTTTCATTTTAGGTAAAAGCCCAAAGGGCTTATATAAGATAGCTCAGGGCAACGCCCTGGGTATAATGATAAAATACCTTTAAGCTCTGAAAGAGCGTAATAAAAAAGGACAATAAGATATCAAACCCCTGCACATATTATGTGCGACCACGTTCGGGTTTTATCATTTTTTATGTCACCCTGAAACCATGAGAATATTTATATGCATGTAGCCGCAGGCTTTATGCCTGCGACTTCGCATCCATGAAGGGTGCACTACATTTGAATTTTTGAGCCGGAGATATACAACACCATGCCAGAAAATCCCTTCGATCCCGTAACGTTGTCAAAGATCGCCAATATGGAATTACGTGCCCGGCTTGTGGTAGACGGAGTCCTGTCCGGCATTCATAAAAGTCCTTTCAAGGGTTCCAGTATAGAATTTCTGGAGCACAAGGAATATTCGCCCGGAAATGAGATAAAACATATTGACTGGAAGGTACATGCACGGACAGATAAATATTACATCAAAGAGTTTGAAGAGGAGACGAATCTTAAGTGTTACATATTCATTGATACCAGCGGGTCAATGGGGTACAAGTCAACCGGTATCAGCAAGCTGGAATATGCCTCTACCCTGGCAGCTTCACTGTCGTATTTATTATTAAATCAATCTGATCTTGTTGGCATGGTCAGTTTTGGCGATAAGATCGTGCAGTATATTCCTCCACGGTCACGTATTACCCATCTCCATGTGCTCCTGAATACGCTGACAACCCTGAAAACAGGGGGGAAATCCAATATCAGCGGCATACTGAATGAATTTGTCGAGAAGATTGGCCGTCGTTCCCTGGTCATCATCATATCTGATTTCCTTGATGACATAAAAAAAATCATCCATCAATTGAAGTACTTTCAGGTTAAAAAAAATGAAATTATCTTATTTCATATCCTCGACCCCTATGAGCTGACATTCCCTTTTGAGACCATTACGTATTTCGAATCCATAGAAGACGACCGCCGTATCCTTGCAGAGCCAAAAGCTATTAAAGAACGATATCTTGCAGAACTCAACCGTTATCTTGAACAATTCAAACAATCCTGCCTTGAAAACAGGATTGACTACTGGCTTATCAATACCACAACCGCCCTTGACCAGTCACTCATTAAATTTCTGGCAAGAAGAGAAAGCGCCTCGCGTCCATTTCATAAGGGCTAAATAATACGTGGTGGAATTTACCACGGAAAGTACGGAAATATCACGGAAAATAGTAGAGAAGGGGCATTAAAAATGTGTATGGTAACAATTGAGTTTTTTTGAAAAAACATCCGATGAATTCTTTGTATTACAGTAGTACCGAAACATTTGCCGAATTAAAACACACCCCCGGCCCCTCTTTTTAGAGGGGAGCGCAAAAGTTCCCTCTATCAAGAGGGGATTTAGGGGTGTGTTTTGCTCGTTTCCGCGTTCCTGCTGGGAGGGGCAATGGCATTGAACTAAGGAAAGATATTTAAATTTTAAATAAAAGCCCAAAGGGCTTGCATAAGGAAGCCCAGGGCAACGCCCTGTGTAAATAGTACAATAATATTTTCAAGCCCTGAAGGGGCGTAATAACAACGGATGGAAAACAATGTCCCAACCGTTAACAAACATCCTCCCTTAATTTTAATGATATTTCACTTGTCAAGGGAGATGGTTATTTGCGTAGTCGCCGAAGGCCTGGTTTAATGTATAGGAATTTCAATCTTCGTGTAGTGGCAATTCATGAATTGCCACTACATTAAAAAGCCATTTTTGTCTTGCCTTGCAAGACAAAACTTAATCTAATGTATAGGAATTTCAAAGCGATATCGTAGCGCGGGGGTTTATCCCTTGCCATTGGCCGACCACAAGGGTTCGGCGCTACAAGAAAAAGTCGTTTTGTTTTGCCGTGCAAAACAAAACCTAATTTAATTGCATAGAAATTTTCATTATTATTCATGCGGTTTTTGAGGCGGTGTTGGCAGGACAAGCGTCTCGCTTGTCCTGTATCTGTTTGTTGCTTTTGGTTTGATTAACCGAAACGGTTGACCTACCATTTCTTTTAACTTGAGTTTTTTATCCTGTTTATCCTGTCTAAACATAATGGGAAAAAATTTACATGATTTCCTTTTTTAATCCTCTTTTGCTTCTTGGGATTCTGGGTGCAGGCATCCCCATTATTATCCATCTTATTAATAAGAAAAAGGCTATTTCCCATAAGTTTGCTGCCATTGATTTCATTTTACAAACCGAAAAACGCATCTCGGTGAAATTCAAGCTCCGGCAACTCATCCTCCTGATCCTCAGGACATGCCTGATTATCTTCCTTGCCATAGCGCTTGCACGGCCATTTCTTAAAAACTTTGGCGGTGGAGTCGCCGAAAAAAATACACCGACCAGCAACGTCATTATTATAGATAACTCATACAGCATGCAGTATGCAGACAGTCATGAAACACTGTTTACCTATGCAAAAAATACGGCGCGGGAGATTATCAATAATTTAACAAAAGACGATGAGGCGGCAGTCATTACGTGTAGTAATAAAACACTACCGGTTATCCCTGAACTTGACTATGACAAAAAGCATCTCCTGGATTTTGTAGAACAATTACAGCCCGGATTTGCCACTACCTCTGTCACACCTGCTTTGGATGCGGCAATCGAAATATTAACCTCAGCGAAAACCCCGGTGAAACGGATATTCCTGATTACAGACCTGACACGGAATGGCTGGGATGTTCAGTGGTTCAGGAGTGGTAATGAAAAACTGCGGAACCATGTGTCGCGGATTCACATTATAGACCTGTCTGGAGGCAAGCCACTGAAAAATATTGCCATTACCCATCTCGAACCTAAGCTTGAGTTGTCAGAGAGAAACGGGGAAGGCAATATTCAGGTTACCGTATCCAACTTTTCATCTGCACCAGTCAGGAACCTCATGGCGCAGGTATTCATAGATCAAAAAAAGGTAACGCAGGGTTTTTTTAATATGGACGCCCATGGGTCGGAAACAAAGGAATTTTCATTTACCCTTGAAAAAGGAAAAGACCACAGCGGCTGGATTGAAATTCCGGGTGACAATTTAACCGTTGACAATAAGCGATATTTTACCATACATGCCACGAATAAAATCAACGTTTTGTTGGTCGATGGCGATCCGAAGACAAATATCTACGAGAGTGAGACTTTTTATTTGGAAAAGGCGCTGAATCCAGGACGGGAGCACTCATCACCCATCAAACCCACGGTATGCTCAATACAGGAAATAAATAATATTTTGTTTGCCAACTTCTCTATCATATTTCTCTGTAATGTCGAAACGATCCCCTATGAAAAGATACGGGAACTCGAAACATTTGTTAAAGATGGCGGGGCAGTGATTTTTTCGCTGGGAAACAAGGTGGATGCTAATTATTACAATACCTCATTGAGTGAGTTTCTCCCCCATAGACTTCACACTACAAGGACATTTTCCGGAAATAGCCCATTATCAGAAGAACAACCACTTTCCCTGAAACCGGCAGAGCCGATCCATCCTGTTTTACGCATTCTTTCAGAAGCCGATAGAACCGCCTTGTCTTCTGCGAAATTTTACCGGATATTCTATGTTGACCCAAAAGTACAGGGAATGAGCAAAACCATACTCTCCTTTTCTGATGAAACCCCGGCCTTTATTGAAAGACAAATTGAACGTGGGCGGTGTATTCTCTTTACGTCAACAATGGACAGGGATTGGACCGATATGCCCATAAAACCCTTTTTCCTGCCTCTTGTGCAGCAATTGTGCAGGTATTTATCCGGGGGCGCAGGAGAAGAAGGACAGAACGAAATCATAGTCAAACAAGAGTGGCAATCCCCCTGTCCCTACGACATGGAAAAGATAGAAATTACTAATCCTGAAGGCACAAAAACCATAGTGCAACCGCAATTGACAAATAACGAAAAATCTTTTTTATATAGCGAGACATATATGCCAGGGTTCTATGCTATCACGATTGATGGAAAACCACACCCCCAATTCCCCTCCTATTTCCCGGTTAACTTAGATACCGTAGAGTCTAATCTGGACAAGATAGAGCAAAAAGAACTTACGGCCTTAATGGGGGGAATAAACGTTACCATCACCACGTCGCGTGAGAGTGAAGGACGGGAAGTGCTCCTGGGAGAGGCCAGAAAGACCCTCTGGGGAACCATTTTATTTCTTACCCTCTGTATCCTCTGTATTGAATCTTTTATTTCGAGAAAATAAGGATAACAGCGATTAACAGCGAAGATTTATAAACATAGTTGACGATATATCCAAAATTATCGCCACTTTCCCCAAGCCCCAAAGGGGCTCTCATAAGAATAGGGGTAGGGAAGGCTTTCGCCTCCCCTCCCTCCGAACCGTACAGGCGGTTCTCCCGCATACGGCTCTCCGGTCAGTGGATTACCCTTTCGGGGATTGGCTGATTAGAGTCTGAGATGCGGAATATGTGAGCATCTCAAACCTAGTAATGATGACAGCGCTTCTCACCATTCGCCCTATACAGACCGTCAACATGTAATCCATTGCAAGTCAGGTTCAATTCTATTTCTCCAGATTTCTCCAATTTGCTTAGGCATGTTTGCCACTCACATTGGTTTGCTTCCCGACTCACGTACTTCATACATCCACCTTCCTACCTCCCTTTGCTCCACACCCATTACGGTGCTTCCTCGCTACTATGAAGGCTCTGACTCCTGATACAGTCACTCCTCCCTGCTCAGGTATCCCTGATTCATGCACTTTGCCTTCCTGCCATT
>JAHFOW010000249.1 GCA_023261465.1 Planctomycetota bacterium
TTTATTGGTGGAGCTGAGGGGATTCGAACCCCTGACCTTTTGAATGCCATTCAAACGCGCTCCCAACTGCGCCACAGCCCCACCTAAATGTTGTATGGTTGGTTTATAAGCGCGAATCTACACAAATGCATGCAATGTGAAATTCTTTGCTTACCTTTGCGATTGCCCGTGAATATTCGTGGCTCATTTAATGTTAAAGCCTTTAGCCGACCACAAGGGATCGGCGCTACAATAAAAAGTCATTTTGTTTTGCCTTGAAAACAAAACCTAATTTAATATTCAAAAAATAACATGATAAACAGGGATTGTCAAGGTTTTTCGAGACGAATTTCTTTTGATAAAAGGTTAGATTTTGATAAAATTCTAAATTCTTCTGGAATTTTGCTATATGAATAGAATGACATAATAGATTAGACACAGAGATTGAGAAATTTTTATTTTAGTAAAGAGGGCATATAGACAACCCCCTTAATCCCCCTTTATTAAGGGGGATTTCCGTACAAAGTTGAATATATTTTTTCTCTTTTTCCGCGTCTCTGTGTCTCTGTGGTTAATGTTTTAAGGAGCGTTGAATGGCGAATCGGGAATATAACTTTACTGAGATTGAACAAAAATGGCAGGGATTCTGGGAAGGGTGTGGATTATTCCGCGCCGATGAAAACAGTCAGAAAGAAAAATTCTACTGTCTGGTCATGTTCCCCTATCCTTCGGGCACTTTGCATGTAGGGCATGGCAGAAACTATATTATTGGCGACGTTGTTTCACGTTATAAGATTATGAAAGGCTATAATGTGCTTTCTGCTATCGGTTGGGATGCCTTTGGCCTGCCTGCGGAAAATGCCGCCATTAAGGGCGGCTCCCATCCTGCCGTATGGACAAAGAATAATATCAAGGCTATGAAACGCCAGTTGCATCGGTGGGGCGTAGGATACGACTGGGACAAGGAAATTACGTCGTGCAACCCTGACTACTATAAATGGACACAGTGGATATTCCTGAAGCTTTATGAAAATAACCTGGCTTACAAAAAAAAGGCGGCGGTGAATTGGTGCCCTTCCTGCGCTACCGTGCTGGCCAATGAACAAGTGGTAGATGGTTGTTGTGAGCGCTGTGACAGCGCGGTACGTCAGCGAGACCTGGAGCAGTGGTTTTTCCGCATTAGTCAATATGCCCAGAAATTGCTGGATGATATCTCTTTATTGGAAGGGTGGCCGGAACGGGTAAAGACCATGCAGGCAAACTGGATCGGTCGCAGTGAAGGGGTGCGCATTGATTTTAGAATGGAACATACCGGAAGGGTATTGCCCTGTTTTACCACACGGCCTGATACCCTTTATGGCGTGACCTTTGTTTCTCTTGCGCCGGAACATCCGGTTGTTGTGGAATTGGTTTCCGGAACACCACAGGAAAAGGCTGTGATGGATTTTGTGGAGAAGGCCCGAAACCAGGGCATGCTTGAACGCACGGCTGAAGGGACAGAAAAAGAGGGTGTTTTTACCGGTAAATATGTTATCAATCCCGTAAATAATAGCAAAGTACCCATCTGGATAGCCAACTACGTACTCATGGAATATGGCACAGGCGCCGTTATGGGTGTGCCGGCTCATGACCAAAGAGACTTCATGTTTGCAAGGAAATACCACCTGCCCATAAAAGTCGTCATTCAACCTGAAGGCAAAGAACTTAATGCAGATGCTATGACTGAGGCATATATTGACCAAGGAGTACAGGTTAATTCAGATATTTTTAATGGTTTACCCAATACAGAAGCCCTGCAAAAGATTGCAGAACACATCGAGTCCAAAGGGCTTGGCAAAAAAACCGTCACGTATAGACTACGGGATTGGCTGATTTCCCGGCAGCGTTACTGGGGCGCTCCCATCCCGATTGTCTATTGCGAAAAGTGCGGCGCCGTGCCCGTCCCTGAATCACAACTCCCCGTGGTTTTGCCAGAAAATGTAGCATTTAAGTCTCACGGCATGAGCCCTCTGGCATCAGTCGATTCTTTCATTAATACACAGTGTCCAAAGTGTTCCGGTCTGGCACGGCGTGAGATTGACACCATGGACACCTTTGTTGATTCAAGCTGGTACTTCCTCAGGTACCTCTCCCCCAGAGATGGCACGCGTCCCTTTGTTTCAG
Source organism: Planctomycetota bacterium (assembly GCA_023261465.1). Taxonomy (GTDB): domain Bacteria; phylum Planctomycetota; class Brocadiia; order Brocadiales; family Brocadiaceae; genus JAHFOW01. The sequence continues at coordinate 2,143 of JAHFOW010000249.1, forward strand.
AGAAGGTCAATACATGGTTGCCGGTTGATCAGTATATTGGCGGTGTGGAACACGCAATTTTACACCTCTTGTATTCACGTTTTATTACGAAGGCGCTTCACGATCTCGGTTACGTCAGTTTTAAAGAACCTTTTCAGCATCTCTTTACGCAGGGTATGATTATTAAAGACGGCGCCAAGATGTCCAAGTCCAAAGGCAACGTGGTGAGTCCGGATATTCTTATTGATAAATATGGGGCGGACACCCAGCGTCTGTACATCCTTTTTATCGGCCCACCGCAAAAAGACGCCGAGTGGAATGATCGCGGAATTTTAGGCGCACATCGCTTTCTGGGGAGACTCTGGCAAAAGATTACAGAATATGAAGGGGTTTACGAAAAGATAAAACGTATCGATCTTGATATATCAAAGCTTCCCGGCGATGCAAAGAAACTTTACCGTTTAACTAATCAAACTATTCAAAAGATCACGGATGATCTGGAGTCTTCCTGGCATTTCAACACGGCGATTGCCTCCGTTATGGAACTCCTCAATGCAGTTGATTCTTTTAAAGTTGTCGTTCCAACGAACGCCGCAGAGGAGATCAACTTTCATGTCTTTCGTCATACGATGGAGACCATCCTCTTGTTAACAGCGCCTTTTACGCCACACATTTGCGAGGAGCTGTGGGAAGTGATGGGACACAAGCCCACTATCTTTCATCAATCATGGCCTGCGTATGATAAAAATGCCATTCAGGAGGAAACGATAGAAATTGTAATCCAGGTCAATAGCAAGGTAAGAAGCCGTCTGTCTGTGCCTGCTGATGCGAGCGAAGATGAATTGAAAAGGCGCGTACTGAATGATGAACGAATTGGTGGATTTTTGGATGGCAAAAAAGTTATGAATATCATCGTAGTACCCGGGAAATTGGTGAATATTGTGGCAAAGTAAAAAAGACAAGGTACTTTTTATGACGGAGTAATGGATAAATTTTGTTTTTCTCCGTCAAAACATAGCGGTTGGCCCGCGGAATTTTGCGGATTAGGCCGTGTGCCCGCAGCAGCTTTATCCGTCGGGTCGTACGACCAGAATACTTCTTTTGCTGATCCTTGCCAGTTTGTTCGGATTCCCGGTAAAGCCACTTACGCAAATCATGGTTGCGGAATCCGTTTATCGCGTTTTCACCTTTGGACAGGAACATCAGCATCCGGTAATCATCCTGCTGCCAGGGATTCAAACCCCGATACGTCTTGC
>JAHFOW010000103.1 GCA_023261465.1 Planctomycetota bacterium
AAGCTGCATTAAGGGAAGAACGGTATCGTTTCGGCGCTTATACCCACTTTACCATTCATGAACCGCATGAACGGATGATTGCCGCTGCCCCTTATCAGGATCGGGTGGTACACCACGCCTTGTGCAATATCATCGAACCAGTTCTCGATAAAGCAATGATTTATGATTCTTATGCCTGCCGTATGGGCAAAGGCAGTCATCGGGCGATTCAGCGCGCGCAGAAGTTTTTGAGGGTAAACTCCTGGGTTTTAAAATTGGATATGAGGAAGTACTTCTTTACCATAGACCATGAAATCCTTAAACAAGACCTGTGGAGAAAAATAAGTGACCCCAGGATAATGAACCTGATTGGGCAGATATTGGCTACCTATAACAGTCATAGAGAATACCATTTCTTATTCGGAAATGAATCAACAGCGGATGTGAATCGTCAGATAGGCCTTCCCATAGGCAATTTAACCAGCCAATTGTTTGCCAACTATTTTTTGACTCCTATGGATCGTTACATTAAAGAAGAATTAAAGTTCGTGCATTATGTGCGCTACATGGACGATGCCCTCCTTTTCGCACAGGATAAGCAGGCGCTGGCAAATGCAAAGGTAAAAATTCGCTCATTTCTCGAAACGCGCAGGCTCAAACTCCATGAGTTGAAAAGCCAGGTTTTTCCCGCAAGGCATGGGGTGCGTTTTTTAGGTTTTCATATCTATCCCAATAAACTGAAGATTTTACGTTCCAATTTGCAACGCTTCAAAAAGAGAATGAAGACAAAAAGCTGGTGTTATCGGCAAGAGGGCATTCCCTGGGAAAATGTCCTGCTATCCTTAAATGCATGGTTGGGGTTTGCGGATAAACAGAAAAACCGTCAAATCATCAATGAGATTTTATCGCATATAAAGTTCAGCCATCCTGCGTGTGGCAAGGCATTTAATTTCTGGATTCCCCAAAAAATAAAAAATATTAGAGACAGGCGCTATAGTGTTCCCCTGTAAAAACATTTTTTTGGGCAAGTTTTTCACAACCCCCTTCACCCCCTTTTTTAAAGGGGACTTGGTTGGGGACAGGCGCTATTTAATAGCCGTGTCGTTCGCGGCGGCTCTTGGAACAATAAACCGAAGAACGTCCGTGCGGCTAATCGCAACAACGAAACTCCCGGTAATTCGAACAACAACATCGGTTTTCGCTTGTCGAAGACTTTTTTTGCCAGAGTCTTTTCTTCTACGGAAGAAAAGAGTGAGCGTAAAAGTCCACGCCTGTTCCTGCCCGATTTAAAATATCGGGCAAAGAGGTAAGAAATCCCGGTATTGAGTAGAATGTTTCGAAAGATACCGGGATTTTAATTATGGTAGATACACTTGGGGAAGTCCTGTCCACCCCCCGAACCCCCGCCAGCGGGGGACAAGTAGAGACGACCCGGCGGGGCGTCTGTGCCAGAACAAGGGGTTGACGGCATTTATAGATTCTTAACTTAACACGTATGGAATTTAGGGATGTGTGATGTCTCTTTAAATAAAAAAAGTAGCCGAATGCCTGATTTTAAATCAGGGGCAGTTTTCTAATTGTTTTTCAAGCTCACCCAGCATGGTTAAATACTTTTCGTGGATGCCATCATGGATTTTCTTCTGTTCAATGGATTCAAATTTACCTATTAATAATTTTTGTTCATCACTCGTCAGCACTTTGTTTATCCAGGGAAAAAGAACCTTTTCCTCAGTTTGTAAATGCTTTTTCGTATGCTTGACGTATGAGTAAGCAATATTCGTAATCTTCTTTTTGGCCTTTTTGCCCTGAATGAAATTCTCGAGTGATGCCGTTAAGTCTCTTATCATGTCACGTGAGGAGACATGTTCCATGAGTAGCCGTCCCAAAAAGTGTTTCTTGTTGCTATCTGCTTTGTCTTTTAACATGGGGAATAATATTTTGTCTTCCTTTTCCTGGTGGCACTTGTCGTTAAGTTCACCGACAACCTCTATTATTTTACTGAACGTCTCTTTGGGAATAGGCATACCCTCATCAAGGCAGTGTGACGCCTTTTCTAATACTTGCAATGCCCTGGTTGTATTCCCGAATTCCTGGACTAATATGTCGGTAGCATATTGATTTTGCGGCGCAACGGTTTTGGCATCCTGATACGTATTGTTATTTGTTGAAGTGCAGGCAGAAATGTACACGCAGGAAAAAATGATGAATGCTCGTATGGTTTTTTTCATAGTTTAATGTTTAGAAATTTCAATGTTTGTTGTAGGGCAACCCTTTAGGGTTGCACGTGGCAAGGCTAAAGCCTCGCCCTACGTGTGATTGAGAAAAAAGTTGCCGAATGCCTAATTTAATGCTAAGGAATTTCAATGTCGTTTGTAGGGGCGTATTGCAATACGCCCCTACGAGTGAACGTGGAAACGAAGCCGCCTTTAGGCCTAATTTACCCAACGTAAAAGCAAGGCCTCTGCAAGGCGAATATCTTCGGGCGTCGTAATTTTAATATTTTCGTCTGTACCTGGCACAATGCAAACAGGATAACCCGCTTTTTCTGCCATCTCGGCATCGTCGGTAAATTCCCTGCCGGTGTTTTTAAATTGTTCAAATACCTTTACAATTAAATCCCTTTTAAATCCTTGTGGCGTTTGAGCCATCCAGAGACTGCTTCTGGGGATGGTTCGTTGAATGAACATATCCATTCCGGCCTCCTTGACCGTGGCCTTCATAGGAGCGGCAAGGATCGCAGCATGGGATTCTTCCACCTTATGTATGACTGCCTCGATGTGCTCTTTTCTTACCAGGGGTCGAACGACATCGTGGATGAGTATAATGCCGGCATTTGGGTCAGTCTGGCAAATGCCGTTATAAACGCTATCTTGTCGTTTTTTGCCCCCGGCCACGATCTTCTTTACCCTGTAATTATCGAGTGTGGCCTGCCATTGCTCCCGCAGCGATTTTATCTCAGATTCACCGACGACAAAGATAATTTCGCTCACCAGTCCGATTTCCGAAAACCGTTCGATGGTGCGAAGAAAAATGGGCTTGCCCTGTATTTCTAAAAATGGCTTTTTAACAGGGCCGCCCATACGTAAACCAAGTCCCGCCCCGACTAAAACGGCTGATACCTTCACGTTTTAAACCCTCTCATAAGGATAAAACAATTTCTTATATTCATCCTGTGCAAAGCGGTCGGTCATGCCGGCAATGTAATCACAAACCCCCTGATACAGTCCCGTTTTTTCTATCCATTTCTGATAATCCAGGGGAAGCTGTTTTGGGTTTTTGACAAACGCCATAAAGAGTTCTTCAATAAAGCGCTTTGCCTTATCGGACATTCTGGCTACACGATAATGCTGATAGACATTTTTAAAGAGAAATGCCTGCAATTTCTTTTTTTGCTCAGACAGCACAGGAGAAAAAGATATAAGCGGGTCAGGATAATTTCTCACGTCATCGACGGTTTTAATACCTTCCCGTTGAATTCTGGACATCGTGGTTTCGATAAGATCGGTGACCTCGACATTAATTAAGGTTTTTATTGTCTGTGCAATGAGTATGTCGTGTTCCAGCGCCGCATACTTTTGTTTTACTATTTTCTGCGTTTCCTGCCATAATTCAACGGATTGTAAATCGCTGTCAGTTATGATACCCGCCTTTAAACTATCGTCGAGGTCGTGGTTGTCATACGCAATGGAATCCGCCTTATCTACGATTTGTGCTTCCAGGAGGGGCTGTTTCGTGTCGTTATATTCCTGTGAGGTGTGGCTGTTGTAAGGCGATGTATGTTTTACGATGGACTCTTTTAATTCCCATGACAGATTTAATCCCGGAAATTCGGGATATTTTTTTTCCAGGATATCGACAACGCGCAGTCCGTGAAGATTGTGCTCGAAGCCGCCATAATCTTTCATAAGCTTTTTGAGGGCGTCTTCGCCGGAATGGCCAAAGGGTGTATGTCCTAAATCGTGCGCAAGCGCTATTGCCTCAGCAAGGTCTTCGTTCAGGTTTAATACCCGTGCTATACTTCGGGCTATTTGCGATACTTCCATCGTGTGAGTGAGTCGTGTCCGGTAGTAATCCCCTTCGTGATTCACAAAAACCTGGGTTTTGTACTCAAGCCGCCTGAAGGCGGTGGAGTGGATAATGCGGTCTCTGTCCCGCTGATAGACACTCCGGTACAGGTGTTCTGCTTCGGGATATTTTCTTCCCTTTGAGTTCTGGCTCTTCATGGCATACGGAGCGAGTTCCCTGTCTTCCCGTAACTCAATTTCTTTTCGTGTCAGCATAACGGCAACCACCGATTGTTTGTCATCTGTGCCATCTGCGAAATCTGTGGTTTCTGGTTTTTTATGAACTTGGAATTCATATATGCAGATGTTTTTTGAATTCACTATAAAGGTCTTCCAGGGATTGGGGAATAACCTTTATGTCTGAAATGACCGGCATGAAATTTGTGTCGCCATTCCACCGGGGTACGATATGAAAATGAAAATGGCCGATAAGCCCTGCTCCGGCTGATTTTCCCAGATTTACGCCGAGATTAAAGCCCTCTGGTTTCATTATCTTCATGAGATATTCCTTCATATCTCTGGTAACTTGCATAATTTCGAGCATTTCCTGATCGGTAAGGTCGGAAATATCCGCCTTATGTTTATTGGGCGCAATCATAATATGGCCGCTGTTATAAGGGTATTTGTTCAGGATACAAAAGCACTCTTTTGCCCGGTGAATAACAAGATGTTTTTCATCCATATTATTCTGAACGGCGTTACAGAGAAAACAACCTTCTTCTTTTGAGTGGTCCTGTATGTAAGCGATACGCCATGGCGCCCAGATGTTATGTATCATGGTACATTTCCATTTATATGAAAATATTCACGTATCAATAAATTATCTGCATCCGGAGCAGGTAGGGGCGGTGCAGGTGCCACAACCACCGGAACTACTGCTGGAAGAGCTGTCGCTGCTATTCCCTGTGGACATCCCGAATACAGAAAACACCTTATAGATAGAATCGCCCTGGCAGGATGGACAAAATAATTTTTTCCTCTCTTTCGAGCTTCGGAAGTATTCATCGAACTTTGTGTTGCATTGCTTACATTGAAATTCATATATTGGCATAGGGTTATACCTTAGTTTTGTGGTTTTATAGCATGAGCATAAAAGTTTCTTCGTTTGATTTTACATCCATACCGTCAAATTGTTGTGTAATTTTAACGGCGTCTGTTGGCTAATTCAAGAGCCTTTTACGAACTTGAATTTTTGCCGGCTAATTCGTTTAAAAGGTCACGCACCTTCTTCATGTCTTCCCAGACCTTGACCTTGTCAGGAGGATTTCTTAAGAGATAGGCAGGATGAAAGGTGACCATGGCGGGGGTGCCGTTATAATTGTGGAAAGTTCCCCGCAGCTTACCAACAGGTTCTTTTGTATTAAGTAAGGTCTGTGCCGCAAATGTGCCGAGCGCACAGAGGACTTTTGGCCGGATTATCTCTATTTGTTTAATAAGATAAGGTATACACAGGACGATTTCTTCGGGAAGGGGGTTGCGGTTGCCTGGCGGGCGGCATTTCAGGACATTGGCAATATACACATCGCTCCGTTTTAAACCGATAGCCTCTATAATCTTTGTGAGAAGTTGACCGGCGCGGCCAACAAAAGGTTCTCCCTGCAGGTCTTCGTCACGGCCCGGCGCCTCGCCAACAAACATGAGTTCTGCCATAGAATTACCGACGCCAAAGACAAGATTGGTGCGTGTCTTGTGCAGGGGGCATTTGTGGCATGTCAATACTTCCTGATGGAGTTCTTCCAAAAGTTTAGTCCGCCGTTCTTTTTCACTCGCGAAGGTTTGTTGGTCAAATGGACTTGCTGATGTTACCGTTTCAACCTTTTTATCTTCGTGCTGATTGTTTAAGAGAGATGAATTTGCCTTGTTTGGTTTGGAAACGATGATGGAATCTATCCCGAATCCTTTTTCAATTTCAATATTCATTTTAACAGAGCGTATTATCTTTGCCAAATCCTTTTTTATTTCATCCATAGCGCCTTATCCAATTCGTCCAGAATAATCTTTTGCACCTCAGCAATGCTTCCCTGGAGTTCACAACCTGCTGCGTATTTATGGCCACCCCCGCCGAACTTTCTGGCGATGGAGTTTACGTCGAATCCGTTTCGGCTCCTCATGCTTATCTTTACCCAGTTCGGTTGTGTCATCTCACGCAATAATACGCCAATAGTAACGCCATCTATAGAGACGGGGATTTCGGCAATTTCCTGGGTATCGATAGCGTTGACCCCCGTCTTTTCCAACATTTCACGGGTGAGCCAGAGGGTAGAAATACGATTCTGTGAATGGAGTTTAATCGTATTTAGTGCACAGGCATTTAACTGTATTAAGTTATATGGATTGGTATTATACACATGTTTGGTGATTTCCTGATAGCGTGCCCCATGTTCAATAAGGAATGCCGCTGCCCTGAGCGCTTCGGGTGAGGTGTTCGTATGAGTAAATCGTCCCGTGTCGGTTATGATTGCCACGTATAAAGCGGTGGCGATATCCGGTGTAATATTGACATGCGTTTCTTTGAACAGGTTAAAGACAACCTCCCCGGTAGCGCACATCTCTTCGGTAACCCAGTTGATGTGGCCAAAATTTTCATTTGAGATATGATGGTCAAGGTTGATGATTATTGCATCTTTTGGGATAATTTCCTGTGTCTTGCCAAGTCTGTCAAGGGTAGGGCAATCCAGCGAGATGACCACTTCCGGCTTGTTTTCCGGGTGATCGGGGTAACTATACATGCCTGATGCGGGAACGATGAATTTGTATATCTGCGGAACAAGCGAGTCGTTGACAATACATACTGATTTCCCCATGTCCTTAAGGGCGTGGAAAAGCGCAATTTCAGAACCTATACCATCGCCGTCTGACCGTACATGGGTAGTGAGGAGAAAGACCTGGTGTGTTTTTATTGTATTATAGATATCATTTATCAGCGGCCGTATTTTATCGCTCGTCACGGTATTTGTACCCCCATTTTTTTGATGACATTGTTATCGTTATTCTTTGTATTAAAAAATTGAAATTTAATAATTATCTACCTGACAAAAAACTGTTTATTTTATTCAGTAAGGAAGGTTAATTTTATTGCAGGGTCTTTTGATATGTTTAACATGTAATTACATAGTCTCAAACGCAAAATTATATGTCGGATTAGCGCAATTGTCAAACCTTCTTTTCCCTTGCATTTTATTTGTAGATTCGTTAACATTTTAAAGAATTAGCTTTTTTCCCATTTTAATATATATATTCAAAGGTTCTCATACAATTTAAAAAATAAAAATATGGGGGGGATATGTTTAGGATTGTAGAAAAGGAAAAGATCGCTGAATCTACCTATTTAATGAAGATTGAAGCGCCCAAAATTGCCGCCAAGAGAAAAGCGGGGCAATTTGTTATGCTTCGTATAGATGAACCGGGCGAAAGAATACCTTTAACCATAGCGGGTTCTGACACGATTCACGGAACGATTACCATTATTTTCCAGGTTGCAGGCGATACGACGCGGCAGATGTCTGCCTTGAATAAAGGCGATTATATTTTGGATATTGTGGGACCATTAGGACATCCCACGCATATCGAAAATTACGGGACGGTTGTGTGTGTTGGCGGCGGTCTCGGAATTGCTTTAATAATGCCAATTGTACAAGCGCTTTACAATGCAGGTAATTATGTAATTTCAGTTATCAGCGCAAGGAATAAAGATCTCCTGATTTGTGAAAAAGAGATGCAGGCCTGCAGTCAGGAATTTATGATTGCAACTGATGATGGTTCCAAAGGTACCAAAGGTTTTCCTACCCAGGTATTACAAGAATTAATCAATAAAGGGAAGAAAATAGATGTTGTATTTGCTGTTGGACCTGTTCCGTTAATGGCAGCAGTTAGCAGATTGACTAAGCCTTACAACATTAAAACGATCGTGAGCCTTAATCCAATTATGGTGGACGGTACAGGTATGTGCGGTTGTTGTAGGGTTTTGATTGATAATAAACCGAAATTTGTTTGTGTAGATGGACCAGAATTTGATGGACATCTGGTAGATTATGAAAATTTAACACAGAGATTAAAAACATACGCGCGAAACGGGAAGGACCCGATATTGCAAAATGTAGGTAAAGATACTGCCTGCTGGAAGCCACCCGAAGACCGTGTGGGTATGATTCATAAGCCTCATGTATCTATGGAGGCCACAGACCGGCATGAGGTTGTTGAACAATTAGCAGCGGCGCTTTCGGGTACAGGTCCGAAAAAGATGGGGTCTATCCCACGGCAGAAAATGCCGGAACAGGAACCTGTGAATAGGGTGAAAAATTTTGAAGAAGTGCCGGTAGGATATACCCCGGAAATGGCACGGTTAGAAGCCCTCAGGTGTTTACAATGCAAGAAACCTCTCTGCCGTGACGGGTGTCCGGTCAGCATTGACATTCCGGGATTTATTAAAAAGATTGCCGAGGGTGATTTCATAGCCGCCGCGCGTAAGCTTAAGGAAACAAATGCCTTGCCGGCTGTTTGTGGAAGGGTGTGTCCACAAGAAGACCAGTGTGAAAAGGTTTGCATTGTTGGTAAGAAATTCAGGCCTGTAGCGATTGGGAATCTGGAGCGTTTCGTTGCAGATTATGAACGTACGCATAATGCAGTTACTATACCAGAATTGCCTGCGAAAACAGGATATAAAGTGGCTATTGTTGGTGGTGGTCCTGCAGGGCTTGCTTGTGCTGGCGAGCTTATAAAAATGGGTCATGATGTGACTATATTCGAGGCGTTGCATAAGCCCGGCGGTGTGCTTGTTTATGGGATTCCTGAATTTAGGCTCCCAAAAGCTATTGTTGAGTCAGAGGTTGAGTATTTACGAAAATTAGGTGTGAAAATAGAGTGCAATGCCGTCGTTGGAAAAGCTCAAACGGTAGATGAGTTATTGCAAAATGGTTTTGATGCTGTTTTTGTAGGTACAGGCGCTGGCCTGCCCATGTTTATGGGAATTCAGGGGGAAAATCTGAATGGTGTTTACTCTGCAAACGAGTATCTTACCAGGGTCAACTTGATGAAGGCTTATGATTCAAAGTCGTCAACACCTGTTGCAATGCGAAAAAATGTGGCCATAATTGGCGCAGGGAACGTTGCCATGGATTCTGCAAGAACTGCACTGAGGCTTGGTTCTGAAAACGTATATGTCGTTTACCGGCGGTCAAGGGAAGAAATGCCGGCACGACTAGAAGAAATTCATCATGGCGAAGAAGAAGGATTGCAGTTTAAGTTCCTGACCAATCCTATAAAAATTCTCGGTGACGAAAAGGGTTGGGTTTGCGGGTTAGAGTGTGTAAAGATGGAACTGGGGGAACCCGATGAATCTGGCAGGAGACGTCCAATTCCTGTAAAGGGTTCCGAATTTGTTCTGGATGTGGAATGTATAATTATGTCTATCGGTAATGGCCCAAATCCTTTGATTCCCGCAACGACGCCCGACTTACAGGTAAATAAGTGGGGCAATATTGTGGCTGATTTAGAGAGTTGTAAGACAAACAAGGAAGGGGTATTTGCCGGTGGAGACATTGTAACCGGAGCTGCGACCGTTATTCTTGCCATGGGCGCCGGGAAGAAGGCTGCCAGGGCAATTGATGAATATATAAGGTCAAAAAAACCGGCGTCAAAATCTACCCCTGTGATGGTTTAAGCACGGTAAACAGATAAAATTTTGCATGAGAATCACATTAAATGGTGAGCCGAAGGAATGCCCTGAGGGGACAACAATAGAGAATTTGCTCGATTTGTATAAAATTGACAAGCGTCGTACCGCTGTGGAATTAAATCTTCAGATTGTTCCCCGGAAGGAGCATTCATCGAGGGTGTTAAAAGATGCTGACGTGGTGGAGGTGGTAACTTTTGTTGGCGGCGGATAAAACCGGGAAAAAAGCAAACGGGGATACATTAAAGCTCGGTAAGTATGAGTTTACTTCCCGGCTTTTTGTTGGCACTGGAAAATATCCTTCCGTGGAGTTGATGGTACAGGCATTAGAGGCAAGCGGCACAGAAGTTGTTACCGTTGCTCTTCGAAGGGCAAAAATTAGTGATTCTGCGTCAATCCTGGATTATAT
>JAHFOW010000104.1 GCA_023261465.1 Planctomycetota bacterium
GTGCGTTAATCAATTTATGATAACAGGTCGAAGCTGATCAAGGCCATGATTTTAGCAAAATCGACAAGTTCCTGAATACAGATCGATTCGTTTGTCGCGTGCGCCTCTGATTCATCCCCAGGGCCAAATCCAACGGCCGTTATCCCCTTCTGGATGAGTTGTTTTGTTACCGTAGCGCCAGACATTCCTTTCGGTTGCGGCTGAATACCCAGAATGGATTGAGTATGCTTCGAAATTACTGCGACCAGTGGGTTATTAATAGGGACACATGATGGGAGTTGATTTGAAATAATTCTTATGTCAAACCGGGCAGCAGGCTCTCTTGCCTCAACTTCTTTCATAATAGTATTTATATCATTAAGGACATTTTCAGAAGAATCTTCAGGTAAATAGCGGATGTCTAGTTGTGCCTTACAGAGGGCGGGAACAATGTTTGGCGCTGTCCCGCTATGGATAGACCCCAGATTCAAGGTTGGCGGCGTATGCAATGGATGGGTAGTGCACCTGAATTTTAGTTGTTTAATACGTTCCAGCAGTGTAATCATATTCCAGATTGCATTTATGCCGCCCTCTGGTCTTGACCCGTGTGCCTGTTTTCCATGAGAAATAATTTCCAGGAACAATGCGCCTTTCTCCGTTACATCGATCATATTCATATTATGTGCAACATCGGGAATAATAGCATAGTCAGCGGTCACACCACATTCGCTAAGTAAATACTCAAGACCGAGGCTGGAACCCCGCTCCTCATCTGCAACACCCGCCAGGATCAATTGCCCTTTCAGTTTTGATTCATTTTCTTTAAGAAACCGTGCGACGGCCATCATAGCGGCCATCTGGCCCTTGTTATCAGAAGACCCCCTTCCATAGATTCGCCCGTTTTCTATCCACGCCTCAAAGGGATTCCTCTTCCAGTCATCGCCCGCCGGTACGACGTCCAGGTGGCAGGCAACTAACAGGGTTGGCGAACCCTGTCCTATGTATCCCAGTATGTTTGTCCTGTCCTTTACCTTTTCAAAGGTTTTGTAAGGAATATTCAGCGATCTGAAAAAGTCCTTTACAACCGGGACGGCAAGGATTTCATTTCCCGGTGGATTTTCGGTCTGAGCGCTGATTAATTTACACGCAAGGTCTACGATTTCTCTTTCTTTGTTTTGCATGTATTGTTTTACCGTGTCTGTAAGATTCTGTGATTTAAGTGTATTCATGATAGTCATTTTAAAATTAAATTAGTCTGCCTTATCAAAGGGAGATTTAGTGGGTTGTTTTTTTATTCAGCATACCCCTATTTCTTACTGTCTTCCTCCTTGTTGAGCACGTCATCCAAAACCTTCCCCAACTCCTCAATTTCATTTTTAATTTCTGTTGCGTGCTTCTGCCATGCCTCGTCTATTTTCTTTGAGGCTGTTTCACCTAATTTTTTTATCTTTTCCTGAAGCTCCGGAATTTTTTGTTTTATCTCTCCAACGGTCGCATCGACGCGGTCAGACAATTTTTTCCCAAGTTCTTCTAAATCCCTGGCGATACCGGAAAGAGAACTGTCTTCCTTCATCGTATTTTTGGTCTGAAGATAATCTACCCGCCAGAGTCTTTCTTCTTTTTTTAAGATAGTGAATAAGGGGAGAGTCGTCTCTGTGCCATTTTTGCAAGTATGCAACATTGTCTCTATAGTCGTTGTTTCTCCGTCAATGAGAACCTTTCCTAACGTAACTGATACATCACGGAATTGTTCAATGGAGGTATTAATTAAATTACGGGTTTCCACAGTAGAGCAACTACGTGCCTTTTCAACGTCTTGCACTTTCATGGCGTCCCAGAAGTACTGAGCTATCTCCTGCGGAGGTTTATCGGCATAACAACCGGATATTAATGTAATTAATAATATTGTTCCGCAAACATACTTTAAATTAAATTGCCTCTTATTCATTTATAAGTTCCCCAAAAATTTTACAATATCAAGTATCATCATTCCTGCAATTCCTGTTTTCCTTAGTACGAATATCCGTTGCATCTAAAGACCGCAGGAAGAACTTTGTAACGTCGTTCGATGATACCCCTAACATGAATTTATGTATACTGACAAATTCTATCTCATGGCAGGAATACTTTGCAAAACTATATTTTTTATTCCTGCACACTCAAATTTATGGTAAAATTCCCGAATGAACGATTTAAGACTTATGCCAAATGACAAGATATTGATTATCGGGGCTACCGGCTTTATAGGAAGCAGATTAATCCCCGAACTTCTCGAAAAAAATATCAAACTCAGGCTGCTTGTCCGCACTCCATCAAAACTTTCCCCGGTCCTCATGGACAATCCACACATTGAGATTGTAAAAGGCGACCTCGTTAAAAAAGAAGGTTTAAGGGAGGCGTTCTGTCGTATTCACACGGCTTACTACCTTGTTCACTCTATGGGTGGAAAGAGTATCTTCAAAAATACCGAATTTGCGCAGATGGATAAGCTTGCCGCAAAAAACTTTGTAACAGCAGCAGATGCTGAAGGCATTAAACGGGTGATTTATCTTGGTGGGCTTGGAGAAATGGGAAAAAACCTCTCCGGACATCTCAGGAGCAGGGCCGAAGTTGCCGATATTCTCTCTACGGGTAAGATACTGGCCACCATTCTCCGCGCCGCCGTAATTATAGGAGCAGGTGGGGCATCCTATGAGATGCTGCGATATCTCGTCGAGCGCTTACCTGTTATGGTATGTCCCAAATGGATCGACACCAGGATTCAACCCATAGCGGTGTGTGACGTCCTGGCTTATCTTGTTGGATGCCTCTTAAATCCTGGCACCGCAGGAAAGCGGTTCGATATCGGTGGTACTGAAATCCTTACCTACCGGCAGATGATGCAACAGTACGCAGAAGTAAATGGCCTTTGCCGCAGAATTATATTTCGCACACCCCTGCTTTCTCCCCGACTCGCAGCCTACTGGGTGGACCTTATGACCCCGGTACCTTCCGGCATTGCGCACCCTTTGATTGAAGGATTAAAAAACGAGGTTATTTGCCTTGAGCACAGCATTGACCAGCATGTTCACATCGATAAGACATCTTTTGCCGAAGCCGTCAGGATAGCCATTGCAGAAGAAAAAAAGAACCCGGTAAGCGCTACAAATAAAGGGTAAAACAACCAAGTCAATTTACCCTTCGGGGGTTAAACCATCAATTACTATTGATCTCATGAATTACCTTTTTTTTAAGCCGTACTCTCGTTGTTTCCATGAAATTTAAAGAATTATTGATTTTGGTTTTGCATTGTGTTAAATTGCTCTGTGTAAACGTAAATTGAAGATACGAATTTTAGAAGTACCGATGGCACTTTCTTGGGTAAATTCCCGTGACAAACAAGAATCGTATTCTCTCCGCTCTGCTATATTTGAGCCTTTCGCCAATTTTCATTTCGCAAACAATTCTTGCCAATGACGCAGAAGTTATCCAATTAGATAAGACCGATAACGAAAAAAGTAAGTCTTCAACAGGTATTAATTTGGAAAAAGCCCGGTTAGCGGAAGCCATCTGGTTGTTGCACAACATTACGGTAATTTTGGTGTTAATGTGCATTGCTGGGAATACATAAATACCAATCTGAGCACTTTTGTAAGCGGTCCCCGTTCCAGGGAAGTGGGTGATTCCAGAGACGAATTACCAGCTTATGAGCTGCTGAATCTTTCTATTATTGGAAAAGTTTTTTTTTAAACTATGGAAGTACAAGGAACTGTATTTAACCTGCTGAATAAAGACTATAATGATCCGGGTCCAATTCTTATACACGATGATATACCTCGACCTGGAAGAACGTTTTTTGCCAGTTTGAGTTATAAGTTTTAATTTTATAAATTAAACTTGTAATCAAAATCATAAAATTCTATTGAAGAGTAGATATTTGAGAATATGATAATAAAAAAACACCTTAAATTTTATACTCACCTGGGATACATCGCACTTTTATCTTTTCTTGCCTGTGTTTTTTTCCCATCTCTTCAAATTTTTACCCCATGTGTTTTCGCTAAAGGGACTACTCTATCAAAATACACGGATAGTGTTGACAATAACGTTATTGTTATTCGAAGCCAGGATATTGCCGCCTACAATGAGGCAATCGAGGGTTTTACGGGGGGATGTAAAAGTAACAATATCTCTATAGGTGCCGTATATGACTTAAAAGGAGACGAGGAAGAAGGCAAAAAGGTCATTCAGGACATCAAAATCAACTATCATAAACCAAAGCTTATTCTGGCAGTCGGGATACTTGCGGCAACCATTGCAAAAAAACAGTTTACTGATATTCCCATCATCTATTGTATGGTGGTAAATCATGAAAGGTTTGATTTAGGGGGAAACAATGTTACCGGCATCTCCTCAGAGGCGCCGATAGAAGAACAATTTGCCATTTTTAAAAAGTTTTTTGGTAGAAACAAGAATATCGGGGTTATCTTTGACCCAACGAGCGGGTCCGAAAAGATTGTCGCCGAGGCTGAACAAATCGCACAACTGTATGATTTTAATCTTATAAAAGCAGAGGTTACTCTGACAAATGAAATCACGCCTGCTCTGGGAAAAATTATCGATGAAATCGATGCCCTGTGGATAATACCCGACTATGTGGTGGTTACGAGAGATTCGCTGAATACGATCCTTAAGATGACTTCAAAAAAACGGCTGCCGACATTTGGCAGCTCAAGCGCAATGGTAAAAGCGGGGGCGCTCTTCTCGATTTCCCCTGATTATGCTTACACCGGTTTACAGGCATCCCAGATTGCCCGGATTTTACTTAATAATCCCGATAGCATTTCTTTGGGAGTTAAAAAACCTGAAAGATTGAAGTTGGCTTTCAATACGCAAACAGCAAAGATAATTGGGATAAATTTGATGCCATTTCAGTCACGTCCTGATGTTATGTTATTCCCATAAAAAAAATTTTGAAATGTGACGTACGTCACAGACAATATTTTTTTATTTTGATAAAATTATAAAAGTAAAAGATCGCAAGCGCATTATTGGCTACAAACAAGAAGAGATTATACGGTAATACACTATGGTTGGCATCCGAACAAAACTGATTATTTTTATGAATTTGTTAATAATAGCGATTGGTTCTATCAGCAGTATTTATCTGCTTATTCATGAAAAAAACCAGCAGAAAAAAAGACTTGAAGAACTGGGCATATCTCTGGTGAGGTTGCTTTCCCAGGATAACGAGGTAAGGGATGCGGTAAGATATACACAACACGCATTTTTAAGTATCCCTCTTAAACGAATAAAAGTTTTAGACAGGGAGGGGCAGATTGGTTATTGGAGGATATCTGATGGGCTGACAACCATCGCTGAAGAAAAATTTTCACACATAAACATTCGAATACACGAAGTTCCCACCAATCGTGACTTTAAGAACACCGATGTTCCTCGTGTCAATCGTATAGTTACAGATTCAGGGGAGGTTTTTTATGACTTTTTTGCCCCGATCTTTGAAAAACAAACATTTTCTGAAGAGTTGCTCGCCGCACAGGTCTTTAGTGAATTTTCTCCTGAGGTAAAACCGAATATTCTGGGTTATGCACAGATTGGTTTATCCACATACAGGTTTAACGAAAAGATTAGAAAGGTTATTCTGTATAGTATTATTCCTATGGGATTTGGTATTGTTATGGGAGGGATAGGCGTTGTTCTCTTCCTTACGAAATACCTGGTATCTCCGTTAAAACGGTTGGCGGATGTTACCGTGGAGATTGCTTGTGGAAATCTCGACCGCACGGTCGATGTGCGTTCTCGTGATGAAATTGGGCAGTTGTCCGTGAACTTTAATAAAATGACAAGGGCGCTCGGTAAATCGTACGCTGAACTCAAAGACGAAATTGCCGAGCGTAAATGTGCAGAAGACTTGCTCCGCCGATGGGTGAAAATGGAAGAACTTGTGGCAACGATATCAACAAACTTTATTAATCTTGCCCCTGCCGAGGTTGATGTGGGAATAAACCGCGCATTGCAACTCATTGGCGAGTTTACCGGCATTGACCGTGGTTATATCTTTTTGTTTTCTGAGGATAAAAAGATAATAAGGAATACCCACGAATGGTGTGCAGAAGGGATTGAACCACAAATTGAGCATCTTAAGGAAGTTCCTGTTGATTATTTTCCGTGGCCTGCCGAGAAGTTGGAAAAGCTCGAAACCATTTATATCCCACGGGTGTCTGAATTGCCTGAATTCGCAAATACAGAAAAAGAAATATTACAAGCCCATGATATTAAATCACTCGTAATTGTTCCCATGGGCTACGGTGGCTCTCCTGTTGGATTTTTGGGACTGGATTCAGTGTGGAAAGAAAAAACATGGATAGAACAGGATATTACGCTCTTCAAAATGGTGGGTGAAATATTTGCTAATGCGTTAGAACACAGGCGCAAGGTGGAGATGTTGCGAAACGCCCACGATCAACTGGAGATACGCGTTAAAGAGCGTACCGCAGAACTTCTTATGACGAACAACCTTCTTGAGGCAGAAATAACCGAACATAAAAAGGCGCGGGGTGAATTAAAAAAGTATGAAATACTTGTTTCAGAAATAACCGATCTTCCCTACATCTGCGATAACAAGGGAAATATATTATTTGTAAACCATATATTTGAAAAACTTACCGGGCACAAACTGGATGAATTTCTTGGAAAGTCTTTCGCACCGCTTTATGACGAAGAGAATCTCGAAAAAGCTATGGACGTCTATACAAGAACGTTAAGGGGAGAAAGTCCTCAATACGAGCTATATTTTAAAGATACGGGCGTCCTGTGTGAATATAAAAATTTACCCTTAAGGGATGAGTGCGGGAATATTATTGGAGTTATTGGCACTGCGCGAGATATTACCGAACGAAAGCGAATGATGGACGAACTCAGGCAAGCGAAGGAATATGCGGAGAATCTCATCGAAACGGCAAATGTGATAGTTCTTGGATTAGATACGGAGGGCAATGTTAACGTGTTTAACCAAACCGCAGAAGAGATCACAGGTTACAAGAAAGAAGAAATTATAGGGAAAAATTGTTTTGATATCCTCACACCAAAAGATAAATATCCCTATGTTTGGGATGAATTTGTAAAACGAAGAAATATCGGACAATTTAACAAACCGTATGAGAATCCAATTATAACAAAGTCAGGAAAGACCCGGTATATTTCATGGCAGATCAGCGACGTAAGGGATCGCGGCAAGCTTATAGGCGGAATTGCCTTTGGGAATGATATTACTGACCAGAAGCGCATGCAGGTCCTGGTAGAACGGGTGCGCCTGATGTCATTTGTCAAGGATGTGAGCATTGCTTTTGGCCGTGAGGAGACGTTGCAGGATATGTTAAGCCATTGTGCAAAAGCAGTCGTCGATCATCTGGATGCAGCGTTTGCCCGTATCTGGATACTCAACGAAAAGGAAAATGTACTGGAATTACAGGCAAGCGCAGGTATGTATACCCACATTAACGGCATCCATAGCCGTGTTCCTGTTGGTAAATTTAAGATCGGCCGGATTGCCTTGGAACGGCAGGCGCATTTAACGAATTCAGTGCATGACGACCCATATATCAGTGATCCAGAGTGGGCGCGACGTGAGGAGATAGTTTCGTTTGCAGGTTACCCCCTGATTACCAGCGACCGCCTGGTTGGGGTCGTTGCCATGTTTTCACGCAAGCCAATGAATGATTTTGTGATAAGGGCGCTTGCGTCAGCTTCGGATATTATTGCGATGGGTATTGACCGTAAGCACGCAGAACAAATTCGAGTGGTTAATCTTCACTATTTTGAGAGTATAAATAAGATTTCCACGGTAATTAACCAGACTATGGATATCTCTCTCATGGTGAAAAATATTGTTAATACAATCCGTACAATATTTAAATGTGATCACGTCTTTATTAGTTATCCGTGTGATTCTACCGTTCGGTCTATGGTGTTACAATTTGAGTCTGAGAGCGATGAGTCTCACATTTTCCATAACGAATTGTTAAAATTTCCTGAAGCAATAGGGGATGTCCAGGAAGATATTCAGGTGTTATTAAACTCCAAAGAACCTCTTGTATTCAATATAACGGAGAATATAGATAATGCATATATTGAATTTTTAAAAGGCATATTACCGGTACGGTCGCTTATGATGATTGCTGTTCATCCCAGTATTGGTAAACCCTGGATGTTAGGATTGCTCCAATGTGCTCATGTCCGTGATTGGACAAGAGATGAACAAAGGTTATTTAAAGATATTTCATATAAGATTGCTGATACGCTTACTAATATGTTGTTGTATCGAAACTTACAATTGAGCGAAGACAAGCAAAGGACATTACTCGAAAATCTCCCACAAAAGGTATTCTACAAGGATAAAAATTCGGTGTATGTATCGTGCAATGAAAATTATGCCAAAGATCTAAAAATCAAACCTGACGAGATTATCGGAAAGACAGATTTTGACTTTTTCCCAAAAGTGCTAGCCGAAAAATACAGGATCGATGACAATCGGATTATGGAATCACGGAAGGCAGAGGACATGGAAGAAAAATACATTATGGATGGGCGCGAATGTATCGTCCATACTATCAAAACGCCCATGAAAGGTGAAAAGGGCGAGATTATTGGCATTCTGGGTGTCTTCTGGGATATAACAGAAAAAGTTGCTTTACAGATGGAGGCTGTTCGTACCAGGCATCTGGCATCTCTTGGTGAGCTGGCTGCGGGTGTTGCGCATGAGATCAACAATCCAATAACAGGGGTAATTAATTGTGCCCAGATATTGTCGGACAGGAGTAGTGATGGGAGCAAGGACAAAGACATTGCAAACAGGATTATTAAGGAAGGTAAACGAATAGCAGACATTGTGAATAATCTCCTTTGTTTTTCCAGCCCTCGCGGAAGCAAGGAGAAGAACAATGTATCTATTCATGAAATCCTGTCTGATACCCTTATCATGGCAGAGACGCAATTAGAAAAAGAGGGCATTAACTTAAGGTTGAATATTCCCCGAACATTGCCAAAAGTGATCGCGCATCACCAACAAATTCAACAGGTCTTCCTGAATCTCATAAGCAATGCACGGTATGCATTGAATCAGAAGTATACCGACACCCATGAAAATAAGATACTTGAGATTTCAGGTGAAGAAACAACAATGAATAATAACAGGTATGTAAAGATCACATTCTATGATCATGGGACGGGAATACCGTCAAATATGATTGACAAAGTAATGGATCCCTTTTTTACCATAAAACCACGAGGAAGAGGGACAGGATTGGGTCTTAGTATTAGCCATGGTATTATTGTGGAACATGGTGGCACAATTGCCATTAACAGCATAGAGGGAGAATTTACCAAAGTAGCCGTGGCGCTTCCCGCGTCTAAGGCTCTGTAAGAACTGCTTTATTGTATAGGTATTTCAATACAAATCGTAACGCAGGCGGTTTAATGTGGCCTTCGGCTGTTTATGGATAGTGAAATATTTATTAATAATTATTTTGCTGTGGATATTGGCATTCCTTTTGATAGTCTAATGTATGGGAATTTCAATCAATCATGATTCCCCCTCTAAAAAGATGGGATTAAGGGGTGTGTAGGTTTCTATAACACCCCCTCGGCCCCTCTTTTCAGAGGAGAGCTTAAAAGTCGCTTCCAATGGCAACCTATAATATCAAAGAGTGACGTATGAAGACACGTATATTGGTAATAGATGATGAAGAAAATATCAGATTTACACTGGAAAGCTTTCTTTTGGGCGCTGGATACGAGGTAACCACCGCTAGTAATTATTCTGAGGCTGAAACAACGCTGGATAAATCGAATTTTGATCTGATATTTGCCGACATTCTCTTAAAGGATGGTAAGACAGGGATTGACTTTTTACGAGAGGTCAAAAAAAGAAATCTTTATTCTCCCGTCGTTATGATTACGGGTAATCCGAGTATCGAGACCGCTTTGGATGCCGTACGTCTTGGCGCTTACGATTATATCCAAAAGCCAGTTTTCAAGGATACGCTGTTACGCGTCGCAAAAATGGCGTTGCGTCATAAGACAATAGTGGA
>JAHFOW010000105.1:0-3619 GCA_023261465.1 Planctomycetota bacterium
CGAAATGGGTTCATGATTCGTTTCCAAACAAAGATAAATTTGGATGGCAGGATGGGTATGGTGCATTTTCCGTGAGTAAGTCAGCAGAAGATACGGTAATTCAATATATCCGAAACCAACAGGAGCATCATTGCAAAAAATCATTCCAAGAGGAATTTATCGAGTTTCTCAACAAACATGGCATCGAATACGATGAAAATTATATTTGGAAATAAGGAGATATCCTTTCGCCCCTTTGGGGCTTGTTATTCTTGTTATTCAAGTTCAGGGGGCTTCACCCCCTGCTATATCCTAACGGCCTTTCAGTCCTAAATTTCGAAGCCAGACTAACTTTCATTTTACTGAGAATTTTCAAAAAACTAAACTATTACAAGAAATTTAATTCCTAAAGAATAAGCCATGAAGCAAATAGACAAGCTCATCATCAATTCCCCTTACGAAGAACCAGGACAGTATTGGGAATACATACGTGATACGCGGGAATTCGTCAAGCAGGACGGCAGAAGGCCCGCAGGGTATATCGTGGCCTCCGAAAGTTCAAAGTCGTTTGACGACCCTGGAACTTTTATTGAGATTGAGTTGGTAAATACCATTCGTCCACGTATTAAAAAGTGGAGAGATCTGGACTATCAGGGTGTTACTGGTATTACCAAAAGATTACTGCAACACTGGCAAGAACCCGAAGAACGCAAAGAACGCAGGTTTTTCTTTTGCCAGTTAGAGGCCATTGAAACCCTGATATGGCTCACCGAAGCGCCGGAGGCTGACCGCACAGGAGTTGACATCCCAAGCGATGGTGGGGATTTTTCAAGATGGTGCAGCAAGATGGCAACGGGTTCGGGCAAGACCATTGTCATGGGTATGCTCATTGCGTGGCAAGTCCTGAATAAAGTTGCCAACGGTAAAGATACACGTTTCTCTAAAAATATTCTGGTTGTTGCGCCAGGCTTGACGGTTCGCAACCGCTTGTCGGTGTTGAATCCTTTCGATAAAGAAAATTACTTTGAGGAATTCAACATCGTCCCATCGGGTTTGATGGAATCATTACGGCGGGGGAAGGTAAAAATCATAAACTGGCATACCCTTGCATGGGACAGTGAAGAAAGACTGGCAATGAAGAAGGCCGTTGACAAACGGGGCGCCAAAAGTGACGAGGCCTATGTGCGGGAAGCGATGGGCGATATGGCAAATGCAACAAATCTTGTTGTTATCAACGATGAAGCACATCATGCCTGGCGCATTCCGGCAGAAAGCAAAATCAAAGGCGTTAAAAAAGAAGACATTGAAGAAAGCACCGTTTGGATAGGTGGATTGGACAGGATTCACCGGGCAAGGGGAATCATCCGGTGTTTTGACTTATCGGCCACGCCATTTGCTCCATCAGGTAAAAAAGCAACTGAAGAGGCATTGTTTCCCTGGATTGTCAGCGATTTCGGGTTGAATGATGCGATTGAGTCAGGGTTGGTAAAAACGCCGAGGGTTGTTATTAGAAGCGATGGAAATGTTGACGCACAATTGAAACCGAGATTGTATCACATCTACATGGACACTGAGGTGAAAGATGATATTAACAGAAAAGAAGAAGAGTGTGTGCCTCTGCCCGACCTGATCAGAAATGCTTATTTGCTTTTAGGTAAGGACTGGAAGGCCGCTAAAGACGATTGGGAAAAGGCAGGCTATAAAATTCCGCCCGTGATGATAACCGTAGCAAACACCACGTATACGTCAGCCCGCATTAAATATTCTTTTGACCACGATGCCTTTTTACTATCCGTTGCCGGATTAGGTGATTTGTGCGACCCAGACAAAACATTGCAGATTGACAGCAGGATTCTTGATAAAGCAGAAGCCGAAACAGAATCTATAGATGTCATTCCGGGCGAAAGCGAGGAATCTCAGGAAGAAGATTCTTCGGCTACGTCTCAGAATGACAAAAAGAAATTAACCAGAAAACAACAGGCTGAATTATTAAGAAAAACGGTTGATACCGTTGGTAAGATCGGAGAACTTGGCGAGCACATACAAAATGTAATTTCCGTAGGTATGCTCAGCGAAGGTTGGGACGCCAAGACAGTTACGCACATCATGGGCTTGCGGGCATTTAGTAGTCAGTTATTGTGTGAGCAGGTTGTTGGCCGCGGTCTACGGAGAACTTCTTACGATGTAGGAAAAGACGGTTTATTTGAGCCTGAGTATGTGAACATATTCGGTGTGCCTTTCACATTCATTCCACATGAGGGAACCGATGGGCCGCCCCCGCCTCCTCCACCGCCTAAAACAAGGATTGAACCTGTTAAAGAAAAAGGGGAACACAAAATTTCATTCCCTAACATTCTGCGGATTGACCATGTGTACAAACCACAATTATCTATTAACCTGGAAAAGGTTATACCGCTTGAGCTTGATCCATACGAATCAATCACAGAGGCGGAGTTAGCGGCAATTATAGCGGGGAAACCAAATCCGGCAGCGCTTACTGAAATTGATTTAAAGGAAATCGGGGAGAAATTCCGTTTGCAGTCTATTATCTTTAGAATTGCTTCCACGATTTACAATTCAGAGAAAAAACCCGACTGGAAGGGAAGTAAGGAAACCTTCCTCATACAGCTTATCGGCATCATTGAACAATTTATTTACTCTGATAAAATTCAGATAAAAAATCCTTTGTTCAATAAGAATGAAGCAAAAAAGAGAATCCTGATTATGCTCAATATGAACAAGGTCATTCAACATATCTGGAATGAACTACGCGCAGAGAATACGACACAACTCACCCCGGTTTTTGACAGGGAACATCCTATCCGTTCGACCGATGATGTGCGCACATGGTGGACAAGCAAACCGTGTGAGGACTTTAAAAAAACACATATCAACTTTACCGTTGTTGACAGCACATGGGAATTTCTTGAAGCGAAAACCATCAACGAAAGCAGTGTGGTTGAATCATTCGTAAAAAATGATCATATAAGTTTCGCCATTCTTTACAATTATCAGGGAGTTATCAGAAGATATTTCCCTGACTTCATTATCAAATTGAAAAACGGTGAACATCTCATTCTTGAAACTAAAGGACAGGACAGTGAACAGAACAAAACCAAGAGGGCATTTTTGGATGAGTGGTGCAAGGCTGTAACCCGGCACGGTGGTTTTGGAAAATGGCGTTGGGCGGTATCATTCAATCCAAATGACCTTAATATGGTTATAAGAGATGTTATAACTAAATGAAGTAGGGGCGAAGCATTTGCCAGTTTGAGTATGAACGCATTTATACCAATTTATCGCAAATGCTTCGCCCCTACACTGCGTGACAGACATCGTCATTATTGGAATTTTTCAAAAACTAAATTGTTACAAAATATCTTTCCTTGATTCAATGACATTGGATTAGGTGGGGATGAAGGAAAAGGACATACACCCTCCCCTCACCGCTCCCCTCAAGGGCGAGGGAGTTATAGTCGCCAAAGGCCTGATTTACTATGAAACTATGAAGACGCATCGGTTCGTTTTGATATCATCCATTATTTTTATTCTCTCTCTTACTGCTTCCGCACCCGTACATGCCCAGGATGATATATCCGTACTCGCTAAACAGATTCAGCAATCCATGGTTGATGTCCTG
>JAHFOW010000105.1:3719-10051 GCA_023261465.1 Planctomycetota bacterium
GTTCGTTTTGATATCATCCATTATTTTTATTCTCTCTCTTACTGCTTCCGCACCCGTACATGCCCAGGATGATATATCCGTACTCGCTAAACAGATTCAGCAATCCATGGTTGATGTCCTGGCATATGATAAAAACGGAACGTTGCTGAACCAGGGAAACGGGGTTTTTGTTAACGGCGACGGCGATGTTATTACCAATATCCATGTGCTTCAGGGCGCAGCCACTGCCCAGGTGAAAACCGCTTATGGAAAGGTGTGTGCGATTACGGGCGTCCTGGCGCAAGATAAGGAATGCGACCTTGTCCGCGTGTCCGTTGATATTCCCTCACGAATTGTGCGTCCTCTGACTTTCGGTGATACCATTCCCGGCAGCGGCGAGCGGGTTATCCTTGTTGGAACGCCGTCAGTAAATAATCAAAGATATTCCGAGGGTGTGGTCTCAGGTACTTGTAAAATTCCAGCGTTCGGGGTTGTTGTGAAAATTATATCGTCCTCGCCTTTGGCTGACGGCTGCAACCCTGTCATAACGATGAACAGTGAGTTTGTTGGACTATCAACCCTTTATACCTTCAAAGGTCAGAAGTTTCATCTCACAATCCACAGCTCCAGAGTTGCAAGCCTTTTAGAAGGCAGGGTTACCACCCTTGCTGAATGGGTTGAAGGCGAGGCAAATGAATGGTTTACCTCCCCCGAAGGACTTTGTAACCAGGGTATTTTTTACCTGTCATCGGAAGATTATACAAACGCCCTTTCCCATTTTGAGGAAGCGGGCAGGAAAAACCCGGGGTACTCAACGGTCTTTTTCTACATAGGTCTTTGTAAGGACAAACCCGGACAATACCAGGAGGCCGTTGAACCATACAAGCGCGCCATTCGAATCAATTCAGATTTTATTGAGGCATATTCCAGTCTGGGTATAGTTTATGACAGGTTGGGACGTTATACCGATGCAATTGAAATCTACCGACAGCTCATACGCATGAAACCTGAAGATCCCGAAATACATTACAAACTCGGCAGCGCTTACCGTATGGCTGGACGATATTCGGAAGCGGCCAGAACTTTCAAACAGGTAATTTCCCTGAAACCCGATTTTACCGAGGCTTATTCCAATCTTGGTACGACGTACTTTAATCTTGGACGTTATCCCGAAGCAATTGAGATTTATAAGCAGGCGATCACTCTGAAGCCTGACGACCCTTGTGCGTACTCAGTATTGGGCGCTGCTTATGTTAAACTCGAACGGTATGCTGAAGCAATAGACGCATTTCAGCAAGCGGTCAGTATTAAACCTACAGATGCCCAGACATACTTTATGCTTGGTGAAGCGTATGATAAATCAGGACGTTCCGCAGAGGCCGTAGAATCGTACAAACAGGGTATGCGTATCAAGCCCGATAATGAACAACTTTATTATAATTTGGGGTTGGCGTACGATAGGCTTGGAAAATATCCGGAGGCGATAGAGGCTTATAAGCAGGCGATTCAAATAAAATCAGATCGTGCCGATGCATACCGCATGCTTGGCATGGCGTATTTCAAACTCACGCGATATGCGAAGGCTGTTGAAGTCTACAAACAGGCGCTCACGATCGACCCAGACGATGCCCGTACTCATTACAATCTGGGTCTGACGTATGGCATCCTCGGACGTTATCAGGAAGAGACAGAGGCATATAAACAGGCAATTCGCATTAAGCCGGATTTTGCAGAAGCACATTATAATCTCGGCACAACATACTTAAACCATAAAGATAAGCAAGCAGCATTGGAAGAATATAAAATTCTTAAAAACCTGGATAAAGATTCCGGCGGCAGATTGTTTAATATGCTTTTTAAGTAACCTGATTGCTTAACGCAGTAAAGCCGCAGCCAAAAAGATTTTAACTACGAAGAACACAAAGGGCTCGAAGAAAATTTTGAAGACAAAAACTTTCTGTTTGTAGTAGCGACTTCAGTCGTTTCCTCTGTAAAGGACAATATGCAAGCGTGACGACTGAAGTCGTCACTACAGCCCTGTCTTACTTCACCACAGGATCCGGCCTCTCTGTGCATGGTTTGTCGCCCGATCCG
The DNA here is from genome assembly GCA_023261465.1 of Planctomycetota bacterium. Taxonomy (GTDB): domain Bacteria; phylum Planctomycetota; class Brocadiia; order Brocadiales; family Brocadiaceae; genus JAHFOW01. The sequence goes on from JAHFOW010000105.1 coordinate 5,793, forward strand.
GGTAGTAATGCCTTCGCCCCACCAGCTTCTTCTCCCTTGATAAGCGCTTCTATGCTGGAATATGGATAAATTGTTGGCGCATTGTTTATCATGAGTCCACCTGTGTCTGATGACGGACCGTAGGTGCTGTAAATTTCTCTCCCCAGCATACGTAACATGATCGTCAGTTGTCCACGGTGATGTGCGGTGTGGGTGATCCTCCTGGTCACGATCCATGCCTTTGACTGTTTAACATCAAAAAACGGAACTATCTTTTCCCACCAGGCTTTATCCGTCTTCTGCAATACGATGAGTCGCTTTTCTGAATCCTCAGCATAGCGTTTGATAAATTCCAGACGCGTCTCCTGTTTTGGCAAAGGTGGAGCGCCAACATCAATTTCCAACATCGTACGAAACCAATTGTTTTCACTCACACATTGATGAACCATATGCTCAAGGGCATTTCTACCACGCCTGTCATTGAGGCGTGGACGTATGCGAATATCCTCGTCTTTAAACATACTCCAGGCACTGAGCGTCTTTATCCGTTCTGTTTCATACGTGTCGATTAAAAATTGATATTCCATTAAAATTACCTCCCTTATAATTTGTAACAACCTGGTTTTGGGAAAGATTAAGCCTCCATCGTCGTGGTGTATTGCAACACGCCACTACCTGAGGAAGCGCACCATGCATAAATATTTTCTCAAAATGATAGCGTCTTTGCAATGCTTATCTGTTTTCCGCCGCTCTTTGGCGTCGGCTGTTTGTATTTTAACTTTAACAAACTAATCCTTGCAATTAAAGGGTTGGCAAGTTATTTTTAATACAAATTGAGAATATAGTAATAGTTCACCGCAAAAATCGAAAAACTCGCAAAGGTATTATTTTTAGAAAGGGGAATATTTATGGTAGAAGAAAAGAAATATTACCGAAAAGGGAACACCCTGGTGGTACAGTATCCGTCAAAACATGCAAACATGGTAGACCTGTTGTTAGGCCGTGATGCCGAATGGCTAACCTATACCACAGAGGGAAAAGGGGGATGGTCACGATTGGGATACACCAAGCTTACCGAAGAAGAAGCAATGGAATTACTTGCCAAACACGAAGTGTTGCCGTCAGAAGAAGAAATAGAATAATTGAATCTGTTTTTTATATGAAAACAGCTCGTGTTTGTTTATGAGAGAAAGATTGCTTCGCTTCGCTCGCAATGTAAGGAATAAAGCCGCAAGGATATAAATGTCTTATGGCAAAATTAAAACTAGACCTGCATGATATATGTAAAAAGGGAGCGCTGATTGAAAAGGAACTCCATCGGATTATCCTCGAGGCTGTAGAAAAACGGATTGCCCTTGTGGAAATCATTCCCGGCAAAGGAAGCGGGCAATTAAAGAATACTGTTTTGCGCTTTCTCAATCGCCCCGAAATAAAAAAACTTTATCACCGGATTGATAAAGACAGTAAGAATTTTGGAAGGCTTTTCGTTCATTTCAGACACGTAAATGAACGATTTAAATAAGTTGAACAGAGGTAAGATATTTTAAGGTTTAACCGTATTTCTGAGGATTTTATTTAAGGATGATCCTTGTTTTTTTCTTCTTTCAAACAGCGTACATAAATGAAAACAGGAAATAAGATTTTTATAATGCCGGCAGTTTTTTTAATGATTGTATTTTTACTATCGTCCTTTCTTGCCGAACAAAATTATGCAGGCGATATATCAAAGGATAAAGTTATTCAAGAGGTACATAAACTTCAAATACCTTTCATCGCAAATAAAGGGCAGATAGATGAAAAGGTAGCGTTTTATGTAAATGCTTTTGGTGGAAGTGTATTTATTACAAAGGATGGGGAGATAGTTTATTTACTGCCTTTTAAAAAGTCAGATTTGCCGGGATTTGATGATACATGTGAAAGAAGGCTTGTTCTTAAGGAAGAGTTCGAAGATAAAAGAGGCTCCTGGATAAAAGGCGAAGGCGAGAATATAACAAAAATCAGCTATTTTAAAGGAAAAGATACTATCAATCAGAAGAGTAATATACCAACTTATGAAATTGTAACTCTTGGCGATGTGTATAAAGGAATAGACTTAAAAGTAAAAGCTTGCGGAAACAATATAGAAAAACTCTTTTGTGTAAAACCTGATGGAAACCCCGTGGCGATAAAGATAAAACTCAGCGGTGCAGATGGAGTAAAAGTAAATGAAAAAGGAGAACTTGAGGCAGAAACAGAGTTCGGACTTGTTAAATTTACAAAACCAGTGGCATATCAGGAGATTGATGGCAAAAGGGTCAATGTAGACGTGGAATATCAAATTGAAAAACGCAAAGTACACATGGTAGCAAATCTAAACCCCAAAATCCAAAATCCAACTTTGGAATATGGTTTCAAGGTTGCACCCTATGACAAAACAAAGGAACTTGTGATAGACCCTCTCCTGGCATCCACATACCTGGGCGGGTCTTCTGATGATTCTGTAAGTTCAATGACTATTGACTCTGCCGGAAATATCTATTTGACCGGTGAAACTTTATCACCGGACTTCCCAACAACCACTGGCTCTTATGATGTTTCTGACGGTAGTAGTGTTGATGCCTTTGTATCAAAGTTCAGCGGTGATTTAACACACCTCCTTGCATCAACCTACCTGGGAGGGTCCAGCACTGATCATGGTTGTTCTATAGCAGTGGGTTTAGATGGGAATATATATGTAGCCGGCAGTACCGGATCAACGGACTTTCCGACAACTATTGGCGCATACAATACTTTTCTAAAAAGTCTTTACCACAGTGCCTTTGTGTCGAAGCTCAGTGGTGATTTAACCCACCTGATTGCATCTACATACCTTGGAGGGTCTTCGTATGATTCTGTCAGTTCTCTAGCTGTAGATAAAGATGGAAATGTATATGTAGCTGGCGAAACTTCTTCATCAGACTTTCCAAAAACACCCGGCGCATATAGTACGCCTATCGATGGTTTTTATAATGATGCCTTTGTATCCAAACTCAGCAGTGATTTAACACGACTTCTTGCATCCTCACACTTTGGGGGTCCTTCTTATGATTATCCCAGCTCTATAGCTATAGACCAGGCTGGTAATATATATGTTGCTGGTGGTACCAGGTCTACAAGCTTTCCGGTAACTGCTGGTTCTTATTGTACTTCTAGCAGTAGTAATTACAGCATTGCATTCATATCAAAATTAAGCGGGAATCTTGAACGACTCCTTGCATCCACATATCTTTGTGGGTCTTCGGGGGATTTTTGCAATTCTATAGCTCTTGACGCCCAGGGAAATATCTATGTAACAGGTTATACGAAATCGACCAACTTTCCAACAACACCAGGCGCATGTTGTACCTATAACACAGGCTCTTATAATATTGCCTTTGTGTCAAAAATAAATGGAGACCTGACACGGCTGCTAGCGTCCACTTATTTGGGCGGCGCTGATGATGATTATGGAAAATCCATAGCTATAGACTCAAGTGGGAATATATATGTAACAGGTTGTACAAAATCAAAAGACTTTCCGATAACTATAAATGCTCGTCATGCTTCTATCGGCATTTCTCATGGTGATGCCTTTGTATCAAAGATTAATGGTGATTTGACTTACCTGCTTGCATCTACGTACCTGGGCGGGTCTTCCTATGATTCCGCCAATGCTGTAACAATAGACTCAAGTGGAAATGTATATATAGCCGGTAATACTAAGTCATCAGACTTTCCAACAACTATTGTTGGTTATGACACATTTATTAATGGCATTTCAGATGTTTTTGTGTCAAAGTTTGACGGTAATCTTTCTGATATGTCCCCCAAACAAAAACAGCTTCCGTGACCAATGTGCCGTCAATCACGGTGATTCTGCATAGTAAACAATGAGTAAAAGATTCTTCGCATAATGAAACGATCAAATATAGTTCTTGCTATAACTGCAGTTGCAGGCGCCTTTGCGCTCGGAGTGGTTACGCAGATTTTCCGGCCTGCGGAAAAGGTCAACGCACTCTGGCTTGTTATTGCCGCTGCATGTTTCTTTGTAATATCCTATCGTTTTTATGGCGCATTTCTTGCAACAAAAGTATTGTGTCTTGATGATAAAAGAATACCGCCTTCAAGAAGGTTAAGAGACGGCAGGGACTATCATCCCACTCACAAATGGGTGCTCTTTGGCCACCACTTTGCAGCGATTGCGGGAGCCGGTCCGCTGATAGGGCCGGTGCTTGCGGCGCAATTCGGTTATCTCCCGGGTTTTTTGTGGATATTGATAGGTT
>JAHFOW010000106.1 GCA_023261465.1 Planctomycetota bacterium
TACATCCGTCACTGTAGTTGGGGGGGCAGGACTACGTCAAAAATATTTTTAAATTTGTGACGTACGTCACAGACATAAATAAAAAAATCTGATATATTTATGAGAATCTCATCTAACTCTTAAACGGAGGATAATAGTATAAATTGTAATACCGGCAGTTCTTTTGCTGTTTGTGTCTTGCCCAATATTCTCCATCGGTGGGCACATCGTGCATAGCAGCAAGGAATAAAGATGGTACCGCCTATGGAAAAGAAAAGTCATTTACTACGCAATAAAGTAGAATAGTTGAAAATGCCTTTGTGGCATTATGTAGTGGCAATTCATGAATTGCCACTACAATGCTACAATTAATATCTCTCACAATTTACAAACGTTAAAGGGAAAGGAGACGGGAAATTTATGAAATACCTGTTTTTTAACTTTATAAGGAATAGAGGTAATTTGTTGGGATGTATAGTAGCGGTTTTGTCGCTTGCCACTATCTGCCCGTGAGTAGTGCTGCGGTAGCTGTGCGTGAGCGCAACGAAGCACGGCGGGATACATAAAATTCAACATCAACGTTATCAGGAACTGTGATTAAAAATAAAATTATGGTGATTGCGCTGGGCGGAAATGCCCTTATCAGGGAAGGACAGAGGGGCGCTATTTCTGAACAATTTGAAAATGTACACAAGAGCCTCGATGGTATTATCTATTGTTTAAAACAAGGATACACAGTGGTCATTACCCACGGAAATGGCCCGCAAGTAGGTCAGATGTTACTCATGGTTGAGGCAAGCAAGGCGCAAGTGCCGGAACTTTCCCTTGGTGTATGTGTGGCAGATACCGAAGGTACTATAGGGTACATGATTCAGCAGTCGCTGACCAACCGGTTACGAAAGGAGGGGAACGATAGATGCGTTGTCACCCTCCTCACCCAGGTCATTGTTGACAAAAACGACAGGGCATTTCATAACCCCACAAAACCTATTGGGCCATTTTTTACCAGAGAAGAGGCTGAACGTCTTCACCGTGAAAAAGGCTGGCATATCGTTGAAGACGCCCACAGGGGATACAGACGGGTTGTGGCATCACCAAATCCATTAAATATTGTGGAAGAGCGGGCGATCAAAAACCTTTTGAAAGCCGGCGACATCGTTATTGCGGCAGGTGGCGGTGGTATTCCCGTTATTCTGAAGGAAGATGGGACTCTGGAGGGGGTTGATGTTGTTATTGATAAAGACCTTGCATCCAGCGTTCTTGCGCGTGATATAAAAGCACACTGCCTTATGATGCTGACGGGTGTGGAACATGTCTTTTACAACTTCAAACAGCCCGACGAGCGCCCGATAAGCACATTAACGGTGGGAGAAGCCCTGAAATATTTAGAAGAAGGTCATTTTCCGCCGGGGAATATGGGACCGAAAATCCAGGCAGCCATAAATTTTCTGAATTGGGGCGGAGAGTTGGTAATCATTACCTCTATCGATAAGGTACAGGAAGCGCTCGAAGGTAAAACAGGCACGAGGATTGTAAAATAATGACGATCTTTTTATAACGGTGTAGTGGCAAGGAGCGCCTTGCCACTACAGGGCCGTTTGAAGTTCCTATTTCTGATACCATTTTCCGCTTGAATCCTGTAACCAATCACCTTTTTTTGCCTTATTAGCAATTTGAACTGCCCTGCGTTGTCCCACTTGTTCCGGGGTAACGCCTTCTTTTCTTGCAATATGGGCATAGACCTTTTTCCTATCCTCGTTTTCATCCCGGACAACGTCTGCATTCTCGCTCTTGCCACCAATAAACTGCAAATAACCCTTGTTATCCTCCCCAACGATTCCCTTTGCCTTTAATTCATTGAGGATGGGAATGTGCCTTTCCATCGCCGCCTTTATTGCGTTTATGTCCTCACCGGCAACCAGAACACTTGTTAAAAAACTTCCTGTAATTAAAATAAACAGAAAAGACAGCCACATTTTTAATTTCATTTTTCCCTCCTTATCGAGAAAGTTTCACCGTATCTATATGTTATTGAGCGGGTTTTGGCGCTTCTTCGGTTTTCCCGGCTTCTGTTGTTGCGGTTTGCGTACCGGCTTCAACTGGTTGACCGCTTATGGTTTGAGCAGCCTGGTCCAAATCACCAAAGAACTTTTCCAGTTCCCTGTCGATCCTGATATTCACATCAACGGTAATTTGCATAGGTTTTACTTCCACTTCCACCTTATGCTCAGTTTTACACCCCTGAGAAAAAATTAATAATGCCAGACAAGACGCCACAAAATATTTTTTCATTACTTCCTCCTTACAGATTATTTTCAGTTATCCAGTACAATGAAACCATACTACTCTATCATCCATACCTCCTTACTTGCATCGTTTTTTTTACCGGGTTTTATTTTGCATGGCAAAACAAAACGACTTTTATTGTAGCGCCGATCCCTTGTGGTCGGCCAATGGCAGGGGATAAACCCCATACGTGTTAAGTTAATAATCTATAATTATCACCACCCTTTGTTCGGATTAACTCCGCCTTGTCCCCCGCTGGCGGGGGTTAGGAAGTGGACAGGACTTCTCCAATTGTGCCGGCCATCCGTTCTCTCCATTAACTTATCACATTTTATACTCTTCAACACCTCATCTTCTGGCTAGTGCCCGGAGAGTAATTGTCCGTTGTGTTTGCCTTCAAATTTCCACCCCCTACCCCCGCCAGCGGGGGACAGTTGCCAGCCGTATCCAAAAGATTTTAAGCTGTTGTAGTTTGCAAGAATGCACGGACAAACTCCGTTTATCAAAGCCACTCAGAAAACCGCTTAACTTAACACGTATGGGATAAATCCCCGCGCAACGGGATCGCTTTGAAATTCCTATACATTAGAATAAAAATTCCCATGCTTTTAAAATACTCATTCACCCTGATGCATGAGTTCGCTTAAACTCGAACCATAATACAACATTTTCTCAAGCGGCAACTTGAAATTAAGATTAAAGCGTATTCCCTGAAAATGCGCCCGCGGCTTTCCTTCTACTTTTACAAGTCCCACGCTTTTGCTAAAACCAAAGGGTAACAAATCTCCGGGATGTCCGTCCATCTGCATATGGATAAGCAGGTCATCGCCCTGACTGAGTAATGAAAGTTTTGCCCAGTTATAGGTAAAATTTTTCAGGGCCGCCTGGGCAATTTGCATCTGAATGGTCTGTTGTACGCCAGGCGCTCCGCCTATGAGGGTATCCGAACTTAAATTAAGAGTCCCACCCTCGCCCGGTGTCGAATAGAGAAATCCATCCATGACTTTTATTTTCCCGTCTCTATAACTTATTGGAATACGCCCATTCACTGCGCCTTCGCCTTCTGCGCTTCCCAAATTAAACTGCTTAAATATGCTTGCAAGTTTCAGGCGGTCGCAGTACAGAATAATGTCCAGCCCGCTTTTCTCAGAATCTAAATGCAGTCCATGGGTATACACATGCCCGCCGCACCATGACAAACCACACTTTTCAATAAAAATAGATGCTGGCGATTCAATCTCTAATTCCATTTCCCCACCGGTCATTTCAATATCACCCCATGCAAACCGCCTGAATTTCAAAATTTGCTCCCGCTCACTCCTGAAACTAAATAAATCCGGCACTTTAAGATCTAAATTTATACCTTCAAATACCATCTTTTTTTCGGCGTTTTCTATCTTTGCATTATGCATTGCCATGAAACCACTGCTTGTTATTGCACTGCCCAGCATATCGCATTTACCGTGAAGATCAACATTTCCTTCAAACGACATCCCCGCTAACCGGGAAGAGAACTTTTCCAGGCCTGTTTTTACAACCTTTTCCGGTTCGGCAACTTTAAAATCTATATGCGCAAAAAGATTCTTGTTGTCATTCATTCCTGCCTTTCCTGAAAAATTCATCAGAAAATCCGGTATTAAATCCTTGTACTGGCCTGCAAAAAGCAAATCCAACCCGTTCTGATATGGTGTGGCAGAAATTGCCCCCAATTCCAGGTCAGCGTATTTTATAACACCCACATTAAAATAGCTTTGTTCCTCATTTCTATAGATGACTTCCTCTTGTTTTGTTGATGGGAATGGCCATTGAAAGGGAACTTTTGCATGGATTTTTTCTGTATGCAGACTACCCGTAGTAAATTCAGCGTCTCCAAATTTTGCGAAGGCCTTTACAGTAGGATACTGCGTGGTATCAATTAAAGAATGGCCATACAACCAGAAATCCGGAATATTTAGGAGCATAGAGGCAGAGTCATATTTTATCTGAGATATCTTCATTGCATATTGTACAGTGCCCTTTCTGCCTTTCCCTTTCACGCCAATTGAAAAAACATTCGGATGCATGCCCATCTTTTCTTTCGACCCCTGAAATTGGACGGGTTCCCGCGTGCCTGGAGAATTCACAGTAAATGACCAGTCGTCCTTCGTTTTTTTACCTTTAAACGTCAGGGGTAAAAATTCTGAATTGGCAAGCTTTAACCAAAAACCACTTTTGTCCATTAATTCTTTATTTAAACCCACATTCATTTTTCCCTGGAGGGATACGTCTTCCTGAGTAATGTGGAGATTAAAACTGGCATGCTGATCCATACTTATTTCTATGGGAAAAGGCGACAGCATACAAAAACGGGAAAAATGGGCGCTCACCTTATCGCCCGTCTTTGCTACTTCTATCACCAGAGGAACATCCCCCGGAGAGTTCTGGACTTTATAGCCGGCGTAATCAAGATCCAGATCGTCAAGAATCAACTGTAGTCCAAGGTTATTTGATTGAAGATCGTACGTTACATGCATATTGGCCTGAGTTAAAAATTTTAATCCAGGCACAAGATTCCTCAACCGGGGGTGCGACACTATTTGTATATCATATTCTGAGTTGCGAGCCTTTTCATTTGTTACTACAGGTTTCATTTTCAAATTAAAGGGAATTCTCGACGTCGTATATCCTGATTTCACAACAATCGTAGCATTGCGAATCTCAAACAAATCAAAACTTACCGGGGGCGTCCATGGTTGGGCATTGACCTTCGGAGTATCTGAAGAACTCTGGAAAATAGTATTTAAATCTATCCCCGGCACTATGATTTTTCCATCTTTATACTCTGCCTTAATTTTAACCCCGTTCAGAAAAATTTTACGAATATGTTTTTTCATCAAACCCGGCAAGGAATAATCTATACGGGCAGAATCAAACGATAAAACAGGCGTTGCTTTCGTTCCCCATTCAAAAGACGCCAGATCGAGCCCGCCCAGGTTGAATTTGCGGACTTCACAGGTTGCCCTGTCAAAGCCCATACTTTTTGCTATACCGGGGAGCAATTTCCTTTCCAGATAAATCGGGATTGAAAAATATATGCCGCACAACACGGAAAAAAGAATACCCGCTATTACAACAAAGCGAAAAAGTATCTTCTTTTTCTGAGCCATATAACCAATTCCTTTATCAGAGTTTTATCCTGACGCAGCATAGCCACAACCAATTCCCCCCTTATTAAGGTCAGAAAAATTGCTTCGGAAAAGACCATCGCAATGACCTGGTGCAGCTACATTGCAACTAAATTCCCTTTAAAAAGGGGATTTTGAGAAACTTACAAAAAAAGTTATTACACGGTAGTATTTTAACCTTTGTGAAATACTATAAAACCAGATGGACGCAAAAGCAAGTATGCAATGATAAAATTTCCTTGATAGCCTTCTAAGCACTGATAGAATACAATGAGCATTTCAGTTCACCGCGAAACTATAAAGAACGCACACGAAAGACGCAAGATTTTGCGTATCTACCACCTTTCAAAGGTTCAATCGCCCACGATTGAACCTGAATATTTGGCGTCTTCGTGACTTTGTGACAAGTTTGAGGTTCCTTAACATTAATAATTAATGACACTTTCTGAATAAAAAGAGCAGGAATATGGAACTCCTATATTTTATCGTAAGCGTAGTATCGTTTATCGTCATTGGTATTTTATTTTATGGAAAATATCTTTTTAAACGAAGAAAGAAATAAATTTTATGAATACCATAGGATTATTTGAACGACGCCCACTCTCCACCCGCATATTTATATTATTTATCTTCTTGTATTTTGGAATTATCCCTATGACATCGGCAGCGCAGAACAAAAGACAGCCCGCTCCGGAACTGGCCGGTGGCACGGCCTGGTTTAATGTATCAAGACCTTTGTCTCTGGCAGATTTAAAGGGGAAGGTAGTGCTCCTCGATTTCTGGACATACTGCTGCATCAATTGCATGCACATCATACCCGACCTTAAAAAACTGGAAGCAAAGTATCCCAAAGAACTGGTGATCATTGGGGTGCACTCCGCAAAGTTTCAAAATGAAAAAGAATCGGAAAATATCCGGCAGGCTATCCTCCGGTATGAAATCGAACACCCGGTAATCAACGACAGCAATTTTATACTCTGGCATGCTTATAGCGCCAGTGCATGGCCAACCCTGGTGCTGATTGACCCGGAAGGGAATATCATAGGTTCAGATACCGGCGAGGAACATTACGAGATATTGGACAAATTAATCGGGAAATTCATCTCCGATTATCGTTCAAATAATCTTATGAACGAACAACCCATACCCCTTTCATTAGAAAAATACAAACTCGGCGCTTCATCTCTTTCGTTTCCCGGCAAGGTATTGGCAGATGAAACATCGAACCGTTTATTTATTGCCGATTCCAACCATAATCGGATTGTCATAGCCAATTTAGAAGGACAAGTACTTGATATCGCTGGCAATGGCAAAGCGGGAAGAGCCGACGGCGCCTTTTCGGATGCCAGTTTTAATCATCCACAGGGCATGACGCTTCATGGCGATTACTTATATGTGGCAGATACAGAAAACCATCTTATTCGCAGGCTGGACTTAAAGGCAAAGATGGTTAAGGCCATTGCAGGCACGGGTAAACAGGCGGCATTTATGGACACGGGTGGAATGGGCATATCGTCACCCATAAATTCACCGTGGGATATTGCCTATCTGAATAATAAGCTCTATATAGCCATGGCAGGGGCGCATCAAATCTGGGAGATGGATTTGGAAACGACCGTTTTTCAACCATTTGCCGGGAGTGGAAAAGAAGGACGTATAGATGGAGCGCTGGATAGATGTGCGCTGGCGCAGCCAAGCGGTATTACCGTTTCCGGCGCAAAACTCTACTTTGCTGACAGCGAAGTAAGTTCGATTCGCTTCGTGGATTTAGAAAAAAATGTCGTTAAGACGGTTGTGGGAGAAGACCTTTTCGTTTTTGGAGATCAGGATGGGAAAGGCTCTGAGGTACGTCTTCAGCATCCCCTTGGTGTCCTTAACTATAATGGACTTATCTACATTGCCGACACATACAACCACAAGATTAAAGTCATCAATCCCCTGGATACTACCTGCCGTACCTTCGCAGGGAATGGGAAACCCGGCTATGTTGATGGTAAAGAACCTCAATTTTACGAACCTGGTGGCCTGAGCATAGCAAACAATAAATTGTACGTTGCCGATACGAATAACCACGCCATCCGCGTGATTGATATGAAAACAAAAGAGGCAAACACCTTGCAAATTAAGGGGTTTGCACCAGAAGTATCAGTAAGTATTCCACAGCCGGAATCACTGCCCTTTGCGAAGTCGTTAGAGTTGCCGCCAAAAACCCTGAAAGCAGAAACAGATATTCAATTAACCCTGGACGTCAGTCTCCCCGGTGGCTATCATTTCAATCCACATGCGCCATTGATATATAGAATCGAAGCCGGAAAGGGTATCTCGGTCAACCAGGATAAACGTGAAGTGGTTTTGGAGAAACCTGTGTTGCCTATAAAGATTTCGTTACAAACAGATGCTGAGCAACGGAATACTGAAGTAAAAGTGTCTGCAAGTTTTTATTATTGCAGAGAGGACAATCAGGGGGCATGTTATATTGATGCGGTAATATGGCGCTTACCGGTAAGGATTGAAAAAACCACTGGAGATACTGCGGTGACGTTGGATTATCAGGTAAAATTGCCATAAGAGAGAATAAACATCTTAAACAAGTTGACATGCAAACGTCATTGCGAGCGGCAGCGAGGCAATCCTTCCTTAAATTTCATAAGGTAAGAGGCGCACGTGCACAGAAGATACTTACCGATCTGTCTCATTGATTCGGTTTGGTAGCGTAGAAACGAGGAGGCCTGACATAATGGCCTCCTTTGATTACAAGGGGTTACAATTGCAAATTGGCTAAAAGTCTCCATAATTCTACGTGACCAAAAATTTTATGTATTGCTACCAGTGTAATTATTTGTATAATTAAGTACCAAATAAGGTACCGAAAGGAGTCTAAATATGAATACCATTGCAGCGCAAGATATTAAAAGGCGGGGAATTGGCGCAGTTGATGAAGCCTTGAAAAAGGGCCCAGTCCATGTGGTCAAAAACAATCAGCCCCGGTATGTTGTACTTTCCGAGGAGCGATATAGGGAATTAATTGAGGCGGAAGATGAGGCATATATTACACGCGTGCGTGCGTCGCTTGAAGATGTAAAAGCAGGCAGGGTAAAACGGGGCACGGCCGAAGAGCTTATCAGGGAACTGGGGCTCGAAGATTGAGCATGTACCGGTTAGTATGGACTGCCCACTTCACACGCTCAGCGGAAAAGTTCAAAAAACGCCATCCTGAACTGAGAGCAAAACTTGCCGGCGTCCTGCGCGATCTCGAAAAAGACCCTTTTCAACCCCATATAAAATACCACCATCTCAGCGGGAAACTCAAAGGCATTCAGGCAATAAGCATAACTGACAAATATAGAATATCTTTGACGATTGTTATAGCGGAAAAAGAGATAACCCTTCTTGATATCGGGATGCATGATGAAATATACAGATAGGGCATAAATAATTTGATTTGTCGGGTTTTGTTTTACTCAACCCAGCCCACACAACTAAATGGGAGATAAAATGATTACTATGTCAAATGTGGGTATTATACATCTATCCGACATCCACTTTTCATCTGATAAAAATCACCTCAAAGAAAAATGGGAATTGCTTTTTCGTGCATTGAAAGATGACTTCTCAAATTGCTTATTTGTATATATTGTAGTAAGTGGTGATATTGTCAATACTGGTAAGGCATCAGAGTACATAGTTGCTCAAACATTCTTTACAGAGCTTTTAGAAAATCTGAAGAAAAGGTATAGCTCAACACAATTCAGATTCGTTTTTGCTCCAGGAAATCACGATTGCAATTTTGATTTAGACACCCAAGTTAGAAGGAACACCATTAAGAATATCAATTATGAGTACATTGGTAACGATAACAGCGTCCTCAAAATGTGTTTGGAAATTCAGTCAGATTTTTGGAATTTCTATAATCATTTTAACAATAATACGCCCGACAACAAGATTTACTATAGAATAATTGATACCATAGCAGAAAAGAAATTATGTTTCCATTGTTTTAATACTGCATGGATGAGTCAAAAAAACGAAGAAACTGGTACTCTATTTTTTCCAGCAAAACGATTTGGCGAGCTAACAAGCAGGAATGAATTTGACCTCAACATTGCAGTACTTCATCACCCTCTTAACTGGTTCAACCCAAATACCGTGGAGAACAATAAAAAGGAGTTTCAAAATCTACTCGATGAAATTGCATCGCTTCAGATAATTGGACATGAGCATGAAAATGAATTGCGGAAAACAGAAAACATGGATAAAACAACTTCTCAAACTATATGTTCTTCTGGTGATGTTCTTCAAAATCAAGAGAACCCTAATCAGTCTGGATTTCAAACCTTTTTCATCAACTTGGATACCAACGAAGTAAGGTTAAGACGGTATCGCTGGGAACAGGATATTTACCAGAAATACTCAGAAAGAGAAACCATCCTTAATAAAAAGTCCAAAAGGGTTGTTGAGTTGAATAACATGTTCATAGAAAAGCTAAACGGAATCAACATTCCATTGAACTTTAACGATAAGCAAGTAAA
>JAHFOW010000107.1:0-2208 GCA_023261465.1 Planctomycetota bacterium
CTTTTCAGTTTTTCTCGTAATCGTTTTCTTCCCAGGCTCACAGTACTATAGTCTATCCCCATCATTTCTTCTATCTCAGTTCCGTTTAGTCCACCAACCGAAATAACAAGTTCATGATATAATGCATCTTCATATCCACTTTCTTTGTAATGTTCAGCAGTCTGCATTCGGTGAGCAGATGTCATCGTTAATCCAGTATGCTAACCACTGTGGCTGAATGCTTACATATGAGTAATAGGCTGTGGATGTCTTACGGCTATAGTTCGTGATATTCTTAACGTTGTTTAAGTACTTCAGAACTTTTAGATACGCAAATCAATTAAATGTTCGCCTATCCACCTTATTCAATGAAAAGTGATTATATCCTCCTAAAATAGCAAAAGGCAATACCTGGCCCCTTTGAAATAAAATGAAGTAATTAGAAAAGACAAAAATACTCAGTATTGTCCGGTTAGGTTTTTGCACGTTTTATTTTATTGCTCTAAAGCTGTCACTCCCGCATGTTTTTAGCGGGAATCTAGGATGAACGAGCCTCTGGATACCCGACAAAAGCATTCGGGTATGACAAAAGCCGGTACATGCAAATTCCTAACCGGACAATGCTGACTTTTTGTACAAAAATAATGGAAAATTATTGGGCCTTAATCCGACTTTCGCAATTCGCACTAAAAAACAATTGTTTTTGGGCATACATCGCCGGGCAACCCTTGATTTTAAAGGGATGAATTTCCAAAATGGCTTGTAGTGCCGACCTACCCTATTGACACATTCAATAAAAGCTGCGAAAATGTTTTCATGTGCGTGGACAAGCCGCAGGGCTGACATCCGATGCAATTTTGAAAAAACTGTCGAACATTCAAATGATTAATATTCATTTACCAACCACAGATGGCCGTCGCATTGTCATGTGCAGCTACACCCAGCCAGACAAGGATGATTCTGTCCTTTTAGCTCCCTGGGATTGTCACTTCCTGAACAACCGCCGCCCAAGGTTTATGCATCAGGACAGATCGGGCTGTAGTGCCGACCTTTTAATGTGCCCCCTTGAATTTACTGGCTTAGCGGCTTGTCTACCCCTCGAATTGCGAAGGTCGGGTTAATTATATTCCCGCATTCAATTGCAACATTTTGATTCTTATTCACTCTCTAAAATCGAATAATCAAAGCGATTTAGATAAATTATCTGTGTTGTGCAATTAATTCAGTAAATTTGTAAGTTTCCCGAAAAATGAGGAAAATTTGGTTGGACAATTTATTCGCTTGACCGCTGCCCATTTAGATGTAATGTTTGGACGTACGCAGCTTCAAAATTCTTATTTCATGGTAATGTTATTCTGGACTGATTTAACCCCTTTAATACCAGACACAATCTCACCGGCTTTACGTACCTGTTCTGCGGTGTCCACGAATCCGCTAAGCTGTACCACTCCTCTATAGACCTCCACCTTGACATCTGACGCACTGATCGTTGTATCTGCAACAAGGTCAGCCCTTATTTTTGCGCTGATAACGGAATCATCGATGTACTCCTCGGGACTCTCTTGTTTTACAACTTTTACGATAATGTTGTTCTGGACAGATTTAACTCCTTTAACGCCAGCCGCAATCTCACCTGCCTTTTGAGCTTGTTCTGCGGTATCCACAGTACCTCTTAGCTGAACCACTCCCTTAAAGGTCTCCACCTTGATGTCCAAAATTCTGATGGTTGGATCGGAGGCAAAAGCAACCTTTACTTTTGCAGTGATATAAGGATCGTCCAAATACTCCTCGGTACGCTCTTGTTTTGCAACTTTTGCAGTGATATCGTTCTGAACAGCCTTAACACCTTTAACACCAGCTGCAATCTCACCCGCCTTTTGAGCTTGTTCTGGGGTATTCACAATACCTCTTAGCTGAACCACTCCCTTAAAGGTCTCCGCTTCGATGTCAAACGCACTAACTGTTGGTTCAGTGGCAAAAGCTGCCTTTACTTTAGCAGTGATAAAAGTATCATCAATATGCTCTCCTTCTTTCTCTTGAGTCCTGGTACTTGTACAACCTATCATTACAATAACCATTACAAGAACAAGCACACTTTTCATGATTTTTTAGTTCCCTCCCAAAAAGGTTATTCTTAACCACTTTAATATCCTTAATATCTGCCATTATTTTGTCTGTTTTTACGTACTTGTACAATAGTGCCAAATACCACTATGCTGCATACTCCCT
>JAHFOW010000107.1:2308-9816 GCA_023261465.1 Planctomycetota bacterium
GCGGCTGTTGGATACAACGCGGTGTTAGGCGGCATCATGCAAGTTCAACTTCAATCTCCCTTTCTCCCTCGAAAGGTGCCAAACAACCCAACGATAGTTGCCACGATTCCAGAGACCAGCAGCCAAATCGCCTTTTTCGTGGGCGAACCAGTGAAGAATCGGGAGACATCGGAAGTGAACGATTCCGAGGCGCTGACCCCCCATATAATCAAGACGATTCCAGCCACAAGCAGTGCAACTGAGAGACCTCTGTTCATGGGTAGAATGGCTTTCTGCCATTGATAATCCGCAGCGGGATCATGACGATGGCAATAATCAGCAGTATGTGGACGAAGCCGTCGATTGTGTAAATCATGTCTCGTACCTTATTGTTTTCGTTCGTTGCTTGTTCCAATCATCAAAAGCCATCAAGCCGTCTAACATTTATTTTTATCTTTATTCTAATTTTCAGCATATTATTGTATGATATGGTAAGTGTCAAGCAAAATCGCCAGAATTATGTTGAAAACTCAAAGATATATTGCTAAAGTTCCCTGTACTTTGTTTATTATGCTGAATTATAATAATTGTTTAATTTTCTTATGCTATTGGCTTTTAAAGACCATCTCATTCAGAGAGCGCTCTTGAAATAAAAATAATATCTTTTTCCCTATTGATTTTTGACTTCCTGACAGCAACAATATCCGCGATTTTCAGAGGGGGTAATGTAATTTTTTATAATAATGAGTTAGAAATTTCTCATAAGTTTTATAAGAAAGAAGGTTGGCAATGAAAGAAGAAAAAAAGAAGCTAACTACAGCTTTTGGAATTCCTGTGGCTAACGATCAGAACAGCCTCACAGCTGGCGAAAGGGGGCCTGTACTTATGCAGGATGTTCACTTGCTGGAGAAATTGGCCCACTTCGACCGTGAGCGCATTCCTGAACGAGTGGTGCATGCAAAAGGAGCTGGGGCGTACGGCTATTTTGAGGTTACCGCTGATGTGACCAAGTATACGAAAGCTAAGTTTCTTTCAAAAGTGGGCAAGCGTACTGAAGTCTTCGCTCGCCTTTCTACCGTTGGCGGTGAGCGGGGTTCGGCCGACGCTGCACGAGACCCACGTGGCTTTGCAGTCAAATTTTACACGGAGGAAGGCAATTATGACTTTGTAGGGAACAACACACCAGTATTCTTTATTCGCGATCCACTTAAGTTCCCAGACCTCGTCCATGCTGTGAAACGGCACCCAGCAACCAATTTGCCTGATCAGGACACATTTTGGGACTTTTTATCGCTGACACCCGAATCCATTCATCAAGTTACAATCCTTTTCTCCGACAGGGGGACACCAGCCACTTTTCGGCATATGAACGGCCATAGTAGCCATACCTTCAAGTGGTACAGTGACAAGGGCGAGTATTTCTGGGTAAAGTACCATTTCAAAACGGATCAAGGTATCAAGAATCTGACCCGAGAGGAAGCAAAGGGACTCTGCGGCGAAGATCCTGATAACGCCACTCGTGACCTGTATAATGCTATCGAACGGGGAGAATATCCTTCCTGGACTCTGGAGATGCAGATTCTGACACCAGAGAAGGCGAAGGATTTCCCTTGGGATATCTTTGACATCACCAAAGTATGGCCACATGAAGAGGTCCCAGTCATCAAAATTGGAAAGCTGGTTCTGAACCGCAACCCCGTCAACTTTTTTGCAGAAGTGGAGCAGTCGGCTTTTTGCCCGGGAAACGTGGTACCTGGCATCGCCATTTCACCGGACAAGATGCTGCAAGCTAGGGTTTTTTCTTACCATGATACGCATATTCATAGACTAGGTCCTAACTATCACCTGATTCCAGTCAACGCGCCCAAAAATGCTCATGAAAACAGTTACCAGCGTGATGGTTTCATGCGTATTGACGCTAACGGGGGTAGCGTACCAAACTACTGGCCCAACAGCTTTGGAGGACCAAGTCCTGACCCAACGGCAGGTGAGCCTCCTTTCGAACTTTCCGGCCAAGCTGGTCGTTATCAATTCGCCCATCCCAATGACGACTTTGTGCAGTCTGGTTCCCTCTACCGCAAAGTCATGTCAGACGAAGATCGAGAGCACCTCATCGGCAACATTGTGGATCACTTGGGTAAAGCACAGAAACGCATACAATTACGCCAAACCGCCTTGTTCTATAAGGCAGATCAGGAGTACGGCCGTCGTGTAGCTGAAGGAATAGGCCTCGATGTGAATGAAGTCAAACGATTGGCGGATATGTCTCATGAGGAACGGGCAAAAGCCACCAAAGAAAAGGTATAGGGGTCACCTATAGGGAAAAAAGTCAAGACGAAAAACATAACATCTCAAGAGGAGGATTTCTCATCGAATAAAAAGACTTTCAAATAATATTAAATTGCCTTAGTGAAATTGTATTTTTTCAAAGACAAAGAAACTCTTGAGGATTTCAAGAAAGGAAACCACAAACCCGGTGCACAAGCTTCCGCAATCGCTTCGACTGCGGGAGCTTCTACGGATGCTGATTATGACCACAGTGTAGCAATCTTTACCTTGTCGAAAAGCGGTTTAATGTTTGAGGCAACAGTGGGAGGACAGAAGTTTAATTTTAAACCAAAATCGAATGTGGAGGTACCCGATGGAAAAACAATATGGTTTTTCCAATGACTCATAATTTAACTGAGACAATTATGTATGAGAATGAATTTTCTAAAGTCTAACCAAACAGTGAAGGCTTATGTACCGTAGTGAATGGCTAAAACTTCGTGTACGGAGAAATGCTTGCCTATGCCCGGCGTAGGATGCGAACAACTGCAACCAATACAATGCCTCCAACCACCGCCACAATAATGTTCCCGATCAAACTGGTAGCATAGAGACCGAACAAACCGAACAACCAGCCTCCAACTATGCCACCCAATAGTCCAATAATCAAATCACCGATAAGGCCGTAGCCTTGCCCTTTTACCACAAGTCCTGTAAGCCAGCCAGCAAGAATGCCACTGATAATCCAGATTGCGAGATACATTCGTATTCCTCCTTTTCTTTAAATGTAACCAATTCTAACAACTCATAACTCTTTTTAGACTTTCTTTTCGAGTTGTCTTACGAGAAAACAAAGTCGTCAGTTGCATTGGCTCGGTTGGTTTTCCGGATGACCACTATATTTCCTTCATCGGCGTATAGTGCGAACAATCGCGATCATTATTATCCCCCCAATTACAGCCGCAAAGATATTTCCAATCCAATTGGTCGATAGTAGCCAAAACATTCTGAATATCCAGCCTCCAATTACGCCACCCAATGCCCCAATAGCCAAGAAGCCAATGAGGCCATAGCCTCGTCCTTTTACCACCAATCCTGTAAGCCAGCCGGCAATAATGCCGCTGATAATCCAAATCGTGAAATACAAAGTCGTCTACCTTTTGTTGTAATTCTTCTATTTCTGGTTCAGGTTCCCTGAACTAATCTTTAAAGTGAGTCGGTCACGGTAAAGTGTGCTCTAACTTCAGGGGACTTGTAAAAATATAATCATTACTGGTTTGTTTCCCGTGGCATTCTATGCAGCCAGCGACTTTACCGGCCAACTTTATGATCTTGCCATCTTTTTCTTCAGTCAGGACTTTACCGCTTGGTGCAAATTTAGCCCAGAACCAATCAAAAGCATCAGGATTAAAACCTTCCATCTTATACATCACGGTTATTGAAGCAATGTTTTTGTCGTGCATGTAGTTTTCTTTAATAATTATCGCTCCGGCAGGCATCTTTTCCTTTATTTTTACAATTGCCTCATGGGCGGCGGCATTTACATAGGTAATTAGGAAAGCCCCATGTGGTTCCTTTCCTTCATAAAATGCCTCCTTGCCAGGCCACATCTTCCACTTTTTTTGGTAATTTTCATTCTTCATTTTATCCCAGAGTCCATTAGCTATTTTTTCGGCGTCGAATATTTCCTTCTCTACTTTTTTAACTTCAGACACTTCTTCTCTCAAAAGGCTTGTAAAAATGTAATCATTGGCGCTCTGTCCACCATGACATTCAATGCACGTCGCAACTTTACCAGTTAACATCAGAGTCTGACCATATTTTTCTGCAGTCGCGATCTTGCCATCCGGTCCAAATTTAACCCAGAACCAATCATTTATCTTAGGATTAAAACCTTCTATTTTGTGCATTACAGTTATAGAGTCAAGGGTTTTGTCAGGCATATAGTTTTCTGTAATTATTATTGCCCCAGTGGGCATCTGTCCCTTTTTATTTATAATAGTCTTAAGGACTGCATCATTTACGTAAGTAGTTAATAAAGCCCCATGCGGTTCCCGTCCTTTATAAAAGGCTTCTTTGCCTGGCCACGTCTTCCAGTTTACCCAGTAATTTTCACTCTGGATTTTATTCCAGAGTTCTTTAGCCATTTTTTCAGCTTTAAATCCTTCTTCCACATTAATTTCTGATATCTCTTTTTTAGTCTCAACTGGCTTCTTTCCTTTCCCACATCCTACAAAGAGATAACTTATTACTAGCGCTGTTATTAACAAATTATTTAATTTCATTTTCTCCCCTTTTTATTCTTTTTATTTTAAGTTACATGATGATTCGAACTCGATTAACTGAAAATCCAAAATGTCTTAAGGAAAATTGACCTCTTATTTTTAACATAATTAAAGAAGAAAAAGGGGGTCAACTCTTTGTTGTTGACAAATCTGCTTCAACTCTTTTGATAATCTGAGAAAGATGCTTGCCGCTTTTCAGTTTTTCTCGTAATCGTTTTCTTCCCAGGCTCACTGTACTATAGTCTACCCCGTCATTTCCCCTATCTCACTTCCGCTTAGTCCGCCACCCGAAATGACAAGTCTATAACTATTTACTTTATTATACCTCGTTCTTTTCTAATTTCATTAAAATTTTATTCGTCTCTTTGCAGAGTGCATCAATGCATCAATTTTTACCCCTTTTGCGATATATTATTTTTAACCGCTGTACCGCTGGAATCTCACGTGATTTCGTTGGTAATATTTATCTCTTACCCAGTTGATAAATGTATTACTCTCAAGTATGCTCCCGTCGATAACCTCTTCTTTTATATCAATATCCGTCGACAAATCATTACAGGGAGTTTCCCAATACAATGGTCTATTTTGTTTCGTATTTAACCTCCATAAGACACAATCCCTTTGCAGGCGCTGTGGGGCCAGCCATGTCCCTGTTCTTTGCTTCCAGAATTTCTTTCATACGATCCACCATAATTTTTCCCCTGCCTACTTCAATGAGTGTCCCCACAATTGCCCTTACCATATTGTACAAAAAACCGTTTGCTTCAATGGTAAAATAAAGGCGTTTCCCTTCCTTTTTTATATCTAAATTTATTACGGTGCGTATGCGGTTTTTTTCACACTGTGACTGTGTGGCAAATGATGTGAAGTCATGGGTTCCTATAAGGTATTTTGAGGCCTGTATCATTTTGTCCATGTCCAACGTGAATCCGGATACATAACAAAAATGGCGATTCAGGGATGTTCGTATCCAGTCATTGAAAACGGTGTATTGATAGACCTTAGACGTGGCGAAATATTGGGCATGGAAGGATTCTGGTACCTCTGCCACTTCTTTTACCGTGATATCATGAGGGAGATAGTAATTAATTGCCAGGAGGAGACGTTCGCAAGGGATGTGTGACGTTGTCTTAAAATTGGCCATTTGCCCCAATGCATGTACGCCTGCATCCGTGCGTCCGGCGCCGTACAAGGTAATTTTTTCCTGCACCACTCTTTCGATCGCACCTGCAAGGGTTTCCTGGATAGTTGTGGCATTTTTTTGGTATTGCCAGCCCGCATAATTGGTGCCATCGTATTCAATGAGCAGTCGTATGTTACGCATAAATTTAGTTACTGGACACAGAGGGTGGATGAAACAGGTACGGTGCAAGGACAGACATGGATATTTTCCACATTTCCGTCCGGCGATATATCTCTATCCACCCACCGTATATAATACCACCGCAATTTCTCTACCGCCTGCTCAAAGACATTACCTCGCCGATGGTCGGCAAAAGCCACCTCAATCCTTCTCCAATGGGTACACATAGATATTCTTTATCGGTTCACCATATTCTTTATCCCTGTCCTGACGGCCCCTGCCTTTCGTAATTCCCTATATGCACCCAGTTCGACACACGATAGCTTATCCCACAAAAAAACGGGCTCGTTCTACAAAGATTTACAAAAGCATTGGCCTTATGGCTTAATGCTCATACCCGTCCTCTCTCAGGTGACTTATACACACCGACAGCATATAAGAAGCCAAATGTTTACCCTTACCTGCGGAACTATCAAAAACCGGCTGTTTATCTTGATTGTCCGTATTTCTCCCATGATAATGAAGGTACATCTCCCGGCAGTGATTCTCCCACTTGCCGTATGCCTCGCATTCCCTTCAATACTATAGCATTGACAACCATTTGAACTATCAACCTCGACCTATCATATGTCAGCAACATCCTGAATATAAAATACAATTTGAACGCTATAACCAATGTCAACGGTACCGCAAAGAGGAGCGCCTTTGCTTGAGACATCTCTACCTCAATATATTGGGTCACATGGCTCATCAGATAGATCATTGCTGTAATCGATGCAAGGAGAATAATACCAATCTTTGTTGCCATGTAGATAACAGCACATTTCATGAAACACGATTTGTGTCTGTCCTTAAAATCACGCATTGCGGATATTACATTATCTGTTTTTCCCCGCGTATGGCTCATAAAAACAACATCTTTGAGCATTAATCTGTTATACATTTTATTACTCCTTTCCTGTTTTCTTTGTTCTTCATTAAAATCAGGTTTCGTCATTCCTGCTTTTCCGTGCTTATCTGTGTTCTCCCGTAGCAGACATTCATAACATTCCCATACTATGATTTTGCAGTGACAAAACGGTGGCTATATTGCTTCTGGTAGTATTCCATAAATTCACCCGTTTTTATGTGTCTCCACCACGACTCGTTCTTTGTATACCAAAGTATCGTTTCTTTCAGACCGTTTTCAAATTGTATGTGCGGTTTCCAGCCCAGAGACTTCAATTTCGTACAATCAAGGGCATAACGGCGGTCGTGCCCTTCCCTGTCTTTTACATGTTCAATGAGCGAATAAGGTTTTTTGAGTTCGTCCAGGATGAGGTGCGCGGTATCAACATTATACCTCTCGTTCCCTCCGCCGATATTATACACCTCGCCGTCTTTCCCCTGCGCCATGAGAAAATCAATGGCTGCACAGTGGTCTTCAACATGAATCCAGTCCCTTATCTGCTTTCCATCACCATACAGGGGAAGTTTTTTATTTTCCAACGCATTCGTAATAAAAAGAGGAACAAATTTTTCCGGATATTGATTCGGTCCATAGTTATTTGAAGCACGGGTTATGATGACCGGCAGTTTATACGTCACCCAGTATGAATAGGCAAGGCGGTCGCCCCCTGCCTTGCTTGCAGAATACGGATTGCTGGGATTCAGGGCATCTGTCTCCTTGAACG
>JAHFOW010000108.1 GCA_023261465.1 Planctomycetota bacterium
TACACAATCTCGATATATCTCCACAATTACGACTTCATCTTTACCCTAACGTCCCTTATCTCTTCCGGAGAACCACCAGCTCTTGGCAACTCGCCAGCGCCACCCTTTACAGCCTCCATCTTCTTTGCGCCCTTTTCATCCATGTAGTTAGCAAACCAATAGAGGAAGGTGACGAAGAACGAACCCCCAACAATATTACCAAGAGTAACAGATACAAGATTCCAGCCAAACATCTTGCCCCATGAAATTACAGCCGGATCGTGAGGCAATAAATTTGAGAGGGTCATGATCGTCATATTTGCCACGCTATGTTCCATGCCGGCAGTAACAAAGCAGAACAGACACCAGAAAATCATAATGAGCTTACCAGAATCGCTCGTACATCTGAAACTGCTCCAAGATGCCAGACACACAAGCCAGTTGCAAAATATACCACGGAAGAACAACTCCCACCATCCGGCGTTCATTTTATTGGTAGCCATTTTCAACAAAAAACCCTTCCATGGGTCAACGGCATAAATTCCTGTCACAATAATCATGAGAGCAAAAAGCATTGACCCGCCGAGGTTACCTATATAAGTCCAAAGCCAACCCAACATTGCTTCGGCAAACGTTACCGTACCCCTGAACCTACCATTCAGCATCAGGAGGTTATACCCGGTGAACAACTCACTACCGCTAAAGTATACTAATGACAAGCCTATACCAAAGGTTGTACCGGCTACTATTTTAGCAATCTGCGGCCCAAACTCCCCTAACTTTGCAACAGGAGCGGCACAAATGGTTGAAAGAATAACACCAAACCCTATATAAAAACCAGCCAATACCGAAAGCGTCAAAAAGCCCGTCAGACTATGTTTTATAGCCGTGGTTTTTTTGAGCGATACCGCTGCAATTGCATTTATGTTCGCAGTATATAACATTAACTGTTCTCCTCTAACAAAAGGTTGGAACGGCAGTTAAATCGTGATAACCTAACCCGAACGAGTCTGAGCTGTATCGCGGGCGGTTTATCGTTCGACTGAGACCTCAACGGAAACTCGGTTCAACGTTTACGATGAAATCATCAGCAAAAATACCGACTACAAGAGATCGGCACTACATTTTTGCTATAATAGTCAAAATAGTTTTGATCAGAAACTAAACGTTTTAACCCACGTTTAATTTTACCGGCAGAAACAAAAAGGGCCAGCATATCTTTGCTGGCCCTTTGTTTATAAAACCTGAATTATACTTCTTTTTTTGTTAAATACACAATCTCGATATATCTCCACAATTACGACTTCATCTTTACCCTAACGTCCCTTATCTCTTCCGGAGAACCACCAGCTCTTGGCAACTCGCCAGCGCCACCCTTTACAGCCTCCATCCTCTTTGCGCCCTTTTCATCCATGTAGGTAGCAAACCAATAGAGGAAGGTGACGAAGAACGAACCCCCGACAATATTACCAAGAGTAACCGATACAAGGTTCCAGCCAAACATCTTGCCCCATGAAATTGCTGCTGGGTCGTGAGGCAATAAATTTGCCAAAGTCATGATTGTCATATTTGCCACGCTGTGCTCCATACCAGTAGTAACAAAGCAGAATAGACACCAGAAAATCATAATGAGCTTACCAGAATCGCTCGTACATCTGAAAGTACTCCAAATTGCCAGACAAACAAGCCAGTTGCAGAATATACCTCTGAAGAACAACTCCCACCATGGGGCATTCATTTTATAGGTAGCTATTTTTAACAAAAAACCCTTAAATGGGTCCTGGGCGTAAATTCCTGACACAATAATCATTAATGCAAAAAGCATTGAACCACCCAGATTGCCTAAATATGTCCATAACCAGCCTAACATTGCATCGCCAAACGTTACCGTACCCCTGAAACTGCCTTTTAATATCAGAAGGTTATACCCGGTAAACAACTCGCATCCACCTATAATTACCAGGGACAATGCAATACCAAAGGTTGCACCGGCTACAATTTTAGCAAGCGCTGGCCCGAATTCTCCCAATTTCGCAACAGGAGCGGCACAAATGGTTGAAAGAATAACACCAAACCCAATATAAAAACCAGCCAGTACCGAAAGCGTCAAAAAGCCCGTCAGGCTGTGTTTCATAGCCGTGGCTTTTTTGAGTGATACCGCTGCAATTGCATCTACGTTCGCAGTATATAACATTAACTGTTCTCCTCTAAAATGTTGTTATAATACCTTTTCTAATCAACGCCTACTTAAACATTCTTACAAAATCAAATACACATTACTGCATCTACGCCTATACAAAATCATCCCTGCCTATTTTTTAATACACCCCCTTTCCTTAATCTGTATAAAATACAAATTTCTTTATAAAACACATCCTAAAACTTCTTACCATCTGCTTTTTTAAACAATCCTGCCACGCGCATTCCCTACAAGAATGCAAATTTTTTACTACCAATAATTTTTTCTAAGCTACGCACCTTGTCAACTAATTGCTTTTTTTCTAATGCTTTTTTCCCTTTATTTACCACATCACCCGGCTTGAATGGTTTTAAGATACAGTCATAAGCATCATATTTTTGGTCATGAGCAAATCTGCTTTGTGAGGTAAGCACGATGATTTCTGCCATAGAATTAGTAACTTTAAGCACGTTCATCATTACTGACGTATCATGATACTCAATATCAAAGTCAACAATGATCAGGTCGTAGGCATTCTTTCTGAGCAATTCATCAGCCTGATCCCATATTACCCCTTCACAGTTTTCAAGACCTTCTTGTTTAAAGGCTCGGACTAAAGACTTCTGAATCTTTTCGTGTTCTTCTATAATTAAAATCCTGAACATAAAAAAACTTTCACAACTTTCATAAGCTCCTATTAACGTTAAACGCTTTAGGCTCCTGTATTTTAGAGTATTTATCAGCGCTGTATTTTCTTTTCAGACGCCAGCAACTTGTCTGTGAGTTCCTGAATCGTCGCATCCTTGGTGCTTATTTCTTTTTTCGCCTGGGATAACGCATCTTCTAGCTCCCATATCTCTTTTTGGAGCCTGGCTTTCTCAGCCTCTACCTTCGCCTTTTCATCCTCAATCTTTTTATTCACCACCTTTAATTGATCACCTTGTTCCTTAAAAGAAGCTGCCATCTTTTCCGCATCCTCCTTCTGCCGGGTAATATCACTTACCATCTTATTCAATTCATCCATAGAACCGAATGCCTTCATTACCCGGTGTTCAACTTGCTCATGGAAAGTTTTTTCCCTGATATATCCCGCTTCTTTCATTTTGTAATACTTATTAAGCATCTTAGATGCAAAACCAACATTTACAAACAGCAGTATAATGATAAGGGTCTTCGCATTAACAGACAAACCCTTAGCAGTTTCATTTCCCATAATTTTCTACTCCCCATTCAGTGCATTTAATTTTATAGAATCGTTCTATCGTTCCGTTATATCACGAAATACACCTATGATTGCAATTGGCTTACCACCCTCGTCTCGTATAAGATTGCATGTCCTCTCGGAAATGAATCGTTCACCGTTCTTTCTCTTACAATACGAAGTAAAGTCTCTCCATACTCCTTCTCTTGACAACTTTTCGACCAGCTCTTTTCGATCGTCAGGATTTACATATACGTCCTTGACCTTAGTTCCAATCACTTCTTCAGGGGAATCGTAGCCAAGCATTTCGGCCCCAGCCTGATTGATCCACGTAAACACCCCTTCCTCGGTCGGCTCGCACTGGTAGATACCCTCTTTTAAGGAATTCAACAGCTGCCTATGGAGTCTCTCGGATTCCTGCAATTCCACTTCTAATTTCTTCCTTTCGGTAATATCCCTGAAAATACCTTCTATGCGAACAGGGTTACCCTTTTCATCATTAACAAGGTTGGAAGTCCTCTCCATGTAAAAACGTTCGCCATTTTTTCTCTTACAAAACGAGGTAAAACTCTTCCATGTCCCCTCTTTCATCAGCTTTTCAACGACCTTTTTCCTATCATCCGGATTTACATAAATGTCTTTCACCTTTACTCCTATTACCTCTCCAGGAGTTTTAAAGCCAAGTATTTCAGCTCCAGCCTGATTAATCCAGGTAAATACACCATCTTCCTTAGGTTCTGACTGATATACACCTTCTTTTAAGGAGTTGAACAGTAAACGATACCTCTTCTCCGATTCGATAATCTCCTGTTCCGCCTTTTTCCTCTCTGAAATATCCCTGAATACTCCATAAATATTCACGGTATTTCCTTTTTCATCCTTCACCGTACTGCTGGTACGCTCTGCGTAAAAACTTTCCCCATTCTTCCTCTTGCAAAGGGAAACAAAGTCCTTCCAGACACTATCCTTTTCAAGCTTTTCACACAACCGTTTACGGTCTTCATGATCTACATAGATATTCTTTACTTTCGTTCCAATCACTTCCTCGGGACTACTATAGCCTAATATCTCTGCGCCCGCCTTGTTGATAAACGTAAATGCTCCATCAACGCCAGGTTCAGATTGATAAACGCCTTCCTTTATCGAGTTAAACATATCCCTGTATCGCTTCTCTGAAGTTATCACTTCTCTTGTTTTTTCATCCAGAGACTTTGCCATTGCGTTAAAAGAATTCGCTAATTCGCCAATTTCGTCTTCCCTCTTGATATCTACCCTTTGCGCTAAATCACCCGAAGCCATTTTCTTCGTCACTTCAGTTAGCTTAATGATAGGTATTGATGTCTTTTTACCGATTATGTATGCAACCATGACAAAGGGAAATGCCAGGATTAACAACACTGAACTTACAATATAATTGAGGTTGTATGCAGCCCCATAACCTTCATCCCTGTCGATCTCTGCAATAACACCCCATTTAAGGTCTGGTAACCATCTCCATACGCCGAGCACCGTAACCCCGCTGTAGTCCTTATATCCTTTTGCATCAAAACCATTCGTACCTGCAACACACTGTTTTACCCCATTGGTTAATTCGCCGGTTTCTGAATTAATTAATTTTATTTCCAGCGCACATCTCTTTTTTACAAACCCCATTTCTTTTAAATGTGCAGCAAACCGGGATTCCGTAATCATATATCCATCTTTATTCACCAGGTATGTTTCACCTGTTTTGCCAAGGTTAAGGCTCAGGAGTAGTTCGTTCAGGGCATTCACATCGACACGAAGCGCAACAACACCGAGAACAACCCCATCCCTATCTTTTAATGGTGTTGAAACAAACATCGTAGGCATACCGATTTCTTTTTCTCCAAGTTCGTTAATA
Organism: Planctomycetota bacterium; assembly: GCA_023261465.1. Taxonomy (GTDB): domain Bacteria; phylum Planctomycetota; class Brocadiia; order Brocadiales; family Brocadiaceae; genus JAHFOW01. Next base: position 5,242 of record JAHFOW010000108.1, read on the forward strand.
AGAGGTATTTCAGAAGGGATAATATCCGAAACATAGCTCTTTCCTTGAATTGCCTCACGAAAATAATCGGTTTGCGAAACGTCTCCTCCTAAATTTTCTCCTGATGTAGCAACAGTAACTACGCCTTTATCGTTACTGATAAATACACCTTTGAAACCATATTCATTTCTTATCACCTCTAAATATTGAACAACATCTATATAATCTTTATCATCCCTGGCGATCTTTACATATTTTGCCATTAAGGGATTATTCGCAATAACACGGGCATTTTTGACCCTTTCCTGTACCCAATTTGTCACCAATTCTGCCTGTTTATGCCCTACGCCATCAAGATTCCTCATTAATACTTCCTGAAGATCCTTCTGTATTCGCGGATACGCTATGATTCTGAGCAAAGCAAATGGAAGCAAAGTAAATATAATCAACAAAAGAATAAGTCGATTTTTAATCGAAATATACATTTTTTTCTCCGTAATTTAAGGAAACCATACATACGAGCTGAAAATTATAGAAACACAAAGAGTCGCTTATTACCACCAGTGCACCGGATATTCCCTTTTACCGAGTTTATTGAAAATCACACCGATAAGAACCAGAATAAATGCGCCAAGAATTACCGGATTTAAAATATACATATATCCTACGCCCAATCCCCCCGTTTGAATCGCCACATATGCAGTCGCACCAGCAGGTGGATGAATTGAATACGTAACGACCATAAGCACAAGTGCCAGGGCAACACCAAGGCCAATAGACCAGAATGTCGTACCAAAGAAATCATAGACTACAACGCCTATACATGCGGCAAGAAAATGACCAAGCAAGACATTTCGCGGCTGTGCAAGCGGCGCCTTATAAGCTCCATAAATCAAGACAGCGCTGGCGCCGAAAGGCCCTAACAACATGGGACATTTCCACAGAAAAGCAAGCAAGGCAGTAAATCCCACACCTATAAAAGCGCCCCATAATGAAAGCCATACCTCCCTTGCAGGAATAGCAGGTTGCGGCGACCTGGGCAATTTCTTGATAAAAGCCCGCACCTTATTCACCTCGTCTAATATCGGCATCTTTATCCTCTCCCCCTTTGTAAATACGTTAAAAAAACCCTTTACGCTCCCCACATAACTATTGTTAGAATCTTCATGAGTTACCTTAAACTTAACATCTATTACCTTCTTGACCTCTGTAGTTTTCTTCCTCTTAAGCATAAACAAAAACCGCTTGTAATATCCCCGAAATCACCCAAAGAACCTTCACTATGTATTAATATTTTATATACGTCCTTAAGAGTCCAAAGAGCTCGGCATAATAATGCAAATTCATATATTAGGTTCACATTACGAAAAATATACCAACTCGCAACTTAAAAAATTAAATAACCACGTACATTATTTCTAAGTGGAAGGATAATAATATCTTATAAAAATAATAATATTCTAAACAAGGACTCATTAAAAGCAATTGTATATCCAAACAAGACATTCCATTATGCAATAGTAGTTTCAGTATGAAATTAATGACAGTGTTTTCTGTTGTTTCGTTTAGCTATTATCTTTTTCAATTTCTTTTGATTTTATACCTGGTTTCAAGGCTCCTCAAATAATTTATTTTATTTACTTTCACCTTAACTCAGCTTAAACTAAAAATTATAATCTTTTAAATTTATTTCTAATTTTTCATGGAAAAAAAGGGGTATTCCAAGATGATTACAATAATAAGAGCATTATTACGACCCCGTGTTCCTCTTGCACGCGGTTTCGTGGTCGGGTTGTTTTCTGCACTGTTTTTAAGTCTGTGCATTGCCCATACCGCGCAATCCGCAACGGGCGATCTCGACCGCACTTTTAACAACAATGGCAAGGCAGTCGCTAACTTTGGTGAAGGACCTACTGCCGTTGCTATCCAGCGAGACGGCAAAATTGTCGTGGTGGGTAATATCCTTCCCGCCGTTGGTCCTCGAGACTTCGCCCTGGTGCGATTCACCCGCAACGGCCAACTGGATAATACCTTTGGCGATAATGGCAAGGTGATAACCAATTTCGGCAAAGGTAGCGGCGGTGGCGGCAGCGGCGCTACAAGCTATGATGCTGCTACTGCTGTTGCCATCCAGAAAGATGGCAAGATTCTCGCGGCAGGATACTCGAATGTAGGTAACAACGATTTTTTTGACTTCGATTTTGCCGTAGCCCGATACAAAATCGATGGCACGCTGGATAAGACTTTCGGGGCTGATGGCAAGGTGACTACCGACTTTAAGAATGGCAGCAATGACAAGGCATTTTCCATCGCTATCCAAAAGAATGGCAAGATCGTGTTGGCAGGGGTTTCTCCAAATACACCGGGATTCGGTGACTTTGCTCTGGCGCGTTATAACCCCAACGGCACGCTGGACAAGACTTTTAACGGCAACGGCAAGGTCATCACCGATTTCGGCAGCGTTGATGAGGCCAAAGCCGTTGCTATCCAGAAAGATGGCAAGATTGTTGCATCGGGCCCCACTACCGCCACACACCGTAGCGTTGACTTTGGCCTGGCACGTTATAATCCCGACGGCACGCTGGACAAGAGTTTTGGACACAATGGCAGGGTAGTTACCGATTTCAAGAACGATAGCGGCGATGAGCCTAACGGCATGACCATCCAGCCGGACGGCAAAATCGTGGTGGTAGGGCTTTTTACCCCCGACGGCTCCGCATTCGATTTTGCCGTTGCACGCTACACCACCAAAGGCGTACTGGACAAAACGTTTAGCGGCGACGGCAAGGTAATCACAGACTTCACCAATAGCACTGATACGGCCTATGGTGTTGCTATCCAGCCAAACGGCAAGATAATTGTTGCAGGAGATTCCACCTCCTCAGGCACCGATGACTTTGCCCTGGTACGCTACAATATCAATGGCACACTGGATGTCACATTTGGCAAAAAAGGCAAGGTGCTTACAGATTTTAAATCTCAATTTGGCACTTCCCAGAGTGATCAGGCATATGCCGTAGCCATCCAGAAGGATTGCAAGATAGTGGCAGCCGGAATTTCCAGTTCAGATAGTAGCGGTTTTGCCGTGGCAAGATACCAAAACTCCCCTTGCGGTAAGCTTGATATTACCTCAGCAGACCCTTCAGACAACAACGGGTTCAGCCATTGACGAGTGAACCGGCGTAGTGGCAATGAGCGTCTTGCCACTACATCGAATTTCCTTTAAACGATTAAACATTCTTACCAAAAACAAACGTCCCGCTCTTTCCCCCCGATTTTTGCACGAGATGAATATCGCTAATCACCATTCCTTTATCAGCAGATTTACACATATCATAAATCGTGATTGCGCAGATACTGGCAGCTGTAATGGCCTCCATCTCAACCCCGGTTTTCGCAGTAACCCGCGCCTCTGCGAGTATATCAATTGTATCCACAGCGTTATTCGTATATTCAATCTTTACACTCGTCAAATTCAGGGGATGACACATCGGAATAAGAGAAAAGGTTTGTTTTGCCGCCATAATACCGGCTACCCGCGCCACCTCTAATACATCGCCCTTCTTTACCTTTTTGTCCATAATCAGTTGGAAGGTCTCCGGTCTCATGCTAATCCTCGCATGGGCAATAGCGACCCTGTCAGTAATTTCCTTGTTGGTAACATCCACCATGCGCGATGCGCCTTGTTCGTCAAAATGGGTTAACTGTGACATTTGTTTATATTTCCCTCCCCTCTTGGTTTTTCACTGGACCGTGCCGCCTCAAGCCATGCTTCTTTCGCCGCCAGCACTTCCTGCAATGCCTCCACCTGAGTATTGCCAAAGGCAGAACAATATTTCAGATCAGGTATATCGGCAATGTATCCGCCGTCTTCTTCACTATAAAATATATTAATATGGTAGTCCTTCATTCGTTATCCTCCATTTTAAGGTCATACTGTTCAATAATTTTTAATAATTGTTTTATCTGATATGGTTTCGCTTTAGTATTTTGAAAAACACATGGGGATATAAAAAAACAATATAGCCCCGGTAGGGGCGATCTGTTTGTAGTCCAATAAATTCAATAGGGTAAATAGCTCCGTAGGAGCGGCCTGTATTATGATTGATAGGGATACAGGTCGCTCCTGCGGAGCTTATAGGTAATACGTTTTTCAAAAGACTAAATTGATACAACTGATTTCATACTTATCTCCCATCTTTATCAACGGCAAATTAATCCTGTTTCTCTATTCCTTTCTGCAATAATACTCTTGTCAGGACAGATGTTTCCACGCACAAAAAAACAATCCAACGCACATTAAATTAGGCCTTCGTCTACTGGTAGGAGCCGTCTCCTGACGGCGATGGGCATGCCCACCGGCGAGGTCTCCAACAGGAGTAGAGACGTAAGATTTTGCGTCTCTACAAAAACATTGAAATTCCTAGACATAAATATAAGGTTGGGTT
>JAHFOW010000109.1 GCA_023261465.1 Planctomycetota bacterium
TTGCTAATCTTTCCATCCGTATTAACGCCTACAATAAACGAAAAGGGATGAAATTTACCAATCTCTTCCGTAATAATCGCATATCGTTGAATAACGCCCGTCCTCTTTCCTATATATACCTTAAAACTATCTTCGTAAAGCCTTCTGCTCAGAATATTTTCAAGATTTTGTTTTTCATCGGGAGCCAGGATGAGTTCATCCGTCAGAATATCATCGCACTCAGGAAAGATAAGCGCCAGGGCTTGTTCTTCAGTAAGGTAAGTCTGTAACTGAAAATTATCGGTTGGCTCCGGTTCTGTTTGAGCTTTTAACGTACGAAATGAAAAAGGTGTTAAAATAAAAACCACGAAAAATGTGCATACTAAAATATATCTCACGCTTGTTAATTTTCCCCCTCATGACTTGTATAATCTGTGAAGTCTGTAGTCTCACTACTTTCTATAAACCAATACCTCATCTTTGTAGCCTGTTACACGTATGGCTACGAACTCCCAAGAATAGTTTCCAGTTTTTTTAAAAAATCCTGTTCCAGGGTACCATCTGATTCAACACGGTTCCACCGGTAAGCAGCGCTTCCGCCCGGTGGTTTTTCTTCCCTCTGGGCATTAATGGAAACGTATGATTTGTCTCCTATTCCAGCAATCCTGACATGGAGACGGTATCGTTCCTGCCAAGTGCCTTCCAGGAGCAATCCGCTCGTTTTTGTTGTTGACCGTCCCACGACCCAGTTCGTTCTCAAAAACCCTTTTTCTTTATCCCTGATATCAACAGGAGTTCCTTCTACGGCCTGAACAACCGCATCCCAAACGGTATTGACATCCTTATCAAAATAACGGGAAACGCCCGTCATACTCCTTCGCCCGGAACCCGTAGTGGCGCATCCAGTCGGCACCGTTGTAAAAAATGCAGCGAATAATAAAATGGCACATCCGTAAATTAATAGTTGACTTTTTTTCATAGCATTTTCTCTCGATAGAATGGTAAAAATAGTATCAGAAAAAAACTGCATTTACAAACACTTTGTCGAAATAGAACCACGATCAGGAATTTGCCCTCACTTTTAATTCAATGGAAGCCGCAACCCCGCTTTCTGAAACTGCATACGGCCATCCTTTAATTTTTGATATATTGAAGACCATGACCTTTTTGCATAGACAATAGGCATTCCATTGTTTTCTGCAAAATTCTTTATCTTGTGCGCCAGATTATGATTCACGAAATCATAGAGTACGATTACAAAGTCCATGGTTTCGGGAATTCCGTCGCGAATCTTCTGACCGCTCCTTCCCGTCAAATGCCGGATTTCATTCACTCCAATTTTATCGAGTTCCCTGGGTATACACCCTAAGTGGTCACCCCCTACAATAAGCGCAGACATTTTTACCTCCTTGCAAAAAAATACATTTTTAACAAACCCAGGCAGAGAGACGCACTGCAATGCGTCTCTCTGTTGAATATCACCAATAACTTTCCCGGGTAACAATCACGATTAATTTACATGCAGAATACCGCCGGCCCCCTTCGGGACCCTCCACAGGGCATGGTCAACAATTGGCCAATTACCTGTAGCTAGTGCCTTAAATTCAAATACAGCAGCAGATCCTGGCGGCACATAGACCGTCTCCTCATTTCTGATAAAATCACGGTAACGGGATGGATAATACTTATCGAATATTTGACCGATGATATGGAAATTAGAACCAATATTAGGCCCCCCTGTTACAAAAAATATGCGTACATTGTCTCGCTTGTTCACGGTTACTGCGTCACCATAAATTGATGCGTTTGAAAGCGCTTGTGTATGTCCGTTAAAGGTGAAATAATCAGGATGTTCAGACAGAGCCTTGTCCTCATCGAGATCATATCCATCTTTAACATCCGCTAGATTTTCAATACCCGGCTTTATATACCAGTCGCTCTGACCGATATAAAATTCCTTATCAACCTTTGGAAGACCACCCCTTGGCTCAACCATGATCAGACCATACATACCATGTGACACGTGTTCCCATGGCATTCCTTCTGCGCCGCAGTGGTAAATATAAGCGCCTTCCCTTACTGCCTTAAACTTCAACGATTTGGTTTTACCTGGTTCTATGTCCATTAACATAGCGCCAATACCGGCATGAAAATCTAAATTGTGCGGCTCCTTATTACCCAGAGCATTGGTTAAATTGATAACCACCGTATCGCCTTCCATCACCCGTATCATGGGGCCCGGCACAGTCGCAGGACCTGTGACATCACCCTTTTTCCCGGCAAATGTCCAGAACCAGAATTTCTTCCCGGGCGCCAATTCTGCAAGAACCTCTTTTGCAACTAAATCAACCGTGACCGTTGTTGGGTTTGAGCGAGAGATTGGCGATGGAATATCTGTTGGATCTTTCGCAACGGTATCCACCTCATCCAGCGCGCTTACCGCAGAAATACCAGTAGTCAATGCCATACCATAAAACGCAGCGCTAAAAATTGCCCCATACATAATTTTTTTAAATCTCTTCATCTTTCTTTCTCCTTAAGTATGAAATTCCTACACGACAAATAAATTGTTATTTAGACTCAGTCTCAGTGATATATCAAATTTTTTTATTCTTATCTCATTACGCAGGATACCTCAACCACTGCTTTATCTGAGCATAACAAACGAATATCCTCTTTTTTATGCGTATCTTTTACCATGGTACTCAGGGCGGCAGCAATTCCCATTTCCATCGCTGTATCCATAAAAATATACCTGAATGAACCCTGCCTGCCACACGAAATAAGGTTTTTGTACGTATCAAGAAAATGGAGGAGTTCCGACCGGTGAACTCTATAATCCAGGCTATAAACAGGATAACCATGCGTCACCTGTGTTGTGAAATAATCAATAATTTTTCCATCTATATGAATCCCCAGTTCTTTTAAATCATTGACACACCGTTCCAGCAACCTTTCCGGAGAACAACTCCATATCTCGTCATTCGCCGAGCATGGTAACTCCAGCATGATGGATGTCTTCCCTGCCGGCGCATTGAAAGGACTCCTTCGTTTAGGCTCCTGGATGCGTGTCATGACATACCTTTTCCCGGATACATACATCCACGTATTTTCACTGATATCGGTCAAATCAACCAGGATATTTAAAAATCTTACAGCCCGAAATCTCAGTGCGTCTGTATGCCACAGGATATCCTTTGTAAGATGTCCGGGAAATGCCCTTATAATATCCGGTAACGGTATGGTAGAGATAACGGTATCACACTCCACCTGCTTATCAGCGCCGTTGTGTTTATAACAGACCCCGCTAACGGTATTATCGTGAATATCCAGGCCAGTAACGTTTGCGTTCAAAAGTATTTCCCCGCCGGTTTTCACTATATCATCTGCTATCATCTCAAACATCTGCCCGATACCATGTCTGGGATAATAAAACCACTGGGCATAGGTGCGCGGCGTATCTCTCCTGAGTTTAAAAATACGGAAAAAAACATCTCTAAGGCTGATGAGTGATATCCTTTGCGACGCCCAATCAGAAGAAATAAGCTTCGGGGATATACCCCATAACTTTTCCGTATAAGGGCCAAAGAATATATTATAGAGCGTCCGTCCAAAACGGCTGACAACCCAATCCTCAAAAGACACGTCCTCTTTTTCCAGAATGAGGTTTTTGAAGGCTGCAAGTGCATACGTTATTAGCGCCTTCAGATTTGTCCATAAACCCAATTTGAAAAACACATCCCTTGCCGAAAGCGGATATTGATAGGTCTTTCCGCCAAAGAGGATCACGCTTTTTCTCTTTGATATGAGGAGTTCGCCACCCATCATTTTAGAAACTTTTGCAATAAGATCGCTATCCCCAGATATGAAGCGGTGTCCGCCAAGGTCAAACCGATAACCTTTGTACTCGTTTGTAACGCATAATCCTCCAACCCTGGATTCCTTCTCAAGAACCGTCACGTTACAACCGGATTTCGACAATTCCCATGCGGCTGATAATCCGCACGGCCCGCCGCCAAGTATAAGTACTTTTTTCCCCAATTAACAAACCTTCCGATGGTTCAATGGTTCACGATTTAAATCAAGCCTTCGCCGGCTGGCAGGAGCCGTCTCCTGGCAATGTACATATCATCCGGTGAGCAAGCTCTGGCCGCCAACAGCAATTGGCTCCTGCCAAAAAGTTTGAAATTCCTGTTAGAAATATGTTGCAACAGAGAATAAAAACGCATTATTGGCTGTATTGGAAAGATCCTTTTCCTCCATATTAATTTGATAATCCAGCTTGAATACCGTATCTTCTGTATAACGATAATTCAATCCCGGAGTTATCCTGTTCCTCAGCCAGTTCTCTCTGCCAGTTGCCTCTATTGCAGATGTCTGCACCTGATCCCACCTCAATACGCCCGTGAATGTAGAATTATCGGTAAAAAACTTTGGCGCCCAACTTTTTAAACAAGAAGGCATAAAATGGTAACGGCCTTCCACATAATAACCCCACATAGAATCGGCAATACCGGCAGGATTGCCATCTTCGTCAACAGCAGACCGTGCAAAATTATCTGTCTCTATAAAGGCATAAGCGCCTTCACCTACCAATTCAAACGGTCCTTTCTGATAGGCAAAATCCAAAGCCGGAATGGTTAATTGATTATTATTTTTTTGATCATACCGGCTGGTATATACCGAACTACCAAACTCAAGGCCTATAAATGGGCTGAAAGCAACACGCCCGACAACGGCAGGACTCTCATTATAGTTGTCGAGGTCAACAAATCCACCCCTGGTCTCTCTTATTCCTTCGTCTAATCCAAAGTGTGATGTATGGTCTGCATCTAAGCCACGAAAGACGCCGTTAGTAGCGTAAATCTCATAATCCAGTTTGCTTAATTCCGAAGGATAAAGGCTTCCAAAAAAGCCCATACCTGCATCTGTAATGGTAGTTGGAATAATAAACTGGTCTACCAGGGGACGGTCAGTGAGGTCCTGCAAGGGAGCATCATGAATTAAATTGTATTTCCCTAAGGGAGTAAGGATAAAACCACCTCTAAAATTGATCCAGTCGGTTATCAAATAATCTATGGTAGCAAACTCCAGCTTTGCCTCGCCCTTACTCTCGTCTGATACGCCACCATTTTCAAATTCTATTTCTGAAGCAACCTTGACGCGGTCGGAGACATCTGCATAGATAAAAGGTATAAACCTGTCCACGGCAAAACCATGATCACCCTTATCGTCTTCTGTTGCCCTAAATTGGAAATCCATATAACCCCCAAGATAGGTATTTCTCCCAAACCTCTTCAGGAATGGCTTTGCGTAAATGGGACTCATTTTACTCTTTGAAGCAAGGGATGACTCTTCACCCGGCGCTTCAGCGCCAGCCACTACTTCCTTCTTTTGCACCTCTTCCTTTAACGAAGCCATCTCTTTTTCTTTTTTTGTGTCTACTTCCCTGAGCGATGCAATCTCTTTCTCCTTTTGCGCATCCTTTTCTTTTAACGATGTAATCTCCTTTTCTTTCTCCATATCCCTTTGAATTTGCTGCCTGAGCATGTCCTTTAACTCCGTCAATTCCTTTTCAAGCTTATCAACCTTGCCTTTCAACACCTCCGTGTCGGCAGACTGTGCAAAGACATTTGCTCCGAATAAAGGTGCAATTACAGATACCACCATTAACAACATATACCGCACAAACCGCATACTTTGCCCTCCTTATAGCCTTACCAATCAGGCTGCCTTTGGCAGCAACTTTTTATGCAGAGCGAAGTGGCATTTCGCTCATAACGAAGCGCCGCTTCGTTCTACAACTTCGAAATTCCTACACATTAAATTACCGTAACACAACAAAAACCTGCGGAGAGACGCAAAATCTTGCGTCTCCACACCCATGCTTAAAATTTCCCCACATACGTGCTAATGAGACTCATTCTCAACAATATGTTTTATGATTATATAGTGTTTATAAAATTTGTCAAATGTTTTTTTATTTTTTTTCTCCTGACGAATTCAATAGATTTGTCCTTGCAAAATAATTTTCTTTTGATTATGTTTAAAATCAAAAAAAGAAAACAATCATGTATACAACCCTGCATAAATATTTTGGTTATACCAGCTTTTTTCCCCTTCAGGAAGACATCATTAAGGAAGCGCTCAACCGCAAGGACGTCTTTGTCCTTATGCCAACAGGCGGCGGTAAGTCCCTGTGCTACCAACTGCCCGCCTTGTTGTTTGATGGCATAACTGTTGTCATTTCGCCCCTGATTGCGCTCATGAAAGATCAGGTGGATGGGTTGCTGGCGAATGGTGTACCTGCAACCTTTATCAACAGCTCGTTGAGTTTTGGCGAAATTAATGGACGGAAACGGCGTCTGGCAAATAGTGAAATCAAAATCCTTTATATTGCGCCTGAACGTCTGTTCATGCCAGACTTTCTGGAATTTTTACAGGGATTAAAGGTCAGTCTGGTTGCGATTGACGAATCGCATTGCATTTCAGAGTGGGGACACGACTTCAGGCCTGAATATCGCCAGCTCAGTATACTCAGGGATAAATTCCCTCAAGTACCCCTTATGGCCTTAACCGCCACCGCCACACCCGTCGTCCAGCAAGATATTCTTACGCAACTGAAACTATCCGGTTGCAAGGTCTTCAAGGCAAGCTTTAACAGAAAAAATCTGTATTATCAGATTAAACCAAAGGATAACCCCTACAACCAGATACTTCACTATTTAAAAGACCGGAAAAACGAATCGGGTATTATTTATTGTCAAAGCCGTAAAACGGTGGAAAATTTAGCAACAAGTCTACAGAAAGCGGGATACCGCGCCCTGCCCTACCATGCGGGTTTGACTCCGGAAACCAGGACACAAAACCAGGAACGGTTCATTCGTGACGACGTAGAGATTATCGTGGCAACGATCGCATTTGGCATGGGTATTGACAAACCTAACGTTCGCTACGTTATCCACTACGACTTGCCTAAGAGTATCGAAGGGTATTATCAGGAAACCGGGCGTGCGGGCAGGGATGGGTTAGAAAGCGATTGTATCCTGTTCTTTAGCTACGGCGATATGTTCAAAATTGAACACTTCATTCTTCAAAAAGAGGCCGAAAATGAACGTCAGGTGGCGTACAAACAATTACGGGAACTGGTAAGTTATTGTGAAGGCAACGTATGCCGGAGAAGGTTGCTCCTGGCCTATTTTGGAGAACAATTTAATGAGCCGAATTGTGAGAATTGTGATGCTTGTTTAGAACCAAAGGAACGGTTTGACGGAACAATTGCCGCACAGAAAATTTTATCGTGCGTTTATCGGGTGGATGAACGCTTTGGAATAAATTATGTTATTGATATCTTGCAAGGCGCTAAAAGCCAGAAGGTGTTGCAGAATCGTCATGATACCATCAAAACGTACGGAGTCGGAAAAGAATATTCTAAACAACAATGGCAGTCATTTATCCGTGAGTTAATTCAATTAGGCTATTTAAAATTGGATGGAGATAAGTATCCCGTTTTGAAGTTGCATGAAAAGAGCCGGAATGTATTAACAGGCAATGAAAAGGTGTTTCTCACAAAACCCGAAGAAAAACTGAAAATCCACCACGTTGAAACAGACAAGGACTACGACCCCGCCCTCTTTGAACACCTGCGGTCTTTGAGGAAAACAATGGCCGACCGGGAAGGCGTACCGCCCTATATTATCTTTCACGATACAAGTTTAAAGGAAATGTCTATCGATTACCCGCAAAGTTTGCTGGCCTTAAGTAAAATAAGCGGCATCGGCGATCAAAAACTAAAGAAATACGGGGATATTTTTGTAAAAGAAATCAGCAGGTATTGCGAACAAAACAATATAACCCCCAAACAAACCACCTATAAATACCCCGAGTTATCCACCAAACACGAGAGGGCATTAACCACGCAAACAACACTGTCGCTGTACCAGCAAAACCTCACAATCCAGGAAATTGCACAAAAAAGAGGTCTTGCCCCATCCACCATCGCTTCTCATCTCGAAAAACTTATCCTGGATGGCGAAGATGTTTCTATAGACAGGATGGTAAATCCAGAAAAGCAAAACCACATTCGCAGGGCATTAAACGAATCAGGCAGAGAACGGCTGGCCCCGGTAAAAGAAAAACTCGGAGATGCTTATTCATACGAGGAAATAAGGTTGGTCAGGGCAAAGATGATGTGTGAAGGTGAAAAGGGTGGATAACCATCAAACCTTTTATTGGCCGGTTTCTAACGGACAATATACATGCTTATTAATCCCATTTGCTTATAGACAGGGGTACAGCAATTGGTTTCCGGCCCGCCACATCCCAAAGAACAATAGTCCCATCCTCACTACCCGAGGCTAATAACTTGCCGTCCGGGCTAAAGACAACGCTCTCCACTGATGCTGTATGACCAGTTAAGGCTTCACCAATAGGCTTTCTGTCTGCCACGTTCCACAGGATAACGGTTTTATCCATACCGCATGAGGCCAGCATCTTGCCATCCTGACTAAACACAACACTCTCCACCGCACCTTTATGATCTGTCAAGGGCTTACCAACCGGTTTTCTTCCTGCCACGTCCCACAGAATAATCGTTCCATCATCACTGCCTGATGCCAAGAGCTTGCCATCCGGGCTAAAGGCAACACTCTCCACCCACATTTTATGGCCTGTGAGCGGTTCACCAATTTGTTTCATATTCTCTGTATCCCATAAAATAACATTACCGTCCACACCGCACGAGGCCAGAAGCTTACCGTTTGGACTAAAAGCTACGCACTCAACCGGTTCGTCGTGCCCGATGAGAGGCTCACCAATGGGTTTCATACTTGCCGCATCCCATAAAATGATGAGCCCATCTGCACCACATGAGGCAAATATTTTACCGTCCGGCCTGAACGCAACACATTCCACCCACCCTTCGTGTCCAGTCAGAGGCACACACAAAGACTTCAAACTCGCCTTATCCCACAAAATAACAGTACCATCCGCGCCACCCGATGCCAACATTTTTCCATCCGGGCTGAAGGCGACGCTCAACACTCCACCGCTATGACCCATAAGAGGTTCGCCAATAATCCCCATACTCTTCAGATCCCATAATACAATACCGTTATCGTTACCAGAGGCCAGCATCTTGCCATCAGGACTAAAGGTAATGCTGTTTACTGCCTTTACGTGACCCGACCGGGGCTTATCAGCAGATTTTTTCTCGTTCTGCGCCTTATTCTGAGGAGTTAAGTTCCATTCGCTGGCGATAGCACACCTGCTAATAATCAAACAAAGACCTATCAGTGCCACTCCAACAACCACAGGAACCAAACGACTTGCACGAGCATCATCATTTTGCACCTTCCTCTGTATCATCTCTTCTCCTTCTGTTAGTATTTTTTACGAGGATTATGGGAAAAACCGTAACTCATTAAGACGGATATCTTACCACCTAACCAGAACAAGTCGGAAGAGTAAAGTGAAAAAATCTATGGCATCTAAAAAAAATAGGACTATCAGGAAAGATGCCTTATGAGTCATGACCACCCGCATAGCGGGTGGCTTGCTTAGCCCTAAAAGGGCGAAAAGAACAATAATTATAAGTCCTTGATATTGGACTGGTTTCCCGCTTCACCCTGAGAATTAAGGAATTATTAGCATTATATCTGTTATATTAGT
>JAHFOW010000110.1:0-2203 GCA_023261465.1 Planctomycetota bacterium
AATAAATGCCCAACTTTTCACTCAACCCGGACTGGCGTGACAAAGCCGCTCCAGCCGATTAATTCTTATGTTAGGCTTAGCCGTGGAGGGTTTTCAATGAACATATGTGTGGCACGCTATAGCGTTCTTTTCTTCAGCACGGTCTTGCTTGCGAGTTGCGCAACTCGTCCGATAGCGCAGCCCACGCACAATTGGGCGCAACCTTGCGATACCTGCATCGTAGGTGTTCAAAACTTTGCGAAGGTTTCTCCCACGCTTTGGCGTGGGTCACAGCCAACCGAAGATGGATTCCGGAACTTGGCAAGTGCCGGTGTCAAAACGGTGATTGATCTTCGAGAGGATCATGACGATTACGATGATTTCTCAAAGCTGGGTGGAGCATATATCAAATATATCCGCATACCGATGCACGCTTGGGATCCTGACAAAGCACAACTTGTTGTACTGATGAAGGTGTTAGAGAGAGTACTAAAAGATCCTGAAAGTTCGCCGGTATTTATTCACTGTGCAGCCGGAAAAGACCGTACCGGATATAGCGTTGCAACATACAGAATGGTCTTTGAGGGATGGACGCCAAACGATGCTATTCAAGAGATGTTTGATTACCGATTCAACGCGATATGGTTTCGCAGCCCTACATTTTTGAAGACACTCGACATCAACAACATTAAGATGTTAATGAGCCTTGCGCCATAGTGACTACAAAAGTGGTTCCCGCCGGAGTAAAGAACTAAGCCGCCTAACTTGGGTGTTAATCCTTCCAAAACCCCTTAAACCTGTTTGGACTAATTTGGGTGTAGCGTTAGTTTGTTATTGCTTTCTATTTCTTCTATACCACAGGGAAACAACTACCGGAATAAAAAACCCGCACAACCATGAGGCGTGCGGGGGGGTTACTTTATATAGAACTTCCTTCCTCTTTAATCATTAATTCGTTATTTGTGCTTTCTATCTTATTTACAGCCTCTGTTAAAATTTCATTAACAAAAGTCGTCATCTTTACGCCTTTAGTCTTGGCCAAAGTATAAACTTTGGTAGCGTAGAATTATGGAGACCTTTAGCCAATTCGCAATTATAACCCTTTGTGATCAAAGGAGGCCATTATGTCAGGTCTCTCCTTTTCTACGCTACCAAAACTTTAATTGATAAAATTCCAGAGGGATTATGAGAATTTGCCAAAATTGGTACAAAAACAGTTAGATCGCAATCCGGAATTTCTCTTGAAAAATTCTTATTACCCTTCTTTAGGAATTTTCATTTTAAGAATGATATGAGGTAAAGCAGGACTATTCACCGGAGTCATATTATAATTAATTTGATTTTATGCAGCGATTTTTATAATATTTCAGATATTTTAAATTTTGTTTTCCTCCCTAATCAGGTAATGTGGCGATAATAAAGATATGAATAACAACATCGGTAACATATATCATTGTAGGTCTTTCCATGGTGTCCAGAAATACATCTGTCAGGCGTTGTTTTTCGTATTAATTTTCTTTTTTTCTTTTCCTTGCAAGACGTCTTGTGCCGTTACCATGCAGGGAAATATTTACAAAACCACATCAAAAAAATATAGCGCCAGACGATGGATTAAAAATGGTAATGTAAAATATAAGCGCGGACGGTTTGAACAAGCGGTAAAATCATACAATAAGGCTGTTGCGTGTTATCCTAATTACTTTGAAGCATGGGAAGGATTGGGAAATGCTTTGTATTGTATGGGAAGTTATGATATGGCCGTCCAGGCCTATGATAAAGCATTGAGCATCAGACCCAATGCGCATTCTATCCTGGTAAATAAAGGGATAGTTTTATACAAAAAAGGTAATTGTGAAGAGGCCCTAAAGTTATACGATCAAACGATTGAAGCAAATCCTCAGTATGCAGCAGCCTGGTATAATAAAGGTATAGCCCTTATTGCACTGGGTAGATATAGCGAGGCACAGTTGGCATTTGACAAGGCCATTGAAATCAATCCCCAGGAAGACCTGGCGTGGCATGGGAAGGGGTACATTTTGATTATGCAGGAAAAATACGATGATGCGCTTCAGCTCTTCATGAAGGCCGCTCAGGGAAATCAGAACAGAAGCTGGGCATGGAATAATATGGGTATTACGCTGGACAGGCTCTCCATGTATGAAGATGCAATTAAGGCATTTGATAAGGCTATAGAAATTAATCCGAAAAGCGCACGGGCATGGCA
>JAHFOW010000110.1:2303-8275 GCA_023261465.1 Planctomycetota bacterium
ACAGAAGCTGGGCATGGAATAATATGGGTATTACGCTGGACAGGCTCTCCATGTATGAAGATGCAATTAAGGCATTTGATAAGGCTATAGAAATTAATCCGAAAAGCGCACGGGCATGGCACAATAAGGCCAACACCCTCTACACCCTGGGAAAGTATGATGAATCTATGAAGGTGTATAATAAGGCTATGGAGTTAGACCCTCTCCTGTACGCTGGGGTAAAAAAATAAACAATAGTTTAGGAGTAGGCTCTGACCACCATGAAGAAAACCAAGGTTGGGGAATTGAGAAGACGCGAGGTTTGAAGAAGTTTTTTTCAGGATAAGCCCTGGAGCATCAGCGCCTCAGTCAAAACCACGATTTTCCTATCGTCCGCATGTTCGACCGTCCGAACTCACGCCAAAGACTTACCAGGAAGTAACGTTGGATAACGGAAAAAGAAAACCATGATACGAAAGAAGTGTTTATATATTATTAATTTATAAGGCATTATTACAAAAATGATTAAACTATGATGATAAATATCTTACAAAAACCACGCCAAAAAATATATCCCTTATTTATTTTGTTTTGTCTTTTCTGCATTTCTTTTTTGTGCCATAGCGCAAGGGCTGCATGGTCTTTAACTCCACGGGAAAATACTGCTATTTGCAGGGCAGTGGGACAGCAAAGTGGTTTGCAGATGGTAGGCGATGGCGCCGGTGGGGCAATTGTTGTATGGGAAGATGCACGGGAGAGCCACTTTGACATCTATGCCCAGCGTATTGATGCGCACGGAGATGTGTTATGGATGGAGGATGGCGTGCCTATTTGTACTGCGCCGGAAAATCAGAATAAACCGAGGATCGTGAGTGATGGTGAAGGCGGAGCTATTATAACCTGGCAGGATATACGAAAGGCCGGAGGGAATTACGATATTTATGTACAGCGTGTCAATGCAAAAGGGGAAGTTTTATGGGCGTCAAACGGCGTTCCCGTTTGTACTGTGGACAATACCCAGAATACTCCCTGCATTGCTACGGATGGCGCTGGTGGGGCAATCATTGTCTGGCAGGACTATCGGACTAACTATGCAGACCTCTTTGCCCAGCGTGTGAATAAGCATGGGGAGTTGCTGTGGGTGGAAAATGGAATACCTGTATGTCTGACTTCGGGCGCTCAAAGCGCACCGGTAATGGTGGAGGATGGTACGGGTGGCGCAATTGTGGCGTGGCAGGATTTCAGGCGGAACTATGCAGATATCTATGCACAACGCATTGACGGCAGTGGCAACAGGTTGTGGGACATCCTGGGGATACCGGTATGTGCCGCCTTGGGTCACGAAAACCTTCCGGCCCTTATTGGCAACAAGGCTGAAGGGGCAATTGTTGTCTGGGTAGATACCCGCAATGGCAACAATGATATCTTCGCCCAACAGGTGGATGGGAGTGGGGGTGTACAATGGTTGGAAAACGGTATTCCTGTTTGCGCTGTAGCGGGAAATCAAAATAATCCTGTGATTACTTCTGATGGCGCCGGTGGCGCTCTTATTGCCTGGTGGGATATGCGGAGCGGCGAGTCTGACATCTATGCGCAAAGCGTTGACCTTGCGGGAAACGTTCAGTGGGGAAATGACGGTTTGGCTGTATGCGTTGAAATGGGGATCCAAAATCATGTGGGAATAACAAACGACGGCGCCGGCGGTATGGTGCTGGCCTGGGGCGATAATCGTACGTCTGCGTTTGATTTATTTGCGCAGAGAATTGATCGGAAGGGTATTGCCCTGTGGGAGAAAAATGGACTGACAATAAGTACCGCATTAAATACCCAGTGTTTTCCTGTTCTGCTCGGTGATGGAACCGGAGGTGCAATGGTAATCTGGCAGGACGACCGCCAGAAGGAGAAGACGTACTGGGATGTTTACGCGCAGAGGATTAATGGTCAGGGTTCATTAGGTGAAAAGTAGAATTAGTTTTTTAATTTGCGAATTCCGAACGACAATGCAGGATTAAAATATCTCCGGTTCATACCTTAAAATATATCCCTTCTGAAAAGTTGCTTACCCCTTTTCCTGATGATTGATCACATATTAAAGTTTCTTTCCTGCAAAGGATATCTGCTTATTCTGGCTTACCACGTCAGGGAATTACAGAAATGACTTTAAGAATCCCTCCACCACCTTTGGATCAAAATGAGTGCCCGCGTGCGCTTTAATGTATTTTGCCACGTCGTCTTTTGACAGTGCCTTTCGGTATGGGCGGTCAAAACTCAGTGCATCCCACACGTCAATTACCGCAAAAATACGAGCGGCCAGGGGGATTTGCTCGCCTTTTAGCTTGTGTGGATAACCGGTGCCATCCCACTTTTCGTGATGATAGTAAGGAATATCCAGCGCCTTACGGAGATAAGCAATGGGAGCAAGGAGTTGATAAGCATACTCCGGATGTTTGTGCATAATTTGCCATTCTTCCTCGCTAAGACCTCCTGTCTTGAGCAGGATATTGTCCGGAATACCCATCTTTCCAATGTCATGCAGGAGCGCCCCTCGCCGTATATGTATCAGATCCTCTTCTTTTACTCCGATGATTTGAGCCAATTTCACGGTTGAAGTGGTCACGCGCTGAGAATGTCCTTTTGTTTCTTTGTCGCGCAGTTCAAGGGCGCGGGACCACCCCTCGATGGTAGAATCGTACGCAACAGACAATTCCGAATGAGAGCGTTGCATATCGTCAAATAACGATGCATTATCTATTGCGATGGCCGCCAGTGCTCCGATTGCTTCTAAAAAGCTCATCCACTCATTGTCCGAATTAATATGGGTGCGGTGGTATATTTCCAGGACTCCCTTTACCTGTCCCTTCGCTATGAGCGGCACACCATAATAGGTCGTAAATTCCATGTCCTCTCCGTAATTTTTCAGGGCATCGTTTATTGAGGATTTATGGGAGTTATAAATAATGCGTTTTTCAACCATGGCAAGGGATGCAAAATTCTCTGTAAAGTGGGTACATGAGAATTCTGTTTCATGTGAACGAAAGCCGCGTGAAGCCGCACACTCTAATTTGTGCGTTTGTGGATTCAGGAGCAATACGTTTGCGGCATCAACACTGAGTTGCGTTGTTACCTGTTCCAGAAATATACTAAGGATGATGTTCAAATCCATACTGCTGATGATTGCCTGATCAATTTTATGGAGGATGGTCAGTCGCTTGACGTTATCTTTAATCTGTTCTTCAGCCTCTCTGCGCTGAAGCGCATTAACAAAGATTTCCCCAACCATTTTAAGCAAGGCAACGTCCTGTTCTGTCCATATTTTCTCTGTCCGTACAGAATCAAAACCCAGGAATCCAACAAGTGTACTATTATAAACCATAGGCATAATGACGAGCGATTGAACCTGTTGTGAATATAAAATTTCCTTTTCGGCTCTTGCAGATTCAGGCAGGTCAGTCACCCGTGGAATGTAGATGATTTCAAAATTTTTCAATTCATCCATTGCCCAGCTAAAATGTTCCAGGGGAATTTCTTTACGATTTTCAATGAGTGATTTTACAGTTTCTGCGCACCATTCATGGGTATTGTTTATTTTGTTTTTATCTTCTGAAAAAAGGAAAACGTAACTGCGGTCAACCCCGGTAAACTCTCCGATAAGTTTTAGGGTATAGCTTATTCCGGTATCAACATTATCCGGCGCAAGGGTAACAAAATTGGTCGAAATGGTTGCTACGAGTTCTTCCATTTTTACCCGGTATTGCAGCAACTCTTCTGTACGTTTGTGCTCAACAATTTCTTGTTTCAGGTCAAAATAGGTTTTTCCTAATTCTTTTGTCATTTCATTAAAGTTTACCGCAAGCTGGCCAATTTCGTCCCGGGACTGGACGTCTACGGTGCGGTCGAGGTTTCCTTTGGCAATATCCAGGGTGATATTTGCCAGGTTTCGTAGTGGGGAAACAATGTATTTGGTGAGAAAGAGGATTATGCATAACCCTACTAAAACTATACCTGAACCCATAGGGATGATACTGTAAAGGATGATCTTGTGTATCTTTTCGCCGAGTTTGCGGGTAGATAACCCTATTTGTACAAATCCTAGAATTTTTTGCTTTGTGAGCGTGGACGTTTGATCCTCGCCAAGCATCTGGGCGGCAAATTCCTCCTCTGAAAATGTTTGTATTTCAAAAATTGGTACCGAAAAATTAAAATATGTCTCGCCTGCACTGGTAGTTATGCGGTGGATCAGCGGAGCAAAGGAATTTTGATTATTGTTTTGCGCAGGAATTTCGTCCACGTGGATCGTGCTCCAGGGTGACAGCTTTTCAGCGACAACCTTTCGGGTGTTTAAAATGCGCCAGTAACCAATTTCCTGTTCCCTGTCAAAAGCCTGGAGTCTTTTTATGGGATTATCCAGGAATGCGGGCTGTCGGGAACTTAGGGCGTGTTTTACTTCATTATCCTGGGCAATGAGTGTAATCATGGAAACACCCAATTTCTGGAGGGCTTCTTCCTGCTGTCTTTTTGAATTTATAAAAAAGAACAAGCAACTGATTGCGTCAATGACAATGATTACCACTCCCATGAAGATTATGAGTTTTGCCCGGATACCGATCATGATTATTTTGAGAAGACTAATTATTAGGTAAAAATCAATTTTATAAAAAATATTATAGCATGTTCTTTAATATTGTCTGTGATAAACGTCACAACAAAATTAAAGCGGCTTTTTCAGGAGTAATGTATATTTAGGGATAAAAGGCGACATCTGTTCTTGACTGAAGGGACGACAGATTTGTCCCTATCGTCTTCGCTGTTTGAGTATTTAAGATTATTTTTAATTTATCAGGTTGTTGAATGCTCAAAGGTATTTGTGTTGGATTTCTTAACAAAGTTTGTGCTAGTTTTGCAGCCTGAATACCCGTGGACGGGTAATCAGGCGAAATAGAAACCAATGCACCGCCCTTAACAATTGCCACGGAAGTACAAATTGTTGGCAGGCGGTATTTTTGGGAGGCTTTTAATATAATGCTGAGTGAATCCTTTGTGATTACTGTACTATCGGGCACTATCCATAAGGCATCCAACTTATCTATAATACGGTCCAGCGCAGAATTAATGTCATTTTCTGACATAACTTCTGCTGTAATAAGATTGAATTCATACGTTTTTGCTGCGATGCGCGCCTCTGTAATAATTCTCTTCGTTTTCGTCGGATCGTATATAACACCGATATTCTTTCTGGTGCCAAGCAGTTCTTTAAGGATGGAGAATTGGTCTTCAACGGACGCCTCAGATGAAATGCCTGTGATATTTGGTCCGGCAAGATCAAATCGCTCGTGATTAATAACCATGCAAAATATGATAGGAATATGAGGAAAATACTCTTTGGCCAGGGTTGCCGCAAGTACTCCGACAGCAAAAACAACGTTGGGTCTGATGTGATCATTCTTGATGTTAACCAAAACCCGCTTACCTTCTCCAACATCCCCTTTCAGGTCATAAATGGCCTTTATTGAGATGCCTTTTTCCTTGCATCCTTCCTCAAAGCCTTGTATTACGTCATTATAAGCTGCAATTTGTTGGCTTCGTAAGATGATGGCCATGGGTCCCGTTTCATCTGCAGTTCCCAAAGAAATTTGAAATAGTATGCAGAATATGAATGCTATGGCAGGCCAAAATGATTGGAAGGTTATGCGTCTTTGGAGTTTCAAATATTGTTGGACCATAGTTACTATGGTTTTTGATGGTTTATACGCTGTATTTATAAATAAGTTAGAATAATATCCGACAATTCGTATGCGCTAAAATTGGTAACTGAGGCCAACAAAGAACGTCCTTCCTGGTCGTGGAAGGTCGTTGGGTATAGCAGTGGGTCCGGGGTCGCTATAATCCTTATCTAAGAGATTGAATACTGTTCCCTGCACCTCCATGGTTTTAAAAAATTCCTTTCCGATAACAGAGAGATTCAGTAAGGCATACGCGGGCAAATCACTTCGCGG
>JAHFOW010000110.1:8375-9628 GCA_023261465.1 Planctomycetota bacterium
GGCGCTCTGAAAGCCTCTCCATAAAGAACCTTGAGAGATGCATTTTTCATGAATGCCCAGGTCAAGCCCGACCGTGGACTTGTTGCACCGCCAAAATCGTTGTAATCGTCGTGCCTGACCCCCAAGGTAAGGTTTACGGTGTCAGTAATGTCCCATATGTCCTGTAAATAAACAGACGCCATCCTGCGCGTTGCCTCTTTTAAAAAGGGATATTTATCTGAAAAATCTTGAATACCGGGCAGAGGGGCTAGCGTTGCTGGATCAAAGTTTGCCAGGAAATGGACATTGGTTTGATTAATCAGGCGGTATTCAACACCCAGTGTGAGCATATTCCCATCGAAGAGCTGATAATCAAACGGAATCTCTGTGCCAACAATTTTTTCGATTACCTTGCCATCGCCAATCAATCCGTTTGGATACGTAAAAAATGTGTCAGGAATACCATCGTTATTAGTATCTATAGGTAAGGTTGATCCATTAGGGAGAGATTTTATAAAATTGTCTCCATCAAATTGATCATAATAAACTCTGGGCTTTAACGTAAATTTTTCGTCAAAGGTTTTTTTATAGCCAACTTCGCCAAATACATAATCATCTTCAATCTGAGATCCATCGGTTAAGGCGTTTTGTGGCCCTATAAATGGCTCCCATCTTTTATTGTTATACCAACCCTGAAACCACAAATCTTTGTAATCAGCCCTCAAACTCAAATCGAATTCCTGTCTCCCGTCATGCACAGGGCCAGGAGCCGCAGATGCAGAAGTCCCAAGTATATTATCAAGTGTTGTTTGAAAATCGCTCTTTACTGTGCCATTAAAGCCGCTGGTTTGCCGGTATCGTGCCATTCCTGAGAAATCAACCTGTCCGTACTTTTCGCCAAATATAACGTTTTCGTCATACGTATCGAAGCTTCCGTAACCACTGCTTAACCTTACGCCTTGAATGTCCTGTGTATCCTTGGTGATGATATTGATAACTGCCAGGAATGCATTTTCTCCATAAACAGCAGAACCAGGGCCCCTGATAATTTCGATCTTTTTTATGCATTCCACAGGGAAATCATCAAATTCACCAAATATCCCGCCTCTTAAGGGGTTGCATACAAAATGTCCGTTGAGCATTACCCTTACCTTATTTGCAGCGCTGAGACCGCGTACGGCTGGGATGGTTTCTCCAAAATTAGCCATTTTCAGGATTTCGAATCCTGGTATGATTCTCAGGAGTTCGCCAAATGTACGATACCCCAGATTTTT
>JAHFOW010000250.1 GCA_023261465.1 Planctomycetota bacterium
ATTATAATTACAATTCCTGCAATGATGCCTAAGCTTTTTTTCACTTCAAAACCCCTTTCTATTTATAAGTTTTTAAAAGTTAGAAGCAAGAAATTTTGCCACATCATTTTCTCTTGACAAGGTATCACCTCCTTTTAATAAATTTCCTTACCCCTGGAGTCGCTTTTACATGTTTTATAAAACCTAAACCTCTCCTACAAGGGGAGGTTCTTGCATTGCTTGATAGGAGCGGCTAGGGGGAGGATTTTAAGCATTTTTATGATTTATGATTAAATAGGCAACAAAACTTCCTTATACTTGAATATTTTAGCTATACTGAAATATTCATATACAATAAATTTTTAAGTTAGTCAAGTATAATTTTCAGAAACAGGGGATTCGTTTTGTTTACCGTTATTGTCAATTGTACGTAAGTGTTGTATCTATAATCTCTTAATATTTTAAGGTTTATTTATGGCTGGGTTGCAAATGGAGGCTAAAGAGACTAATTGAAAGTTTCTAATTTATAGTAAAGGATTCTTAATGGTGTTTCTTCTGTGTAAAGTGGAAATTCATTTCCCTGATAAAAATCTCCTCAAAACTTGCAACCTGAGAGAGTTCCAGAACTTGAGCGGTGCTTGCAATTCGAACTGCGTTATTCAGTAGTCTTTTATTTAAGAGTATCCGTACAGCGCCTTCCAGGCTAGAATTACCAACAAAAGAAAGCCTGGCATTTTTTAGTTCCGGAAGAATACCGATACGAAAAAGTCCCTCTTTATTCAGATGATAACCAAATGCCCCGGCGATGATGACATTTTTAAGGTCGCCTGTTTTCACATCACATTCGGCGAGTAAAACCTCAATTCCAGCCCTGATGGCAGCCTTTGCAAGCTGAACTTGTCTTATGTCTTCCTGTGATAGTGACACTCCACCCGACAATTGGAAATGCCGTTTCCCTTTTTTCTCAAACAAATATTTTTTATATTTTTCAGGTATCTCATTGCCTTCTTTACCCTGCAACCGTCCTTTTGAGTTTACCAGACCTACCCGTAGGAGTTCTGAGACGATATCCAGTAGGCCGCTTCCACAGATACCTCTTGGCGGGCAGTTGCCTATAACGTCCATCGTTAACTCTTCTCCGATAGTAACGTGTTCGATTGCGCCTTCGCTTGCCCTCATGCCTGAACTTATAGTCATTCCTTCAAAGCACGGACCTGCTGCGGTGGATGTCGTTACCATTCTGTCATTCAGCAGGAGGGCCAATTCGCCGTTGGTGCCTATATCCAGAAAAAGGGCAGGGAGCTCCAACGTTTCATAATTAATAGCCAGCATGCCGGAAACTATGTCACCACCGACATAGGCTGAAATACAGGGAAAGGTTGTTACGGAAGCACATCCGGCTATATGTATGGCAAGTTCTTTTGCTGTAGTGGTGAAGGTGTAAAGTATTTCGGCATTATATGGAAATTTACCAATCCCATTTATCTCCTTATTCAGGAATATATGCTGCATTGTGGTATTGCCTGACGCTATGATTTGATAAATATTTTCAGGTTTTACGCTCTTTTCAGAAGATAGGAGATCAATTAAAAGATTAATGGTAGATATGAGTTCCCTGTGCATTATGAGAATGCCGTCTTTTTGGGATGCAGAATATTTTATCCGCGACATGACATCGTGACCATAGTACACCAATGGATTAAGGGTTGATGAACTGCCCAATACTTCGCCAGTGTAAAGGTTAACCAATGCCGCCACCAGCGTTGTCGTGCCGATGTCTAGGGCAATTCCATAGAGCTGGGATTTTGTATTACCTTTTTCAATAGAAACGAGTGCATCGTTAACAAATACATGTGTAGAAAAAAGATTCTTGCCATTGTGGACAACCTCTTTTCTTACAGAAGGATTGGTGTTGTGTTTCCTGTCACCTTCTGCATAAAAGCCTTCAACAATTTTAAGAGTTTTCTTTTCATTGGATGGCATGATGACATCCAGATCAGTTTCTACTACGGTCTTACAGGCAAGCACTGTATCGAGGGTTTTATTTACCCGTATCTGTACCAAATCCTTTCCACATCTTCCTGTGCCGCCGCACGGGCCTTCGATATTGACACCGAGTCTTCGTGCTGCTTCCAGAATGGTAATTCCTTTTGGCACCCTACCGCTGATCTTTATTGGATAAAAAGTTATTTCTATTTCCTGCATTTTAAACGCTTTTTGCTGCTTCCGTCATAGCCTTTATATGTCTGACAGGGGTTTTGGCGCTGAGACCACATGCCGGGGCAAGGATATCGACGCCGAAATTCAAAAGGGTTTTTGAAACCTTACGTACGTTGTTTTCACGACCATTTTGCAGAAGTAAGGTGCTTACGTTACCCATCAGCTTTTTCCCAGGGATAGCATGCCTGACTTCCTTCATGTTTACTACTGAATCTACACTTATACATTCAGAATCTAGTTCATTGAGAGGTTTGTAAATAGAACTTACGTTCCCGCATATATGGACAATAACCGGTTTACCGAGCATATGCATACGGCATATCATCATGTTCAGATAGTGAAGCACAAACTCTTCGAATAGTTCGGGGCCGAGAATTTCACCAGTTGCAGAGGGATCGGATATTACGATAAGGTCTGCGCCGCTATTGATGAGCGCCTCGCCATACCTGATACTATTGTCCGTTAAAAATCTGAGCAGGCCGTGGACGTTTTCTGGTTCCCGTCTGAGCGCCTTGAAAAGTATTGTCGCATCTATCAAAGAAGTCGCAAGGCTTAACGGGCCGACCAGGTTACCCGGTACGGGGACATCCGGCATTTTCTGACTTAATATCCCGATACACTCAAGAATCGTGGGAAGGCGACAGTCTTTATAAGAATTTAGTTCCTTCAAATCCCGCCAGTGTTCAACGGATTTAAGGGGATAATTCACTATGCTGGGAGTGGTAATCTCGTCACCGTCTTCCACCTCTCCGCCCAACGCCTCTGCCTCTACGGTCATACAAAAAGGAATACCAAGGTTCTCAATCCCCGTCTCTTCGTGCATGGCAATCGAAAGCGCTGCCATTTTCTTCGCATCCCTGTGAACCGCTGGCCAGCGGCAATTTGTTCGTATCATTATCTCCCTGTTGGCCGTAGTCATCATCCCGCCGGGGCAGCTAACCGGTGTTCTGTCAATACTCTCCCCGCGGAGTGCTTTAAGGAGCCTTTCTTTTTT
>JAHFOW010000111.1 GCA_023261465.1 Planctomycetota bacterium
AGGAACTCGGCATGAAGGCTGGTGAACATGGCGCTCATAAAACTACAGAAGGACATGACCACGCTGCCCGGTCACAGGCTGAACACTAATCGGTAGCAGTTGTTTTCAAATAGACGTTTTAAAAAAAAGGAAGCTGTGCGAAGTTTGCACAGCTTCCTTTTTTTGTATTGAAAACAAAGAAATTTTAAATATACTTTAAAAACAATATAGATCGGTAATATTTTTGTTCTTCTAAAAAATAGCAAAATTTAATTATTTACAGTTCTTACTATTTACGCATTAATGGGGATTCTATGGGAAGGTATAAATATATTGTTTTTGTAATACTGATTGCAGCCGCTTCCATGACGGTTGGATGTGGCAAGTCAAAGAAGCATCTTGGCGTTGCAGATAGTCTCGCAAAAGAGAAGAAGCTGGACGAGGCATTATCTGAATACACAAAAGCAATCGAGGGTGGCGAGGATCTTGTCCATGCTTATTTTGGAAGAGGAAATGTGTATTTGGAACAAGAGAAACTGGAAGAAGCTGCAAATGATTTTAGAAAAGCCATTGATGTAAATCCGAATTATATAGATGCCCATAAGAAATTAGCCGAAACGTTTATAAAAATTGGCGCCCCCGATGATGAGTTCGAGAAAAGGTTTAAGGCTATCCAAAATGAACCTGGTAATGCATTGAAATATGTAGATCTTGGCGTGTTCTATCATAAGTTAGAACAGGATAGAGACGCCATAGAACAATATAAAAGGGCGCTGGCGCTTGAGCCAAAAAATTCTTATATAATGTATAATCTCGGCGTTGGCTACCTGGATATGGGGTTAT
The DNA here is from genome assembly GCA_023261465.1 of Planctomycetota bacterium. Lineage (GTDB taxonomy): Bacteria > Planctomycetota > Brocadiia > Brocadiales > Brocadiaceae > JAHFOW01. The sequence continues at coordinate 823 of JAHFOW010000111.1, forward strand.
ACGAAGATGCAGAAACCATATTCCGTCAGTCTGCTGAGATTGAACCTAACTACGACAAGGTACAGTATAACCTTGCGATATCATTACATAAACAGGGAAAGATTGATGATGCTATAAAAGCAGTTAAAAAGACCCTTGAGGTTAATCCAAAATATTCAGACGCATATATTGTTTTGGGACTCGTAAAACTTAAAGAAAAGAAATTTGACGAAGCTATAGCAGAATATAACAAGGCAATGGAGATAGATCCCGATAACCTCGAAGCACGTTATCAGCGGGCGATTGTTTTTGCCTTACAAAAGCGGTATGATGAAGCGCTTGAAGAAAATTTGAAAATACTGGAAAAGAATCCAAAGCATGCGAATGCAGCATATAATGTGGGAGTTATCTATCACAGACTTGATCGTCTTGACAAGGCATTGGAATGGTACGATAAGGTAGCAAAAAAGATAGATCCACTCTATGAGGATGCGTATTATAACAGGGCACAAATCTATTCAATGAAGGGTGATCATAGTAAGGCGTACAACGATTACATTACTTATTCAATGATTACTAAGTGGAGAACAGGAAAAGATCCTGCCGTGGTCTATAATCAGGATGAAATCAAGGAGATGTTCCTGCGTACAACACCAGCATTAAAAGATCAGGTGCTGGACAAAGAATTGGAGTCAAAAACAAATTAATAAGTTGAAACAATTTTTACGGCTTGGATTTATTTTGATTATTTTTGCCTGTTCTTCAGGGTATGCAGGTGGATTGCCAGATAAGTTATATGATGATGGACGATGGGAAGATGCTATTCGTGAATATGAGCATTTGCTTTTAAAGAACAATAAACAACCTGAGGTTTATTATAAGCTGGGAAATGCTTATTATAAAAAAGGAAACCCGGAAAAGGCAATTGAAGCTTTTAACACTGCGATACAACTTAAACCCGATTATGCTGATGCATACCAGAGATTGTCTGAGGTTAGTATTGAGGTTGGAACTCCAGAGGATGAAACCAAGGTATGCTTAAAAGATGTGCAAAAAAATCCCAATGATGCAGATGCACACTTTCGCCTGGGGCTAATTTATTATAAGCATAACATTATTGAAGAAGCCAAGCGAGAGTATGAAACGGCTATCGGACTTGATCCGAAAAAAATAGAGGCATATTTTAATTTGGGAGTTTTGTATCAGGACCTTAATTATCAGGACAAGGCAACTGATATGTATAAAAAAGCCATTGAAATTTCTCCAGACTATGATAAAGCACATTTTAACCTGGGAACTACTTATTATAAAACTGGCCATTTCGATGAATCTATTGCTGAATATAAACGTGCCCTTGAGATAAATCCAAAGTTTGCAGACGCATATATTGATTTGGGGATTTCTTATTTCGTGAAAACTTTGTATTCTGACGCCCTCGATGCATTCAAAAAGGCATTAACGTTGGGTACAAATACTGCAAGAATCCATTATTATCGTGGAAATGTTTACAATAAGATGGATAAATTGGACCAGGCAATCGTTGAATACAAGCATGCAGTAAAGCTTAATTCTCGATTAGTTGCGCCGCATTATAATTTAGGTGTTCTTTATCTGAAGAAAAAAATGGCTGACCAATCTCTCTGGGAATTTACCAAAGTAATTACCCTTGATCACGACTATGCGTATGCCTATTTAAATAGAAGCAAGGCGTATGAGTTGAAGGGTGATAAGGCAAGCGCTCAGAGTGACTATAATTTATATCAACACGCCAAATCAGCATTTGCCAGGGTCTACAAGGAAGAACCGGAATTGTATTATTACGAAGGCTCAAATCTCGCCGAGTAGCAGGTAACTCAAACCCTCAGGTTTGACGCCTGTGCAAATTGTTATGGCTGGAATTTCTACTTTATGCAGGGGCGCATTGCACCCCTGCACATGTTTTTGCCGATTTGATCCCACATCGTGTTACACTTGCATAAAAAATTTGATTGGAAATACCGGTGTTGAAATTGTATGAATCTTGAAAGCATAAATCGGTTATTTATTTGTCTTTTTGTTGTCGATATTTGCTGGTTTATTTGCCTCTTTAATTGTTGTATCCGGTTCTGGTTTATAATCTTTGGCACAACGAAAGCCTATGCTCTTGTTTTTTTCTTCCAGCTTGCCGAACATCCTTACCGCACATCTCATTTTGTATACGTAAGGGGCAAATAAAGAACCCCCCTTTATTATACGAAGGCCAGTGCTGTTTTCGGGACCTTTTGGGTTCATACTAGGTGTATTTTGATAATATTCAGGATGGTACCAATCACTGCACCACTCAGAGACGCTTCCTGACATGTCTGCACATCCATAAACACTATTTCCCTGTTCAAAACTTCCAACTGTTAAAGGTGCATTTGTTCCTGAGTTACATTTCTTTACATCCCATACATTTCCCCATGGAAATCTTCTCCCATCAGTTCCTCTGGATGCCTTTTCCCATTCAGCCTCCGTTGGTAAACGCTTGCCTGCCCATGCAGCATAGGCATAGGCATCATACCAGTCCACACGACATACAGGATAATCCGGGTAATCATAATAGGGATAGTCCCATCCCGTGTGCAGAGTGCCTGGAGTGTGGTCTTTTCCTTTTGGTTCTCCGGGGTGACATTTGCTATGGTCGCCTGTCCTTTTAATATATTGAATAAATTCCCAGTATTGTGCATTGGTAACTTCATATTTGTCAATATAATATGCATCTAAATAAACTTCATGTTGAGGACTTTCTTCCTTAATAAACTCATCTTCCCCCGAACCCATAATAAATTTACCAGCAGATATCAGTATCATGTGTCCCCATTTTTCCCGGTTTTCATCCAATGCCCTTTGCATCTTCAGGTCTCTTTCAGCGAGGGTTGTTTCTTTACGTTGTTTTTTGTCTGCCTGGCTTAACCCTTTTTCTAATTTGTTGATATATACATTTACATCTTCCAGGGTTTTTTGATAATTTTCATCTGCCTTCAGGACATCAGGCTGTGCCTCCAGTAATTTTTTGCATTTATCGAGATGGGCAAGGGCCTCCTGTTGGTTTCCCAGTTTCCAGTAAATTCCTCCCATGTGGAAATGGAGGGGGGGCAGTTCCGGGTTTAATACCTCTGCCTTTTTGTATTCTTCCAAGGCCGATTCCATATCTCCCATTTCTTCACGTAGTCGATTCCCTTCCATGTAATGATACATGGCTGCCTTGATTTTTTCCTCCAGGGTGGCGTTAGGCGGAAGGTCAATATTTACTTTAACATCAGGCTTATCGTTCTTTTTATCCTGAGACGTTAGTGCTGTTAATGGTGTACCATCTTTTTTACAAAATTTTTCTCCAGGAGCAGCCTTTTCTTTGCAGGTTGGACAAATAAGGTCCTGTTCTGTGTATTCAATGAGCTGTTTGCCATCGACACTGCAAAAACTAACATCTCCCGGGTATATTCTGTTACAATCGGGGCAAAGCTTGTTTTTGTATGAAACAGGGGAAGTATCTTTTGTTGTTATTGATGAAGGGTTTTTTTCTTGAGGATTTGTTTGAGTTTCTTTTTTAACCTCCTTTGCCAGAATAGGGTAATGCAGTGTTAAGGCGAATATGGTTGATAAAACAAAAAAATAAATAAACTTCACTATGCCTCCTTTAAGACTACAAATATTAAAATATAAATTGAGATAAAAAGACTCAAAAAAAAGAGATACATGCACTGTATCTCTTTTATGTTTGGTGTTTATGGATAATAACTAAAAAATTTCTCTTAAGGCTTCTTTTCTGCCAGCCCAACATTTCGGTCTGTTTTTTCAGTTACCCAGTTTGACCACTTGCCCCATTCAACATATTTTTTCCCGTCTGATAGCCAATATTGCGTTCCATCTCTTTCCCGTTTACAGGTAAGATTCTCAATGGTTCTTACTTGAGTTTGCTTCACTGTTTTAAAATAGTAACAGTCCACCTGATGGAAATTAATCTCTGAATTGTTGATAACCTCCTTTAATTCAAGATCTTCGACAGTTAATTTCTTCTCGTTAAACTTTTTTTCTTCCACGGGAATCTCGTAGGTGAGTGTTTCGGTAACTTTTATTGAAATGGGGTTGGGTTTTTCATCCATCCATGGAATAGGAGTTGTGCCTTCGTAGGGGGCAAATGATTGGTGATAGCTAGGGGAGTCTGTGCCGGGTTGTTTGGTCGTATCTATAATACCACCTCCGGCATGCTGTCCCCGTGCGGATTTTTCAGTAAAAAATGCAAAAGGTATATAAATAACGATAAATCCGGAAATCAGGTATTTAATGTAGTTTCTCATGTATAAGATTCCTTTGATAAGTTTTAATTGTGCTAAAATTTCTTATAAAAAAATTCTACATGAGGGTAGTAACTTTGTCAATTAATTTAGAATGACCGTATGTTGTGCATGATTAAAATTTCTACTGCTCAAGAGATTTCGCGGTTAATTAAAAAATGACTTGAACATCAATAAACTTTGTGGTAATATTCACGAACTTTTGATTATATTAATTTTATATCAGGTGCGTTGAAACTTTTAAGTTGTTTGAAATTTTTAGTTAAAATTATCATAGAATAGCGTAAAGAGTACAAAGGCACTCATTATAAAACTGGGAGATTTAGGAGGTATTGTATGGAGCGGTTGAAGCAGTTATTGGAATTTATCAAGAGAAGGAAAAAACTGGTAGGCTTCTTCACCATAATCGTATTAGTGGTCGCTGGCGTTACTTTAAGCAAGGTATACCATTATTCAGAGAAGAGTGAATTTTGCGCCAGTTGCCATGAAATGAAGATCCATTATGATTCTTTCAAGGCATCGAAGCACCATAATGAACATGTCGAAAACTGTCATGCCTGTCACGTGGGACCGGGTCTTAAAGGTTATGCTCATGCTAAACTAAGCGATGGCACTCACGATTCTTTGATGCATTCATTCCAGGCGTACACGGATGGTGAATTCATCGAAATTGCTGAAGATAGCTTGCAGATTCTTAATGGAAACTGCGTTCGATGCCACTCTGAGGGTTTTACAAAAGACAGATCGCATATTGAATTTGTCCAGAAAAGCAATAAACATGGGGTAGAGGGGAATCACCCGGAAAAGCTATCATGTACAGATTGCCACCTTGGCGTTGTACATCCACACATGCCGGGCGATTTATTTAAGGCGTATGCTGCTAAAAAAATTAAACCTTTTGGGACATACGGAGAAACAGACTGCCTTGCATGTCATAAGATGGCCACACCAGATGTTGTCAAGGAGTGGACAAAGAGTGCGCATGCTGTTAAAGGTATAACGTGTGTTAATTGTCATGGAAATGACCATCGCGTCATTGCTAAAAAGCATGGTCATGTTTCTGCAAGTACCTGCGGTGAATGCCATCAGGGTCAATTTGTGGATTTTAAGGATAGTAAGCATAATCAGGGCCACATAGTGTCGCAGTCCAGTCGTTTTGATGTGATTAGCACGAAGATGCTGAATATCAAGGATTGTAAGGGGTGTCATAAGATGAGCCTGTCTTACGAATTCGACAGGATTGGCGGTAGTTGTGACGCTTGTCATCCAAGCCATAAGTTCTCCGTGGCTGAAGCAAAGGCTTACGACGCCTGCGAGAAGTGCCATGTTGGCGGTCCGGATCACGCCCAGCTGAACACTGGTAAAGGATCAATCTTTGGAAAGGTAGTAGAGCTGAGAAGTCAGGGATTGATTACCAAGGATTTAGTTACTTGTCAGTCTTGCCATGGTCCAAACAAGTCTCATAATTTTGGTAAAATTGCTATTCCACAAAACATTGATGTGTTGCTGTTTGGGGGGTATGGGTATTTAAAACCACAGTCGACGCATCGTTAATATTTGAAACAGGTTTTAAATTGTTTTAACATAAAATCCCACCGTCAAAAGCGGTGGGATTTTTTTTTACCTGTCATAAACAAGTAATTTTTGTCTATACGTGAAAGGATGAAGATGGGGAAAAATATTGTACAAAAAATTTTTAACTTGCATCTTGTTTCAGGTAAGCTAAAACCTGGTGAGGAAATTGCCATTTCCATTGACCAAACTCTTACACAGGATGCAACCGGGACAATGGCTTACCTCCAGTTTGAGGCTATGGGTATACCCCGGGTAAAGACGAAACTCTCGGTAAGTTATGTTGACCACAATATGCTTCAGACAGGGTTTGAAAATTTTGACGACCATTTATTTCTTCAAGGCATTGCGAGGAAGTACGGTATTTACTTTTCCAAGCCGGGCAATGGTATCTGCCATCAGGTACACCTGGAGAGATTTGGCATACCGGGAGATACCATGCTGGGTTCCGATAGTCACACCCCTACATGCGGTGGATTGGGGATGCTGGCAATAGGCGCTGGCGGTCTTGATGTTGCCATTGCTATGGCAGGCGGTCCATTTTATGTTAATATGCCAAAAGTCGTGTGCGTTAGGCTCAATGGTTCGTTGAAGCCGTGGGTGACTGCAAAGGACGTGATACTGGAATTATTGAGGAGGCTTACGGTAAAGGGTGGGGTAGGAAAGATATTTGAATACGGAGGAGACGGGGTAAAAACGTTGGGTGTGACGGAACGTGCTACCATCACTAATATGGGCGCTGAATTGGGGGCGCTCACATCGATCTTCCCGAGCGATGCACAAACAAAAAAATACCTCAGGATGCAGGGGAGAGAAAAAGTGTGGAAGCCTTTAAAGGCAGATCCTCGTGCGCAGTATGATGAGGTAGTTGAAATTGACCTTTCTGCCCTGGAACCATTAATAGCAAGACCCCACAGTCCCGACAATGTTTGCAAACTAAGCGAAATCAAGGGTCTTAAGGTACAACAGGTGTGTATTGGGAGCTGCACAAATTCCTCGTACCATGATTTGATGGTGTCTGCGATGATGCTTAAGGGACGAAAGGTGCATCCTGATGTAAGTTTGACCATTTCACCAGGTTCTAAACAGGTATTGGACATGATAGCAAAAAATGGCGCCCTGTCATCTATGATTGAGGCAGGCGCGCGCATTGTTGAGGTTGCATGTGGTCCCTGTATTGGTATGGGACAGGCCCCGCCTTCTGGTGGTGTTTCGGTGAGGTCATTCAACAGAAACTTTGAGGGGCGAAGTGGAACGGCTGATGCTCAGGTTTATCTGGTCAGTCCTGAAACAGCAATCGCAACGGCAATACAAGGAGTTCTCTCTGATCCAAGGGATTTCGGAGAACCAATCGTTATTAAAGAACCAAAGAGTTTTGTTATCGATGATAGCATGATTATTCCGCCATCCGATAAACCGGAGGAAGTGACGATTTTCAGGGGACCCAATATAAAACCTTTACCTAAAAAGGAACCCATGCCTGAAACCTTAAAAGGAGACGTCCTTTTGAAAGTGGGGGATAATATTACCACCGACCATATCATGCCCGCCGGGGCAAAGGTTTTACCTCTGCGGTCAAATATTCCGGCTATTTCAGAATTTGTTTTTGAGAAGGTGGATAAGGACTTTGTAAAACGTGCAAAAGAAAAAGGAGGTGGTTTCCTGATAGGAGGGGTGAATTACGGTCAGGGATCAAGCCGGGAGCATGCAGCGCTGGCGCCCATGTATTTGGGTGTAAAGGCAGTCATTACCAAATCATTTGCCAGAATCCACCGTGCAAACCTTGTTAATTTTGGCATCATGCCGCTCACGTTTGAAAATGAGGGAGACTATAACGTCATTGACCAGGGAGACAGCATTGAACTTCCTGATATCAGGAACAAATTAAAATCGGGAAACAAACTCACCATAAGGAATGTAACGAAGAACAAAGAAATAAAAGTAACGCACTCGCTGACTCCGCGTGAAGTCGACATCCTCTGTGTCGGTGGTTTGTTGAACCATCAGGCCCGGAGCAGTATGTAACTCAATCCTTCGGGATTGAGTATCCGTGAGAAAAAGTTTTTTGTTTTTTAAAGCAAGTGCGTATGTTTTGCTTATACAAAAGAGGACAAAAGACTAAAAAGGTTGGGAATGTAAGACGCTCGTCAGTCTTCGTCTCAACCTTTTTTTGTCTGTTTGTAGTGATGATTTCAGTCGTCACTGCAAACATGAAAAAATATTTTTAAAAATGTGACGTACATCACAGACATCCCGGAAAATAAATGGTATGATATTTAAATTATAGAATCCTGTCTGATTTAAATTAGGTTTTGTTTTGCACGGAAAAACAAAACGACTTTTTCTTGTAGCGCCGAACCCTTGTGGTCGGCCAATGGCGGGGGATAAACCCCTGCGCTACGAGATCGCTTTGAAATTCCTAAACATAAATAAATCGTACTATTTCTTTATGAGAATAAAAATAACCCTTTCTGCACATAAATCAGCAATCGTTGACTTCAACTATCAACACCAGATACAGGCCTTAATCTATGAGTTTCTGTCCAGATCAAATCCTGACTATGCCCAATGGCTTCACCAGCAAGGATTTGTTTACAAGAGGGATAAACGATTCAAATTCTTTGTTTTCTCCGGCATACTATTTCACGGTCCCATAAAGCTCCGGACAAACCATGCAATTCATCCAGGCGGCTTGAACGGCTTAAGCGGTTTAAACAGTTCAAACGGTTTTTTATTTCATGCCTCTCAAGCCAACCCCTTTACCTTTTCCTTCTGCATAGCATCACCCGTTGATACGTTCGTTCAACACCTGATAGAAGGTATCTTTAGCGAAGGACAGGAGGTGAGACTCGG
>JAHFOW010000112.1:0-2998 GCA_023261465.1 Planctomycetota bacterium
GGCTGTTCTATGCCTGCTATAATTCTCGACAATGTAGATTTACCCGATCCATTTTGTCCCACAAGAGCGATTTTCTCCCCTCGCTCAATCGAAAGACATATATCGTGGAAGATCACTCTTCCATCATATTTGTGAGACACATCTTTAACTTCCAGCACCGTTACGCCGCTCTGCTTTGAAGGAGGAAACCGGAATTTAATCTGCCCTATAGTATTTTCAGGCATTTCTTCCTTTTCCATCTTTTCGAGCATATGGATACGGCTCTGAACCTGTGATGCCTTGGTATTCTTTGCCCTGAAACGCTCGATAAACCGCTCCACCTCTTTAATCCTCTTTTGCTGGTTTACATAACGCGATGCCTGCAATTCCATGCGCTTCTCTTTTTCAGCCTCATAGAAGGAGTAATTTCCGTGGTACTCGTTTATCTTCCCTTGCTCTAATTCCCATATTGTGGTAACATTCCGGTCAAGAAATGCGCGGTCGTGTGATATGATAATCAAACCGCCCCTGTACTCCTTTAAATACTCCTCTAACCAGAGGATTGAATCGATATCAAGATGGTTTGTCGGTTCGTCTAAAAGAAGGAGATTGGGTTCTTGGAGCAACAGCTTTGAAAGAGCGACTCTCATCTGCCACCCCCCGCTGAACGTCTCGATGGCCTTGTCAAAATCAGACTCCTTAAACCCCATTCCCTTAAGTACCTTGCCTGTTTCTGCCTCAACCTTTGCGCTGTTAATCACCCCCAACTGATGTTGCAGGTGGTTGTAATGATCTAAGAGCAACAGATAATCTTCCTGTGAAGACGTCTCCGCCCGACCCTTTCCTTGCGAAGGGGCGGTATTTTCAATTTTATCCGTGGGCTCAAAGTTCACAGGGATTTCACTTTGTTTAGAGATATCCTCAAGTTGGGTGTGAATCTCATCAATTTGCCGTTTCAAACTCAGGATATCCTCAAATGCAGAGCTGGCCTCTTCAAATATCGTGCTTTTTTTAAAAACAAATCCTTCCTGTGGCAGATAGCCAATAGCCGTATCTTTTGCAAAAACAAGCTCGCCAGCGCTGGGTTCAATAAGTTTGCAGAGAAGTTTGAAGAGTGTTGATTTGCCTGCGCCATTTGGACCTATAAGGCCGATCCGGTTGCTTCTCCGTATCTGTAAGGAAATAGTATCTAAAACAATCCGGGCGCCGAAGGCAAGACTGATATTATTCAAACGAATCATTTTATTCCCCCGTATACCGCTTCCCGGTATTCTTTCCAGAAGCACTCGGCAGTGGGAAATCCGGCCTCTCTAAGGAGCTGAAGGTCATCCGCCAGATACAAAAGATGGTCGCCGCCCGTTTTCTCCTTTTCCATCAATTCCGAGGATATCTGGTCAAGGGTCTTTTCCTGATTTTTCACCATTTTTATCCTTTGTTGTATGCCCAGGTAATGGAGGTACCGGAACCGCAATTCAAGCTCGTCATCAGGAGTCTTAAAAATATCCCCATTCACAAACCAGCCGTTGGGTTTTAAGATCGAGTGAATGTATTTAAAGAGCGCCAATTTTTCTTCTCTGTATAAATGATGGAGCGCAAATGAAGAAACCACCGCATCCAGGTTTGAAAAGGTGTTTTCTTTCTGGGGTAATTCCTGAAAGGTTGAGATGCGAAAGGTAACCTGTTCGAGGTGGTCGCAAAGTCTTAACCTGGCTTTCTCTACCATAAGTTCAGCGGCATCGGTGGCCGTAATGGTTACCCGGGGAAATGTTTCTATAATCCTGAAAGAGAGGTAGCCCGTTCCCACCCCCAGGTCTAAGAACCGTAAATGTTGATCTCTGTGAAACGGCAAAATTTCGCAGATGATTGACGCCATTTTCGTACGGTTGGGATGCCATGTGTCCATATCAAGGTCATACGTGGCAACAACATCGTGCTTATTAAAGGCGTAGACTGTTTCTCTTAAACTATTTTTTCCCATTGAATATCTCTATCGTGAATTAATCATATACAATTTTTTTAAAATGTGATAAATTTTATATTTTATACAAAAATTCGCAAAAATACAGAGATAATTGAAGGAAAAGACAATACCATTGAACACGATTGTGAAGAAGACGCGAGGATTATGGGAAAAAAGTATTATCTACAGAGTATTTGTAAAAAATTATAAACGTTACTTTATTATCGGCAGTCTTGCCCTGATTGCAGTGGACATCATCAATATCTTTCCACCCCTCATACTTAAAAGGGCGATCGATATCCTTTCAAAAGAGGCCAGTTTAAAAAAAATTATCACCCTTTCATTCCTTTTCATTGCGGTGAGTTTTTTCCAGGGGGTATGTCGTTACCTCTGGAGAATTAATTTTATTGGCACATCCTTTCGATGCGATTATGACCTCCGCGTGGTATTCTTTCGGCATATCGAGACACTCTCCCGAAGATTCTTTCAAAAATACAAAACGGGTGACCTTATGTCACGGGCTACGAACGATATTGGCGCCGTCCGGATGGCTGTCGGGCCAGGACTCCTGATCGGTCTTGATGCACTATTTTATTTCTTTCTCGTACCGCCAATTATTCTTTACTTGTCGCCTAAATTATCTTTTTATACATTCCTGCTGATGCCCATAACGCCTTTTATCGCCTATAAAATTAAAGACGTTATTGATAAAAGATTTCGTGATGTTCAGGAACAGTTTTCAAGGATCAGTGAAAAGGTGCAGGAAAATACATCCGGCATACGTATTGTAAAATCGTTTAATATGTCCCGCCAGGCGGAAAGCGCTTTGTTGAAATTGTGCAAAGAATATATGAAAAAAAATCTCTCACTGGCCATCCCCCAATCCCTGCTGGGACCCATATTCGAGTATATCACCTATACCGGCATCATTATCTTGCTGTTTGTTGGAGGAAAGATGGTCATCGAGGGCGCTATCACCTTAGGAACACTCGTTGCATTTCAACGTTATATCTCCATGATGGTCTGGCCCATGACTGCCATCGGATGGTGTTTATCCCT
>JAHFOW010000112.1:3098-7557 GCA_023261465.1 Planctomycetota bacterium
GCAGAAGGACAACACCACACACCAAAAGGCGAGATCGAATTCCGGGATATAAACTTTCGGTACGAAGGCCATGAAGAGTGGATACTCAAAGGTATAAACTTAAAAATCTCCGCAGGTCAGCATGTAGCCCTTGTCGGTACTATTGGGAGCGGTAAGTCAACGCTGGTAAATATGCTCCCGGGCATTATCCCCGTAGATATGCAGAGGATTTTTTTAGATGGCATTGATATTAATGCACTCGATATTAAGATACTGCGCCAGCATATCGGCTTTGTACCGCAGGATACTTTTTTATTCTCTGACAGGATAGAAGACAATATATTGTTTGGCGCAGAAAATGTTACACAGAGCGATAGAGCACAGGAACTTGCCCGTATGGCGGGCATAGAAAAAGAAATACAGGAACTTCCTCATAAATTCGGGAGTTATCTGGGCGAACGGGGAATCAATTTATCCGGCGGCCAGAAACAGCGCATTACTATCGCACGCGCACTGGCTATTAATCCACGGATTATTGTTCTGGACGATTGCCTTTCCGCCGTAGATGCACGGGTAGAAGACACTATAATGAAAAATATTATAAAAACATTTCCCGGCAGAACGCTGCTGGTTGTTACCCACAGACTCCCTGCCATTCGGGATTTTGATATAATTGTTGTCATGAAAGACGGCATGATTGTGGAGAAAGGCACGCACGAACAACTTATTAAAACCAACGGATTATATACTTCTTTATATACGAAAGAGGCATTGGAAGAGAAAATAGAAGTTGAGAAATTGTGAAATTGAGAAGATAAATGGCACATTCACCGCAGAGACTCACAGAGATTAAAATTCGTGTCTTCGTAACTTCGGGGCTAATATTTTTATGAATAAAGAAGAATTTTTCACAGAAGATGTTTTAACTGGCAAGGTATACGACAGAACAGTCATTAAAAAACTGCTATCATATATCCTCCGCTACAAAGGCGCCGGCGTCATATCGGTGCTTATGGTAGTGGCGACCACCGCCCTCTTCCTGATGAGTCCCTATCTCTTCGGATATGCAATTGATCATGGCATCACGATGGGAAATATATCCCTTACCTATAAAATTGCACTGTACATCCTGGGAATCCAATCACTGCGATTATTATTAATTATTCTGCAAAGTTATAATATACAGGTCATTGGACAGAAGGTCATGCTGGATATGCGCATGGAGCTCTTCCGCCACGTCCAATCGCTCCCTGTTTCCTTTTTTGACAAAAACCCCGTTGGCAGAATCGTGACGCGCCTGACCAATGATATTGCGGCTATCGGAGAACTTTTTTCCGCCGGCGTCATTGTTGTGATAGGTGATATCTGCATTATTATAGGCATTTTTGTGGCCATGTTCATGTTGAACTGGAAGCTCGCCCTGATTACCCTTTCCGTCTTTCCTATTATTGTAATCATTGCCCTCTGGTTTGGCAGCCGCATGAAGAATTCATTTCGTGAAATAAGGCGTAAACTTGCAAGCATCAATGCCTATCTGAATGAAAACATTAACGGGATGAAAGTCATCCAGCTTTTTAACCGGGAGAAAAAGAATTATGAAAAATTTGACAAGATCAACGATGAATATTTAAAAGAACAGGTCAAATATATCCGTTATTTTGCGGTATTCCAGCCGGCAATTAACATGGTAAGCGCACTGGCCGTTGGCCTTATCCTTTGGTATGGCGCCGGGAAATATATACACGGATTTCTCACCCTGGGGATTCTGGTGGCGTTTCTCTCATACATCCACGACTTATTTGACCCAATTCGGGACATTGTGGAAAAATACAATATCTTTCAGGGCGCCATGGCGTCAGCCGAGCGCATCTTTAGCCTTATGGGAGAACAGGCCGAGGTGGATTACGTTATTCCAAATCCCGGCCGCGAAGTTTTGAAAGGCGACTTTCACGGTGCAATACAATTTGAAAACGTCTGGTTTTCCTATACGGGAAATGATTATGTACTCAAGGACATTTCATTCCGGATAGAACCCGGACAATCCATTGCCCTCGTGGGTGTGACGGGAAGCGGTAAAACGTCAATCACGAGTGTTCTAACGCGTCTCTACGAAATTCAGAAAGGAACCATTTTTCTCGACCAGATCGACATTCGCAAGATAGAAAAGATCGGGTTGCGACATGTTATTGGTTTGGTTGGCCAGGATGTCTTTTTGTTTGCTGGCACATTACGGGAAAATATCACCCTCTTCAATCCTCTATCAGATGCAGAGGTACTGGGTATCATTGATTCTCTTGGCTTAATGCCTTTTATAGATCGTATGCACAGAGGTCTTGATACGGAAATTGCCGAGCGCGGGGCAAACCTCTCCGCAGGCGAACGTCAATTTATTTCCTTATCAAGAATTATTATCTACGACCCGCGGGTAATCATTCTCGATGAAGCCACATCCAACATGGACCCTATCGCTGAGGTACTCATACAGAATGCCCTCCACAAAGTAACAATGGACAGGACGTCTATGATAATCGCTCATCGGTTATCAACTATACTTCATTGCGATAAGATTATAGTCATGAACAAGGGAGAAAAGATAGAAGAAGGCAGTCACGAAGAATTGTTGCGACAAGGCGGACTTTACAACCAACTTTATAAGGTGTATATGAAGGAAGAGTTATTAACCTGATTGCAGAGGAATTTTCATTTTATTCAAGCGGGTTAAACTGTTTGAGCCGTTTAAACCGATTAAACCGTTTGAACGGCTTATGGAAACGAGCCAAAGTTACTGCCATAAGCAGCTCAACTTCAACCTTTTGCAAGCTTGCCGAACAGGGTAAGATCGGTTACTTCCTGTATAGTAATATTGACGAGTTTTCCTGCCAAATCAGGCGTACCACGGAAAATAACAATATGATTCTGCCGTGTCCTGCCGGACAGCTTGCCTGGATCGGATTTGCTTCCGCCCTCCACAAGCACCTGCACCTTTTTGTCCAACACCTTTTTATTTTCTTCCAGGCTGATGCGCTTCTGTAATTCCAGCAGCTTTAAATTCCGTTCCCTTTTTACCTCGTCAGCCACATCGTCTATCAGTTCGGCAGCCTTCGTGCCTGTGCGGGGCGAGTATTTAAATATGAAACAGTTTTGAAAACGAATATCTTCCATCATTTGCACAGTTTCCTGGAAGTCTTCCTCTGTTTCACCAGGAAAGCCCACAATAAAATCACTCGCCACGGCAAGATGAGGAATATGTTCCCGTGCAAAGCTGATTAATTCACGATAGTAACCCGATGTATACCCCCGTCGCATCAGTCCGAGTACCCGGTCAGAACCTGATTGGGCAGGCATGTGTATATGCTCGCACACTTTTTTTAACCGGCTTATGGTGCGGATGATGTCACGCGACATGTCTGCAGGATGGGAAGTTACGAACCTAACCCTGTCAAGGGCATCTACATCTTCCAGTGCTGAAAGGAGGTCTCCCAGATTAACATTTCCGGGCAGGCCCTTTCCGTATGAATTAATATTTTGTCCGAGGAGTGTAATTTCTTTACAACCGTTTGATACGAGGGATTGTACCTCTTCTTTGATATCAGAAATTGTCCGGCTGATTTCCCGGCCGCGCACATAGGGTACGATACAATAAGAACAAAAGTTATCGCACCCCCTCATAACCGTAACAAAAGCCTGATATGCATTTGGGCGGTAGGCGGCCACCCGCTTTACACTAACAACCTGATCCTCATCAACCGCTAACACATGGGAGCCATGGTTCCTGATAGTTAAGATGAGTTCCGGCAGCCGGGAAAACATGCGCGTACCACAAACAAGGTCCACGTGCGGCATGCGCTTGAATATAGCCTTGCCATCCTTTTGCGCCATACAACCGAGGACGCCAATAATGACCTCCGGGTGTTTTTTCTTCAGAGTTTTTAACGCCCCCAGGTGGGAATACACCTTGTCTTCGGCATGTTGCCGGACACTACAGGTGTTGAACAAAACCACATAGGCGTCTTCAACCTTGTCAACGATGCGATAGCCATCCTCTTGCAACAATCCCAATGAAAGCTCCGCATCGAGTTTATTCATCTGACATCCAAAGGTTTCAAAGAAGACGGTTTTGTATTCCCGGTCTGTAAAAAAATGGGAGGAACTCATCATAGTAAAAATCTCAAGAACCCACAAAGAGCTTTTAAAAAGTGTGATGTCTGGCAGTTGCCAGTCAATGCCATTAGAACTTGTGCAAAAAGTCATTCATTATGTCATTGCGAGGATTTTTTCCGAAGCAATCTCCCGATATAATTATAGGGAAAGATTGCTTCGCTTCGCTCCCAATGGCACCTAAATCCTGATTACGGAAAAACTATAACAACTCCGCCCTGTTCTGTCAAGGTGACAGCACACGGGAGAAACTACGAATTCCTCATATTGAAAGGATTGAAACAGAGCGCAGCTACGCCGCAACCAAATCGCCTTATGAAAG
>JAHFOW010000112.1:7657-9521 GCA_023261465.1 Planctomycetota bacterium
ACGCTTTCCGTATTCAAAAAATACAATCTTGTCATCGCTGGCGGTGTTCGTGGTCCTAATGAACCGATTGCCTTTTTTGCCAAAGCACATGAGGTTGATTACGACACCCTCGTGAAAGAGCTCAATGAGGCCATCGCAAAGGGTGGTGGAGAGCATGTAGAACTTCCAAAACTTGAAGAAGATAAAATATACGAAAAGTTTGTTAAAACCGCCATTATTTTGACGCTTACTGTTGGTGTGACTTTTGGCGCCATCATATTGAGTTATATAGCTATCAGGCTGAATTTTAATTCAATATATTACGCACTTATCCAGGCTCACGGCCATGCTCAGCTCTATGGGTGGGTGGGTCTTTGTATCATGGGTTTTTCCCTCTATATCATACCACGGGTAAAGAATACCGAGCTCCGATCGAGAAATCTGACCAGTATCTGCTATGTGCTTATTGTTGCCAGTTTAGTGCTACGGACTACCATACAGCCGCTATCCTTCCCGGGCACGAGATTCCTGTTACCAATATCTTCGATTTGTGAAACCGTCTCGATTTGTCTATTTGTCTTAATTATTCTCCGTACTATTTTGGCAAGTAAGGAAAAAAAAGGGATTTTCGATAAATTTTTCAAGGCAGGTGTTATCTGGTTTCTCATTTCAACAGGGTTAAATTTCGCAATGGTCATGTATATATACAAACATGCCTTGCTTGAGATTCCCAGAGCAGTTTTCAGTCCCTATGTGCACCTTTATCTTTTTGGTTTTGTATGTATGTTTATCTTTGCTATAAACATCAGGACGGTATACGCATTTCTTGATATCAAGCCAGTCCGTGAAAAACCGGTCAACCTGACCTTTTGGATCCTCAACCTATCCATTCCGGTATACTTTGTAACACAGATGCTTGCCGATAAAAGTAACGTGGCATTGAGATTTTCTCAATTTATTGTCTTTCCCATGGCCTTTGCCATCCTTGCATTTATCTATGGTTTACGCGTTTTTGAACGTTCCACAAGAGAACTCCACGATGTGGTAATGGACAGAAGCTACACCAAGACCATTCGCACGGCATACATCTGGCTAATCATCAGCACGATGATTCTCCTTGTTATCCCCTTTCTGGGACACGGTTCAGAAATGCAAAAGAGGTTTCATGGTTCGTTGAATCATGCACTCACCGTTGGATTCATAACGATGATGATTATTGGTTACGCATCAAAAATGATTCCTACCTTCAAAGGCATTAATATGCATAGCCAGAAAATGTCGGACTTGACCTTTATCCTTATAAATGTTGGCTGTTTTTTACGAGTATTTTCTCAAATTCTCGTGGGAGTGAGCGGAAAAAAGCTCTTTTATGCGACCATGGGAACCTCTGGATGGTTTGAATTAGCAGCGCTCGGTCTCTTCGGATATAATCTGTGGAAAACTATGAATACTACACAGGTTGTTAAACCAGCCGAAGCAAAGAAATTATTAGAGGTCACAAAGGATACAAAGGTCTTCGATATAGTAGACGCATATCCGGAGACACTTCAGGTATTTATTGACTTTGGTTTTAGCCAGATGGCCAATCCTGTTATGCGGAATACCATGGGTCGTGTTGCGTCCATTGAGATGGCAACCAGGATGCACAACGTGGATATGGACAAATTTATCAAGGCTCTGAACGATAAGATAGCCGTAAAAAGTTAATCTCCTAAGAAATTTTTCAAGATCGCCCCTTACGTAAACGGGAAAAAAACATCATTAGATAATAACAAGAAAAATATTTTTCCCGTCAGCCTAAACCATTCCAACGTATAAACAGGACAAAAAATTGTGGAGGATGTTGTGCTGTAAAGCCACATAAGATAGCGTATGAACAAAGGAA
>JAHFOW010000113.1:0-2163 GCA_023261465.1 Planctomycetota bacterium
GAGGGTATCCGGCGCCCGGAACCACTTTAAACCCGTACATAACTGGCTTATGGTTGTTGTAAAGGAAAGGAGTATTATTAAGGAGACGCCGCCCAACACCTTGCAACAGATGTGAAGGCCACTCCGCAGCCCTTCTTCCTTCAGGATTACCGTATAGCCCATCATTGAAAATGATACCCATGCGCTTTCGCCTTCATGCAGTCCCTTTATAATCATGATGAGCAAGGCCAGAGAGATGGGCAGGAACATACTTCGAATAATGTGCACAAAAGGGATTTTTATTGAAAGGAGGAAGACAAAAGAAATACACAGGAACGACAGGGAAATAAAGATATTTTTTGCCCATAAGTTTATTGATAAAAGTGCAAAGATATATAATAACTTTATCCGGACATCAATCCTTGTTAACCAGTTATTCCGGCGGGCATACAGGTCAGAAAATGTGTGATGGAGAAAGTCCATACTATTTTTCATAAAAAAGTTTACGTGCATTAAAACCCATAACAAAACCACCAGCCACGCCGGCGAGGGTAAACACAAAAAGAAGTAAATCACCACGGTCTGTATTAATGTATGGGTCACGGGGAGGACGACCATACTGTGTGGCATACTTACCCACAACACTTACATCGATTCCCGTCCATGCCTCTTTTTCATTCGCTTGTATTGTGGGCTTTGGGGAATATTCTTCTGCATATATGAAAGGAGCAATGCACATAAGTATTACGAAGAGACTCCATAATACCGCATACCTTCGAGGCTGCTGTTTTATCATGATATAAATTTTCCTGGGATTTAATTTCATATTTTTCCAGAAAGGCATATTTCAGGTCGCTCCTACGGAGCTTTCTTTGTATTTGAATTTTATTTCTACAAACAGACCGCTCCTATGGAGCATGTTCACGTTAAGGAATTTCAATATTGTATTGTAGAAACGCAAGATTTTGCGGTTCTGCCTATACATTTTTGAAGTCGCAGTGAAGCATAATTTAATGTATAGAAATTTCAAAGTTTGTTGTAGGGCAACCCTTTAGGGTTGCATGTGGCAAGGCTAAAGCCTCGCCCTACGTGTAATTGCGAAAAAAGTCACCGAAGGCCTAATATATTTTCCCTTGATTATTTTTGAAAAAATAGCTGAATCCCAAATTTTTTTATAGATTCTTAATTATTCCCAGGCTTAACAAAATACCGGGTTTCCGTTTATAAATAAAGACCAGTACAAACCCTACTACGACGCCCTCAACAATACACAAGACCCCTTGCGAGGTCATCATAAACACTGCAAAAATTTCTCCGGCAGCTTTAAAGAACGACCCGCCTTTATTGATAACAAGGAATCCTAATTCTATAGACGTCCCCAGATAGGTAAATAAGTCAGAAATCATTCCTGCAAAAAATCCGCACCAGAATAATGGCAGCTTTGCCCTTTGCGCAATTTTAAATGCAAAGTAACCCGAAAATGAGCCGAGAATACCCATAGAAAAAATATTTCCGCCCAATGTTGTTAATCCCCCATGGGCAAGAAATAAGGCTTGAATGAGCAATGCAATTGCCGCTACCACGACACTTACAAAAGGTCCCAGCAATACCGCGCTCATACCCGTACCGCATGGATGTGAAGTAGTCATGCCATTCAGGGCGATAACGGGAATGGGAAAGCAGGAAAAAACAAATACAGCAGCGCCCAGCATCCCCACCAGGGGAAGATAAGCCGGTGAAATTTTCTTCTTCCGTTTTATATGAAATACTCCAATCCCTACAAAAGGCGCAGAGACGCCAAACCATGTAAAGACCCACTGGATCGGTAAAATTCCCTCTGTTATATGCATAAAAACCGTTTCTAAAAATTTTTGTAGAGACGCAAAATCTTGCGTCTCTACATGTGCTTAAAAAAGATGTTATTAAAACAAAAAAGCCCATATCTCCAATGCTGAAGATATGGGCTTTATATTTAATATGTTATCTACGGGGTAAAAACAAATTTACCGCTACATATATTTTTATGACATTACGAATTTCAAAGATACCACAGACAGGCGCTTAAAATTAATTTTATCTGTCTGTGTAATCCGGGAAATCCGATGTTAATATTTTTCCCTTCACCTTCTTTACCATCGAAGACTTCGTGAAGCAATTACAGGCAGGTCTTCTGGCTCCCGGATC
>JAHFOW010000113.1:2263-9511 GCA_023261465.1 Planctomycetota bacterium
GATACTTATGAAAACAAAGGGCATTATTGTTAAAGGTTTAGTATTATGGACGTTATTGTTTGTTTTTGTTGGACAGGGCTGCGCATTATTCAAGCGAAGAGTCCTTCTCGTTCCGAGGGAACCCGGGGACACCCTGGTTGAGATTACAGACCCAAAACTACTTCCCAAATTTAGTGACAATTACAATCGGGATTCTCTTTTGCGTTCCATAGATAATAGCCTGGAGTATTACAAAAAGGTAAAGTCCAATCCGTACGGCTTCCACATGGATGGTTTTTCACATCCGGCGCTGGAAGACACTTTACGATATTTCCGTGAAGGCCTGTCCCGTTGCAGAAATAGTGAAGAAATTAACGATTTTGTTGTTAAAAATTTCAGGGTATTTCAGGCAATTGGAAAAGAATACAACGGACAGGTGCATTTCACCGGTTATGGGACGCCAATATATGATGGAAGTCTTACACCAACAGGAGAATTTCGTTACCCGCTTTATAAATTGCCGGCTGATTTTAAAAAGCCTTATTATACCCGGCGCGAAATCGAAGAGCGCAATCTCTTAAAAGGGAATGAAATTGTTTACCTGAAATCCAAACTCGATGCCTATCTTATCCATGTTCAGGGATCAGGACAAATCAGACTGCCAGGAGGGGGAAAGGCCTACGTCGGATATGCAGCAGATTCGGGCCATAAATACAATAGTATTGGGCGTATGCTGGTAATGGATGGAAAGATTTCCGAAGAAGATTTAACACTTACAACCCTGATAGAGTATTTTAAACAACACCCTGGAGAACTGGATTCCTATCTTAAGAGAAACGACCGCTTTATCTTTTTCAAAATAGTCGACTATGCAACTCCGTACGGTTCGATCAATGTTCCTGTAACTCCCATGAGGAGTATTGCCACGGATAAAAAAGTCTTTCCCGCCGGTGGATTGGCTTTTGCAGTTATAGAGCCCAGAAAAAAGAAATCCAGTTGGTTCCAGAAAACAGGGGGTGTTGAAAAATCCTTTTTTGTGCTGGACCAGGATACCGGAAGTGCGATTCAAACCCCGGCGCGCGCCGATGTGTACCACGGAATTGGCGATCAGGCAATGCGCGAAGCGGGAGATATGAATACCTTTGGACAACTTTATTATCTTTTGAAAAGGTAACATCCATTTATGTGATTTCCCTGAGAATCCATAATGTTTTTTATACCAATCACCTGTTGCCTGTCAACAATTTTAGACATAATATTCCATGTTCTTGGATTTATTTTCAGTTTATAAATTATACGCGTTGGGCTTATTTTGGTAATAATTTGTTTTATTTCAACAGGTTAGCCGGAATATTTAAAATCTGATGAATAAGGTATTGGTTTTGCCACATAACTTAGGATTTCAATTAAAAATGAAGAAATAGAAAAGAAGCACATTCCTCATTTTATTAATTAGAGGTAGTAAATCCCGAACGATAAATCAGGAGAGGAAAAAAGATGGAATACGGAAACGTATGATAAAGTTTATTAGTATAAAAATAGGCGTGTTTTTTGCAATAATCAAAACGGGAGTTTTTAAGAGAAATATTGAAATAGTAAGCGTTCGTGGTTATAATGGCGTCTAATTTGTGATTATTACATACTAATACATATTGGCTTGTATGCGTTTTTTATCTTATTAATTTTGAAAAGGAGGGACAAATATGAAGTGGAAAAAAAGTATATTTACATTGCCGTTCGTTATCAGTATATTGGCGTTCGGTATGTACGGATGTGGATCAATGCAAGGGGTGACCCATACCGATGAAAAACCGCCCTATTATCATGGTCATGTTGAAGCAGAACCGCCAGAAAGTCATATGCGCGCTGAACACGGAGAGCAACCGAAGAAAGTAGAAGCGCCTCCAAAAGTAGAAACCGACATGCTTTACACGGATGGTGCATGGCCTACCAATGATAAAGATTGTTGCAGTGTTCTTCACATGGAAAAAACGGGGCCAAGAACTGGAAAGGTCGGCGTACCCTATTGTTATACAATCAAGGTTACCAATCTGACGAAGAGGAACGTTAAAAATGTTGAAGTGGTTCAAAGTCTTCCTAAGAATTTTCAAGTAAAGAGTTCTGAGCCTAAAATGGAGGGCGGCGGTGACACAGGAAAATGGTTCCTTGGCGACTTTGGTCCACAAGAGGTTAAGGTGATTAAAGTTTGTGGTCTTCCTACACAAAGCGGAAGTATGCCATTTTGCACGGATGTAACGTATAAATTACCTGAAATCTGTATAGACCCGATGATTTTAGAACCAAAATTGACTATTGCAAAGCGTGCTTCACCAGAGGTTCTGTTGTGCGATGTGATACAGGTAACTTTTACGGTAAAAAATACAGGAACCGGTATAGCTGAAAACGTAAAGATAAAGGATTCTTTGCCGCCTGGACTGAAGACAGTGGATGGCAAATCCAACGTTGTGCTTGATGTTGGCACATTAAAGGCTGGGGAATCCAAAGATGTTAACTTAACAGTCAAAGCTGAGAAAACGGGAACATTTACTAACAGTGCAACGGTTGTCGCTGAAGGTTTGAGTGGTGAATCTAATCAAACCACAACTGTGGTAAAACAACCAGTGCTTACAATCGCCAAATCAGGACCAGCAAAGGTTTATGTTGGTCGCAAAATTACTTATGATATTGTTGTAACGAATAAAGGTGATGGTGCAGCAGCTTCGACAATCATTGAAGACGCAATACCTTCGAATACGTCAGTTGCGAGCGCCAGTCAAGGCGGAGCTGTAGCTGGTAGCACGGTGACCTGGAATGTGGGCACTTTACAGCCGAATGATTCCAGAAAAGTCAGTGTAACTTTAAATCCTGCTGCTATTGGCATTGTGAATAATGTTGTAACAGCTAAGGCTGGTTGTGCCGCATCTGTGTCTGCTTCTGCTTCAACGGAGGTATCGGGTATTTCAGCTATCTTACTTGAGGTAATTGATATAGAAGATCCAATTGAGGTTGGCAATAACGAAACATACGAGATTACGGTAACTAACCAGGGTTCAGATACGGGCACAAATGTTAAAGTTACCTGCATGCTTGAAGATCAGATGCAATTCGTATCAACTTCAGGTCCAACAAAGGGTACTTGCGCTGATGGCAAGACGGTCGTCTTTGATCCTTTACCAACCCTTGCATCAAAGGCTAAGGCTACCTGGAAGGTTGTTGTAAAGGCTATAGGAGAAGGAGACGTTCGTTTCAAGGTCAACATGATCGAAGATTGTCTGAAGAGAAATGTTGAGGAAACTGAGGCGACGAACTTCTACAAGAATTATTAATCCTTTTGTGTAAAAGTCTAATCAGGTGTGTTATTGAAAGAGTTGGATTATACATGAAGTGATAGTCTCTCTGAGATTATTGACGTATATCTCAACATGTTAGTATGAAGAAAGCCGGGGCGTTTATCAACGCACCGGCTTTTTTCTGTTAAAGAGTTTTTCGAAAGGGGTTATTTATGAGTAGGCAGAAAACAGGAAACCTGGTAGCTATATTCTTTCTTACGGTCATTTCGTGTATGGGCGGTTGTAGTTATTACCAAAGTAGCTCCGCCATAAACGATAAGCCGCCATACGCACATGGACACATTGAAGAGGAACCAGGTCCCAGGCACGAACGCCTCCATACCGGGGAAACAAAAGGATCGTACGAAAAGAGTGAAATTAATAAGGTATCTTCCACGAGCAGTAAAAGATATGGTGTCATATCTATAGAGAAGAACGCCCCAGGTGAAATACAGGCCGGAAAATTCTTTGATTACCTTATTAAAATTAACAATCTCACCGGTGAAAAGGTAAAAGATGTGGAAGTAACAGAAACCTTTTCACGCAAATATAAACTAAAAAACTCCATTCCTAAGATTGATAAGAGTGCAGGTGATGGTTCTGCTAAATGGTTTATCGGAGATTTACGGCCAAATGAAACGAGGGAGATACGGGTCACCGGTATAGCCATGGAAACGGGAGATATGCCGTTTTGTACAGACGTTACCTATAACCTGCCGCCGCTTTGCGTAATAACGAATGTTGTCCAGCCAAAGTTAAAAATTGCCAAACATGCGCCGGCAGAGGTTCTGCTTTGCGAAACAATACCAATAACCCTGGTAGTAACGAACACGGGTACCGGTGTTGCGCAAAATATACAGGTGAAGGATTCTCTGCCAATCGGATGGAAAACAACGGATGGTGAAAGCAGTGTGGTCAGGGAAATTGGTATGTTAAAACCCGGGGAATCCAAGGAAATTACTTTAACGGTCAAAGCAGACAGAACAGGCAAGTTTAATAATACGGCATCGTTAGTTGCTGATGGGGGACTAAGTTCAGAATCCGGTATTACAACGACCGTCGTAAGGCAACCGGTGCTCACGATTAGCAAAACTGGGCCGGAAAGGACTTACACAGGGCGTAACATTACCTATAATATCGTTGTAAACAATAAAGGAGATGGGGCTGCGGCATCATCGGTTATTGAGGATATAATACCACGAAACGCTTCATTTGTAAGCGCCAGCCAGGGTGGGATACTCACGGGGAATACGGTAGCCTGGAATATTGGAACTCTGGAGCCCCGCGGTTCCAGAAAAACCAGTATTACGTTAAGAGACAATGGGCTTGGAGAAGTAAAAAATACTGCAACCGTTAAAGCAACCTGTGCAAAATCAGCGTCTGCATCAGTAACAACTCATGTACTGGGTATTGCTGCAATTTTATTAGAAGTAATCGATACAGAAGACCCTATAGAGGTCGGAAATAATGAAACGTATGTGATCACAGTAACTAACCAGGGGTCGGATTACAGCACAAATATCAGGATAGCATGTACACTCGAGGATACCATGCAATATGTATCATCCTCAGGCCCTACGCAGGGTACTTCTGCTGATGGTAAGATGGTGCTATTTGCTCCATTGCCAAGTCTTGCGCCAAAGGCCAAGGCGATTTGGAAAGTTATCGTGAAGGCAATAAATCCTGGAGACGTTCGTTTCAAGGTTGATATGATAGAGGACTGTTTGAAGAGGCCGGTTGAAGAAACCGAGGCTACAAACTTCTACAAATAAGTCTTGCAGAGGTAAAGAGAGGTAAAAAAGGTGGCGCCGTTTTCTATGCATACATCCAATGTCGTTAAGTTAAGCTACCTGTTGTAAAAGTCCCCCTTAGAAAAGGGGGATTCAGGGGGTTGTTTAGTTAAAATAATCCTTAACTTAATGACATTGTGCAGACACCAGCGCATATTCTGTCACATTGAATAGGAATGCATTCCCGTCAATATTCGATGTTCTTTATTCGACATTCATTGACCGATTGTTACGGAACATACAGATTCTGGCAGTATCATTGCCCCGTTGGTTTCAGAAGGGGGAAGAGGATGACTTCACGTATGGAGATATTGTTGGTCAAGAGCATAATAAGTCTGTCTATCCCAATGCCAAGACCGCCTGCCGGGGGCATTCCGTATTTTAAGGCTGTCAGGAAGTCTTCGTCTATCTTTCCCGTAATATCGGCCTCGGTGCCAAGCTGTTCACGGAACCGCTTGTCTTGTTCAATGGCGTCGTTCAGCTCAGAATAAGAATTGGCTACTTCCATTGCTGAAATATATAACTCAAATCGCTGTGCAAAACGTGAATCGTATTCACATGTCTTCGTTAGTGGACAGATGGAAGTTGGATAATCAATCACAAAAGTAGGATTAATGAGGGCGTGTTCCACCACCTGTTCAAAGATATTGTTTGCCATGTTGTCTCTATCCACACCCTTAGTTTCCAGCCCAAGTTCCTTTGATTTTTTAACCAGCCCTTCTTCGTCTTCAAAACTTACGCCGCCAAGTTCTTTTATGAGTTCGCAAAAGGTGGCGCGTCGCCATGGGGGCGTCATGTCAATGGTTCTTTCTCCAAAAGGGATTACATATCCGCCGTAGAGTTCTTTTATCAGTGATGTGACCAGGCTCTCGGTAAGTTCCATCATGCCGTGGTAATCGCTGTATGCCTGATAGAGTTCCATCATGGTAAATTCAGGGTTATGCCGGGTGGAAATTCCTTCATTTCTGAAATTGCGGTTGATTTCGTAAACACGTTCCATTCCACCTACCAGCAGTCTCTTGAGATAGAGTTCGGGGGCGATCCGCAGATAGAGGTCTAAATCGAGCGCATTGTGATGGGTGATAAATGGCCTTGCCACGGCGCCGCCGGGTATTGCCTGCATCATGGGAGTTTCGACCTCTACAAAGCCACGGTCATCGAGGAATTTTCTGATATTCTTCAATATCCTGATGCGTTTTTGAAACGTAGTCATGACGTCGGGATTCGTAAACAAATCAACGTAACGCTGGCGGTGACGTAGTTCAACATCCTTTAGTCCGTGCCATTTTTCAGGAGGCGTCAGAAGGGATTTCGTGAGCATGAAGAAATCTTCTGCGTTAATGGTAATTTCCCCTGTTCTGGTCTTGAAAAGTACGCCTTCCACGCCTATAATATCGCCAAGATCAAAGTGTTTAAATGTCTCAAATTTTTCCAGGCCGACATTATCAAGCTTTATATATACCTGTAGTTTTCCGGACCAGTCTTTTATATCAAGAAAGGCAGTCTTTCCGTGCGGTCTCATTGTTGAGATACGTCCGGCGGCCTTAACTTTTATGTCGTTTCGTTCAGGCACAAAGCTTTCTATAATTGATTGTATGGATTGGGTATTATCGTAGCGTTTCCCGTACGGGTCGATCCCCTTTTCGCGTAATTTGTTGAGTTTATCAAGACGTTCTTGTTCGTATTTATCCATGTGTTTGTATCCTGAAAATGTAAGAGTGCCTTCGCATAACAAATGTTAAATGCCTTCTCATTTTATCAGTAATAAAAAGACAGTCAAGGAAAATGGCCTGGTGAAAGGGGCGTCCGTTCCTGTCGCCACAGCGCATGGATGAACTCCACTATACTGATGCAATTAAGTGGAGTGTGAATCAGAAATTTTAGAGGATAATTATTATGATTAAACATATCGTGATGTGGAAACTAAAGGATTTTGCAGAGGACGAATCAAAAGCTGAAAATGCCCGGAAGATAAAAATATTATTAGAGTCATTAAAGGGTAAGATTAAAGAAATACAACACATCGAGGTGGGCATTGATGTCTTACATACCGATGCATCTGCTGATGCTGTGCTCTATTCAGAATTTACTTCTCTGGAAGATTTGAATACCTATCAAAAACATCCGGAACATGCAAAAATAGTGCAATT
>JAHFOW010000114.1 GCA_023261465.1 Planctomycetota bacterium
CCAATTTCCTGGGCGCGACCAAGAATAGCGGCGTTGGGATAAAGCTCGCCGGTAAGGATAAGACACCTGGTAGGAGTTTCAAGCGCAGCCAGTTGGATATCGCTCCGGTCTCCGCCGGTAATAACCGCCTTATTTGAAACCTTGCGGAAATAACTCAGGGCGCTTTCTACGTTCATTGCGCCAATCATAAAATGTTCAATTAATTCATCCATCCTATCCTCGCAACAGAGGACATGCCCATTCAGGGCGTTCACCATCTCCCTGATTGACACCGCGCCAAGAATGGGATCTTTCTGAATAATCCCCAGCGTTTCAATCCCGTTCGCTTTAAGAAACGGAACCAGTATTTCCCGTACATAATTTAGTTTTGCGGCGGGAACAAGGTTAAATACCACGCCAAGCAACTGGTCCCCCAACATCTTCGATGCGTACAGGAACCCATCGAGCGTGTCAACGTGAGACTGATACTTATCCACAAAGATTACCCTGGACCTGGATTCCTTAATAAAATCCAGCTCAGAGAAATGAAGGCACATCCCTCCGGAAAGCCGTCCCACGCCCCTTGCGATCATAATATCTTTTTCCAGAGACGCCTGCCGGAAGGCCGTCATGGTTTTCTGACGGATATTCAAATCTTCGCCGCTCATAAATCGTCTGATGAGGTCGTCTGTCAAAACCACGGGGCAAATCGAATCGAGTGGTTCTCTTACCTCCAGTGCGCGGGAAAGAAAGATCGCATCCTCGTCAGTAACCACATTCTCAACAAAAGCCGGAGAAAATCCCATGGGTTTAAAGTAACCAACGTTATAGCCATCTTTCTTGAACTTTAATCCCAATCCAAGGCAAATGAGGTTCTTTCCGGAAAAAGGTGAAACAGAGGCAATAAATATAGGTATCATGGCGTTTCTCTTTCCTTGTAATTAGATTTTAAACTTTTTAATCGACTCCTTAAAATCATCCGCCAGTTTATTCAATTCAACAACTGCTGCTGTTGATTGTTTCAAACCAACGGCCGTTTGTTTTACAACCACAGATATCTCTTTCATCGTCTCAGCTACCTGTTCTGTTGCGCTTTTCTGCTGCTGCGTTGCCATAACAATCTGCTTGGAGGCATCGGTCGTTTCTCTCGCCAGATGCAGTATTGATTCGATTGACCGCCCTGCATTTTGCACAACTTCTACGCCTTTTTCCACATTTTTAACGCCTTGTTCCGTTGTTAAGACCGCCGCATTTGTTGCCGCCTGAATCTCGGAAATAACACCCTTTATCTCTTCAGCCGCCACCCGTGTCCGCTCCGCGAGTCTCCGCACCTCTGCGGCAACCACCCCGAAACGCTTGCCAAATTCACCCGCCGATGACGCCTCTATTGAAGCATTGAGCGCAAGAAGATGGGTTTCTCCCGCAATATCTTTTATAATTCCCAGCACCTCTCCGATCTTTTGAGATTTTTCACTTAACGAAATGATTTTACAAGCATTTTCCTTCGTCACATTCTTGATATCTTCCATAATATGAACAGATTCCATAACTGATTCTGTGCCGTGCCGACCTGAGGCTTCTGAACCTTCAGCGGCCCTGGCAACGGACTCTGCATTTGCCGCAATTTGTTTTGATGAACTGGCGAGCTCCTCAATTGTTGCCGTTATTTCACCAACAGAGGCAGCAAGCTCAGAAGTTCCGCTCGATTGTTCTTCTGAACTGGATAAGATTTCCATTGAAGCAGAGGAGATACGTGCAATAGACTCCTGGGTTTGCCTGATCATCGTGCGTAAATTTTCCAGCATGGAGTTAAATGCGCCGGCAAGTTCCCCCTCTGCCTCCACGCTGGCGGTAAGGTCTCCGCTTGATATAATTGTTGCCTGCCTTGCCAGCAACCGCATATTCTTTATCATTTCATTGAAGACCTTTATCAGAAAACCGATTTCGTCATAGCTTTGTGTCTTTACATCACGGTCTAGTTTTCCCTCCCCAACATACTCAGCAACCTTTGTTAACTCCTGTACTGGTTTTACGGTGATACGTGCTGAAAAAATAGCGATAAAGACTACGATAACCACCACTGTCGAGACAAGAATTATCTGGTTCTTCCTGTTCATTCGCAATGGCTCAAATGCCTCTTTTTTATCAATCTCCGCCAACAATACCCAGTTTGTATATTTTATGGGATGCCAGTAACCTATTACCGGAATATTCCTGTAATCCGGGTAGATAGCAACCCCACTTTTTCCGGCCAAACCCTCCCGCGCTCCAAGGGTATCTACCTTCACCTTGAGCACCGAATCTTTCAGGAATCTGGATTCAGAAATTATAAGTTTTTCCTTATTCACGAGATACGTCTCTCCTGACTCACCCAGGCCTTCCCTGTTCGTCAACACATCATTAATCCTGCCCATGTCCATTTCCAACATAACGCATCCAATAAATCGCCCTTGCTGGTCATTACAGGGTGTTATGATATACATGAGATTTTCACCGGCAAATTTATTATAAAACAAATCGGTAAAACAGGTATTCTCCTTACCCTGTTTAAAATAGGCCTCCATAGAAATATCTAAACCTAGTTCTTCCGCATGTTTATGCTTCGTACCGGTTAATTCTATTTTTCCTTCAGCAGTAACCAGCATGATATCTTCATATTTATCGGAAGACAAAATCCTATTTAAGTGTTCCTGCGTGTTCTTTAACAGCATATTAAAATTAGCATCCGACTTATTTATCTTCTCGATCGATACCTGTCTTAAAAACTCTTCGATAATATAATGTTTTGCAATAACTTCTGCATCAAGTTTTACATCTTCAAACCTTTCATTCAAAAACAGGGCGCGTGTTTTCCCTACAGATATCAAATTATTACATACATTATCATAAATAATGGAAGATGTTTTTCTTTCATTTGTAAATACGATACAAAGGATAGGTACTAAAGTCACCACAAGTAAAACGACAATCAAATTCTTCGTCAGTTTGAGTTTTTGAATAACTTTTATCTTTATAAGCACACATAAGGAAATATTAAACGCAAGGATAATTGCAAGCGGTATAACGAGATTCCAGTAAATATCCAACATAATTATTTCTCCTGTTTTAATAATAATCCTTCTATATCCAGAATGCCCATCAAACCATGAGCAGTCTGTGCCTGTCCTTTTACATAAGCGCCTGTTTCATTACTCAAAGTGGAAAGTGGAACTTCAATATCTTTCTTCATGATATCGTATATATTGATGACTTCGTCACAGTAAATCCCCACGGGGCCTTCTCGTGTTTTAATCACCACGACACGGCTAGTCTCCGCCGGGACTGAAGTTTTCATGTTAAGTAATGATTTTATATCCACAACGGATAGAATTTCCCCATGAAGGTTCATAAGTCCCATAATATGCGGAGGAGTCCCTGGAATGGCCGTAATTTTCACTGGCACGGCAACCTCACGGGTCTTTTCAATAGGGATGCCATAGAGTTCTTTCTCAAGTCGTATTTCTACAAACTGCCGTACCTCGTTTCCTGAGTTTTGTTCCTGTTGAATACCACCTATAACCTGATTTTCATCGGCAATCATTGATAGTTCTCCTTCATCGTTTTTGCAAACAACTTTTATGGGGAAAGAGCGCTGCTTTCCGGATTGCAGTGTGGATTAACCAATAAGTTTTCCGGTTACCGCAAGTTATAGCAATTCCCCGCATTATTTGCAAACGAAAAGAATTTGACTTATTTCCCTAAATTTATTACAGTATCCGTCCAAATTACTTGTATGAGAATACTTTTGAAATAAAAGAAGAAAATGAAAGAGAAAACAAACAAGGGGAGAGCGAAACAAAGGGCTTTTTTATTCAATGTTCTTTGTATGCTACTATTCCTTTTTGGATTTTTCCTCTGTTCAACGGTAGATGCCCGCCACCTAAAACTTTACGGCGATAAAAGACCTGCAACAGGAGTTACCTGGGTAACCTATACGAATGATTTTATTCCATCCTTAGCCATCCCTTCATCTGCAGGGGACGAAGGCAATGTGATGTACCACGAAATCGAAATCGAAACGGGTATTATGGATCGATGGTCACAATCCATCTATTTTGACGTCGACAGTCAATCGGGAAGTCCAGACCCAGAAGATAATGATTTAAAGCTCACCCTTATAAAGACAGAATTTAATATCGCGGTATTTGAAAGTAAATGGTTTGATTTCCGTTTAAATAATGAGTGGGCATTTAGTACGGGAAAATATACAGACCCGCTCGCACAGGAACTGTATTCGAATAGTATCGAGCTCAGGCCTATATTTACTAAGTCTGTAGATAATTTTACCTTTATTTTAGGACCGGGATTCTTTTATAGATACGAAGAAGCCCCTATAGGACTCGCCTATTTCTATGCAAATGCTGTACAATACAACATTTCTGATAAAATAACGACAGGAATAGAATTTCATGGAGATATGGGAGATATGAGAGTATCATCAAGCCAGGCTCATTATGTCGTCCCCAACATAGACATTCAACTAAGTAAAATGCTCGTTGTGAGCGTTGGTATTGGGTTTGGACTCAATAATCAAAGCGAAGAATACACATTCAGAAATGCTTTGCAGGTTGGTTATCAATGGTAATTATAAAGCAAAAAAAATCTGCCTTGTTTGAAGACTTTTCTCTGCTTGTGGGTAGGGAAAATGTGCTTTCAACGATTGAAGAGCGGATATGTTATGCGTGTGATGGCACAAAACAAAAATACCTGCCCGACGTTGTCTTACGCCCTCATACAACACGGCATGTATCTGACGTCTTACGCTATGCATATAAGCATGAAATACCTGTGTACCCGCGAGGCGCCGGTTCCGGGCTGACAGGCGGCGCAGTGCCGCTGGAAGGCGGGATTGTGCTGGATTTCACCAACATGAATAAAATAGCAGAGATTATTCCTGAAGACCTTACAGCCACGGTTGAACCAGGCGTTGTCACCCAAACATTGCAAAGTGAGGTAGCAAAATATAAGCTCTTTTACCCGCCAGATCCGGCGAGCGCTGCATTCTCTACGATCGGCGGAAATGTTGCCGAATGTTCAGGAGGAATTACCGGTTTAAAATATGGGGTAACGAGAGACTACATCCTGTCTCTTGAGGTGGTGCTTGCAGATGGAAGTATTATTCACACAGGCCGTAAGACACTGAAGAGCGTAACGGGATATGACCTGACCCGTCTATTCGTCGGGTCAGAAGGTACGCTTGGTGTTTTCACTCAAATTACCGTAAAATTGCTTCCCCTTCCGGAAAAAATTGAAACACTTTTAACCTTTTTTAAGACGCCTCAGGAGGCGGTAAAAGCTGCCAACCAGATTATTGCAAATAATTTACTCCCCCGAGCGCTGGAGTTTATTGACAAGTCGAGTATCGATTGTATTTGTAAATATAAACAAGAAATGCAAATACCCGCAGAAGTAAATGCAATTCTCCTTATCGAAGTCGATGGAAAAGAGACGAGCGTCAGGACAGAGTTAGCTCTCATAGAAAAAATAGTCGCTGAAAATCATGCCTTTAAGGCAATATCGGCAAAAACTGTTATTGAGCGTGAAACATTATGGGAAGTACGGCGTGCTATCTCCCCGGCGCTCTATAAAATTGCGCCTTGTAAAATTAATGAAGATATCTGTGTTCCACGCAGTAAGATATTGGAGATATTGCAGAGAATAACTGATATTCATAAACGGTATCCGTCGTTACACGTTGCCAACTTCGGCCACATAGGGGATGGCAACATTCATGTCAATATCATGCATCAGGAAGGAAGTCAGCAACATACGCTGGCAGAAAGCATGATAGAAGAAATTTTAAGGCATACCGTTGCGGTCGGCGGCACTATTTCAGGCGAACATGGTATTGGTAATGTAAAATCAAAGTATGTGCCTCTTGAAATACCGCCGGGAGAATTACAAATCATGAAAGATATAAAGCATTTATTTGATCCCAAAAGAATTTTAAATCCCGGCAAGATGTTTCCGGATTAGTTTTTCATTTATTAAAGGAGAAGTTTGTATATGGCGTTATCGAGAATTGCGAGAGAGGTAAAAACGTCAGCAACGCTTGCTATTACAGCCAGGGCAAAACAGTTAGCGGCAAAAGGGGTTGATATAATCGGATTTGGTGCCGGCGAGCCTGACTTTGATGTGCCGGAAAATGTAAAGAATGCGGCAATTAAGGCCATCAGGGATGGCCACAATAAATATACCCCGACATCGGGCGCACCCGATTTAAAGGAGGCTATCGGTGAAAAACTCTTCAAAGATAATAACCTGAGGTACAGCCCTTCGCAGATTTTGGTATCCGCAGGCGCAAAACAATCTATTCTGAACGTGGTGCTTGTTGTATGTGATACCGGCGACGAAGTCATTATCCCTGCCCCCTATTGGGTAAGTTATCCGGAAATGGTAATCATGGCAGGCGCAAAACCGGTTTTTTTGAATACCTCAGATAAAGAAAACTTTAAAATAACAAAGGATTCTCTTGCTAAAGCTATCACACCAAAGACAAAATTGCTCTTTATGAACAGTCCGGGTAATCCTACGGGAATGGTTTATACTGAAAAAGAACTGCGGGAAATTATTTGTTTTGCTGTGGAGAAAGGCCTATATGTAATCTCTGATGAAATTTATGAGAAAGTCCTCTATGACGGCGCCAGGCATGTAAGCCCTGCAACATTTAATGAAGAATGTTACAAAAAAGTTATCACCGTAAATGGATTTTCCAAGGTATACTCCATGACAGGCTGGCGTTTAGGTTACGCAGCAGGCCCGGAAGAAATCATTAAGGCAGCAACAAACATCCAGGACCACACAACCTCCGGGGCGAACTCCGTTGCCCAGAAGGCAGGAGTCGAAGCGCTAAAAGGCAGTCAGGATTCAGTCGTCATTATGGTTAAAGAGTTTGATAAACGGAGAAAATATGTTATAGACCGGCTGAATAAGATTAAAGGCGTTTCCTGCCTGCTTCCACAAGGCGCATTTTATGCATTTCCGAAGGTATCAGACCTTTACAAAAGAAAGATCGCTGGCCAGTCGGTTACAAACTCTTTTGATCTGGTCAATCTTTTGCTCGAAAAGGCTTATGTAGCCTTCGTCCCAGGCGCACCCTTTGGCGCAGATGATTACATCAGGATTTCTTACGCGACCTCTATGGTAAATATCGAAAAAGGAATGGAACGGTTTGAGAAATTTTTGATGAGCTAGCATATTGTTTCGGGAAAACAAAGTATACAGTACAAATGTCATTGTGTGGAACGCAGAGGCGAAGTAAAATCTGGTATTGCAAAGGCTCAAGATTGGTTCACTACCGTTCGCAATAACAATAAATATGTAAAAGTTTTAATAAAACGCTCTGCGAGTACGGTGAGATAACCGAAGATGGTGCTTTTGTTATAGGTATTTAATACAACAATTATAAATAGAGAGGAGCGGTGAGGTGTGAACAGAATATTTAAAAATGTATGTATTCTATTTTAAAATACGTATTTTAAGGAGACTGTTTATGAAAAAACATATCGTTTTAACAATCCTTATTATCGGTTCATCATTGTTTATTGCTTCAAGCCACTCACGAACACATGCGGCGCAAGCGAACAACACGGTTGCTATTCCTGCAAATAACTTAGAACACCTTGATTTGCTGGCAAATACAGGGAAGGCTATAAAAGAAGGTCTCGGAGAAAATGCGAATTTGCTCTCCAGCGGGAATCAGTGGCTTATAGGTTTGGGTCAGAAATGGGACGAAATCAGGCCCACCGTACAAAGTATTTTAGAAAAGAACGATGACACGAGAAAGCTTCTTAAGCCAAAGGCGTCGAGACTTTCGCCGGGAAATGACGTTGATGCAGATTTTAAATATTCCAGAATTTATGGCCAGTACCAGACTGAACCAAGTTCTGCATGGTGGGGCGAAAACGCCGTTGTTGCCTTCTTCGATGCGGGAAGCTATGTACGCACCGCCCTCGTTTTGCCAAGCCCAAGCCCAAGTATGAGCTTTAGCAGCATCGGTTGGTGTTGGGCGAGTAACGCAAGCAAGGTTGCCCCATTATTTAAAGATATGGGACCATTGCTTCCTGATCCGATATCGGATTGTAATATACTGCTTCAGGATCTTATAGGAAACCCTGTGGTAGTGGCTGCAGGTTCGCCGTCTGCAAACTCTGTAGAGGCGCCTGCTCCACCTCCGCGTATTTACATCTGCTGTATGTCGTACCTTCTTGAAAAGTTTGTCCGCTCCACTGTCACTATGAGTGGCATATCAGTCCTACAGTCCACTGATGGTGGAAAGACATTTGGCGGGGCAGTTCCGGCTGCTGCAAAAAATTATAGCACGGTTTATAACTATGGAGGATACCTTCTCGATATGCCCCACATGGCAGTAGTGCCTGGCGCTAACGCAAACAAAGACACGATTCATATCGTATATACCGTTGTTAATGTATACTATAGTTCCATCTATGATCAGTATATTGAATATGTCAAATCCACCAACGGAGGGAAGACATGGACGGTTCCAGTAGCCGTCGCTAATTTTGGTTATGGAGGACCACTTGCACAAGGCGCAAAAGTTGCCGTCGCATCCAATGGAAACATTTATGTGGGTTGGGAAGATTTTGATACATTTCCTTGTGGAGACCGTCATATCCGGATGAAAAAATCTATCGATAGTGGAGCAACCTTCGTTGATACCAATTCTGGTACGAATAATCTTGTCGCCGATGTAATGCGTTGCGGAAATGGCACATTTGGACAGGGCAATTTTCACAACCCCGTAGACATTGGCGGAGTAGCAGTTGACCCGAAGAATTCGAATATCGTTTATGCCATCTGGCAGGACGGAAAAGATAAATTTGTCCCAGACATTTCAGGGTGTCTTGATTATCATTTTTCAAATATTTATTTTACCCGTTCTTCAGACGGCGGTATGACATGGTCTGCCCCTGATATGATAAATAGCGATAAACCAGACGCCTTAACAGACCAGTTTCAGCCTGCAATCGGAGTAGAAAAAAAGACAGGAAGGGTATATGTCGGCTGGAATGATCGAAGAAAGGATAAGAGAAATTTCATGTTCGAAGCTTATGGCGCTTTTAATCCAACAGGAGCGCCGGGCAACTGGTCAATGCAGGGTGCAATAACCAAGGAACAATCTCCGCCTCTTAATGGCGGGTCAGACCCGCTGGTGCCAGTTACGTTTATGGGATACTATAGCACGCCTTGTGTAGATGGCTCTGGTAAAAACCCAGGAGTTATTGCTCCTTATGGCGATTATTCAGACGGCGATGGAAATGTGGAAATTCAAAAAGTAACAAAACTACCGTAAATAGGTAATAAAAGGGCCTGTGTATTTCACAGGCCCTTTGTTCTAAGTGCGATATACTCAAAAATGACCGTATTCCCTCGCTGCTATCATGATCCTGGCGCATGCTTCTGCGTCGGATAGGGCATCGTGGTGCTGTAAAGGGATACCAAGATACTTACAAACAGCGGG
>JAHFOW010000251.1 GCA_023261465.1 Planctomycetota bacterium
TCCCCCAGATTACCCGGCGCAACGATCGCAATAGTCTGTTTGGAAGCGACAGAATCAAAATCAAAATCGGCGTTGAATTTCATGGCCCCCGGATTAAATGCCGTTATCTGATTATCGGACTGGTCAGTGGTTATGTATGCGCCTGCCGTGAGTTCCTCCTCGATAATCTTGATATACTTTGTAGAAACTTTATGTTGTGCCAGCCAATTCTTGTACGGGTTAAAATCACGTCCCGCCGTAGCTACAATAATCGGGCTTTCGCCAAGCAAAGAAAGTCCGTAGGCAATATTCCCCGCAGTGCCGCCATAATTTTCCATCAGGCCATTAATCATAAAACACACGTTGAGCATGTGTATCTTGTCAGGCAATATATGATCGGAGAATTTTCCGGGAAAGTCCATGATCCTGTCATAAGCCAGCGATCCAGAAACAAGAATGTCCATTTAACTTCTTCTCCTCAAATAAATTAATTTAATATATAGAAATTTCAATATAAATCATAACGCGAATGCTTTATCCCTATAACCGTTTGCACAGATCAAACAGTTCAAGCCGCTTAAAACCGTTTAAACTGCTTAAACGGTTTATTTACAAACAAAGGCACGGAGCGCCCTACTCCTACCGTATTTGTTTAAATTTTTACTTCTTCTAAACTACGGGGCACGTAAGTATCAAAGTTTAATTGGTTATGAACGGTTTCTGCAAATTTCATGGCAACTTCTTCTTCGCCATGCATTACAAAAACACGTTGCGGATTTTTTTTGAACTTACTAAGCCATCCTAGTAGTTCATCGCGGTCGGCATGGGCTGAAAGACCGCCAATGGTGTAGACCCTGGCATTCACGGCAATCTCTTCTCCAAATATTTTTACCATCTTAGCGCCTTCCACAATCCTGCGCCCTAACGTACCCTGCGCCTGAAAGCCGACAAAGATAATACTACATTCCGGACGCCAGAGGTTATGCTTCAGATGATGCCTGATGCGGCCGCCCTCGCACATCCCGCTTGAAGATATAATGATCGCATTACTCTTGATTTCATTAATCTTCATGGACTCTTCAACCGTTTCCGTAAACTTCACACTCAGCGTACTCCGTGGAAATCCCCCCGTTTTCATAAGCTCTAAGGTCTCCGCATCCAGACACTCCGGATGTTTTATGGTAATACGCGTCGCCTGCAGGGCCATGGGACTGTCCACAAAGACCTGAATGCTGCCCAGCTTTCGTTCCCTACCCGCCTGATTCAGGATGTAAAGGATGTCCTGTGTCCTTCCCACGGCAAAGGCCGGAATCACTACATTTCCACCTCTTTGAATGGACTCAATCACAGCCCGGGTAAATTCTTCTATCGTCTCTTTTATCCCTTTATGGGTTCTGTTACCATAAGTCGACTCTATGAATATATAATCGCCTTCCTCTATAGGAGTGGGGTCTTTAATTAAAGGTAAATTCTTCTGTCCAAGATCGCCGGAAAAAACCAGCTTCCTCTCCTGCGCGCCTTCTGTTATCCATAATTCTATAATAGCAGATCCCAGGATATGCCCTGCATCCTGAAATCGAACCTTTATCCCATTTTCCAGTTCGAGCGTCTCATTGTAGGGAATTCCCTGGATTTGAGTCAGGCTATCAGCGGCTTCTTGTACCGTATACAAAGGCTTGACAAGCGGTTTGCCGGCTCTCATAAGCTTCTTATTTTCCCATTCGGCATCATGTTCATGGATATGTGCAGAATCCAGCAAAACAACACCGCACAAATCAGCCGTGGCTTGAGTGGCAAGTATTTTACCCTTAAAACCCTCTTTCGCCAGTTTGGGGATGAGACCCGAATGGTCAAGGTGGGCATGAGTCAACAAAAGATAGTGAATCTCAGAGGCTTGAAACGGGAACGGTTCTTCATTCCTCTGCTCATTCTCCTTTGTACCCTGAAAAGCCCCACAATCAACGAGTATGTGTATTTTTTCCTTCTGTATGTGATAACAGGAACCCGTAACTGTCCTTGTAGCGCCGACAAATTGAACCTTCATAGTTCACCACAAAATATTAAGTTGAAATAAAATTATCCTGTAGGTAGTATAACAAAGAAAATGTTTATGGTAAAAAGATATTTTTTTTAATAGCTTTAATGAGTTTACCCTCTTTAGGAATATAATATAAAAAGGGGAAGGAGGAATTACATTACCCATGGCAAAGAACAGTTCAACGAGTGGCACAGCAATAACAATAGAAAAAACCCGGTTGATTATCCCTGACGACCCAATCATCCCATTTATCAAGGGAGACGGCACGGGTCCTGATATCTGGAATGCATCGGTAAGGGTATTTGACGCTGCGGTAAGTAAGACATATAACAACAAGAAGCGGGTTCACTGGCTGGAGGTCTTTGCCGGTGAAACCGCATTTAAATCATGCGGAGAATGGTTGCCCCGAAATACCCTGGATGCCATAAAGAAATACAAAGTGGCCATTAAGGGGCCTTTAACCACACCCGTTGGCGGCGGCATCCGGAGTTTAAATGTAACGTTAAGACAGGAACTCGATTTATACGCTTGTGTACGTCCGGTGCGATACTTTGACGGCGTGCCCAGCCCGGTAAAATCACCCGAAAAATTGAATGTAATTATTTTCCGTGAAAATACCGAGGATGTGTATGCAGGGATTGAATACAAAGAGGGTTCTGCTGAGGCAAAAAAGATTATCGCCTTTTTGAAAAATGAATTCGGTAAAAAAGTACGCGAGGATTCTGGTATTGGTATCAAACCCATGAGCGCAACCGGCTCAAAAAGGTTAATTCGCCGTGCCATACAATATGCAATCGATAAAGGCCGGAAGAGCGTTACCCTCATGCACAAAGGAAATATCATGAAATTTACCGAAGGCGCCTTCCGCGAATGGGGATATGCGCTCGCAAAAGAGGAATTCCCTCAGGCCGTGGTAACGGAAGATGAGGTTTTTGAAAGGCATAACGGCGTAGCGCCTAAAGACAGGATTGTTTTAAAAGACCGTATTGCGGACGCCATGTTTCAGCAGGTGCTTCTCAGACCGGAGGAATACGATGTGATTGCCACTCCGAATCTCAATGGCGATTATATCTCCGATGCCTGCGCTGCGCAGGTAGGCGGTCTTGGCATGGCGCCGGGAGCGAATATTGGCGATGA
>JAHFOW010000252.1 GCA_023261465.1 Planctomycetota bacterium
TCAAGTTTATAAAGGAAACAAAAAGTCTATGGGTGAGCGTCACCGCACGCCCCTTAATGGATGAACATGGTGTCTTAAAAGGAGGGGTCGCAATTGTTCGTGATATTACAGAGCGCAAACAGGCAGAAGAAAGATTGGCAGAAAGCGAGACCCAATTCCGTGCCATAATGGAGACGGCAAACGACGCCGTTATCTGCCTGAAAAAACCGGGAATCATTCATCTGTGGAATAAAAAGGCGGAAGAGATGTTTGGATACACCCAAAATAAAGCCAATGGCAAAGACATGCACGCACTGATTGTACCTGAAAGATATCGGGAAAAGGCATATCAGGGTTTAAAAGAATTTTTCCAAACGGGGAATGGCCATGTTATTGGAAAGACCCTTGAAGTATTTGCCTTGCGCAGGGATGGGACTGAATTCCCCATAGAAATTACCGTCTCTGCCATGCAGATACAGGGGGAGTGGCTGGCGAGCGGCGTAGTCAGGGATATATCTGGACGTAAACAAGCGGAAAATAAATTCAAAAAACTCGCACATCAAAATGAAATGATTTTAAATTCTGTAATCGAAGGTATTTATGGTGTTGATTTGCAGGGAAACGTAACATTTTTTAATCCGGCTGCGTTAAAGATGCTTGGTTGGAAACTTGAGGAAATTATTGGCAAGTATGCGCATTCAATTTTCCATCATTCAATGGCAGACGGAACTCCTTATAGTACTGAAAAGTGTCCAACCTATGAGGTATTA
The DNA here is from genome assembly GCA_023261465.1 of Planctomycetota bacterium. GTDB lineage: Bacteria > Planctomycetota > Brocadiia > Brocadiales > Brocadiaceae > JAHFOW01. Next base: position 750 of record JAHFOW010000252.1, read on the forward strand.
AAGTCTGGGAATATCCATCGAGTGGAAGATGATGTGTTCTGGAGAAAGGATGGCACGAGCTTCCCTGTATACTATACCAGTACACCTGTTTTAGAAAACGACAAAATTGTTGGAGCGGTTGTGACGTTTGGCGACGTCACCGAGCGTAAGAAGAACGAACGCCGTTTGGCTGCCCAGCATGAGGTCACTAAGATACTTGCCGAACCTGATACCACGAAAAATACATTTCCAAAAATTCTTCAGACGATTTGCGAGGGTATTAATTGGGGGTATGGAGAAATATGGCTGGTTGATGAGCAAAACAACGTCTTGCGTTGCGCTGAACTCTGGCATTCACCGTTAATAAATATGCCAGAGTTTATTGCAATGACCAGGGGTATGGCATTGACTTCCGACTATGCACTGCCAGGTAAGGTATGGGTGGATGGCAAACCACTTTGGGTACCTGATGTCACACATAATCCAGGATGCGTCAGGGCTGCGGTTGCGTTAAAAGAGGGTATGCACAGCGCCTTCTTTTTCCCGATAGTTGGCGACAACCGGATACTCGGTGTTATGGGCTTTTTCAGCAGTAATATAGTCGAAGAAGAAGATACGCTCATGAGGATTTCTGCAATAGGAAGGCAGATTGGTATGTTTTTACTGCGAAAACATGCGGAGGAACATGCAAGAACTCAGATGCAACACCTCATTGCCTTGCGCGATATTGATAAGGCGATTATTTCCAGCCTCGATCTGAATGTCACGATTGACGTGTTTCTGGACAGGGCGTTTCAACAACTGAATGCCGATGCCATTGATGTACTCCTCTTTGACCCTTATATGCAAGCGCTGAGATATGCCGGTGGTCGTGGTTTTATTACGACGCAGATTCAACATACCCGTATACATCTGGGTGAAGGATTAACGGGAACATCACTCCTGGAGAATTGTACCATTTGTATTCCTGACGTAAGTAAGTCGAATGAAATTATCCTTCAAAAAGAAATGTTTGCACAGGAATCGTTTGCGGCATACTATTGTATGCCGCTTACCGCAAAGGGGCAAATGAAAGGGGTGATAGAGGTCTACTACCGAAAACCCATTCAGCATGGGCAGGAGTGGACGGATTTCCTTGAAACCCTTGCAGGACAGGCTGCAATCGCCATCGATAATGCCACACTCTTTAAAGATTTACGGCGTTCCAATATTGAACTCCTGATGGCGTATGACAGCACCATCGAAGGCTGGGCGCGCGCCCTTGATTTACGTGACAGGGAAACAGAAGGCCATTCACGGCGGGTAACTGAACTAACGGTGCAGGTAGCTACAGCGATTGGGCTTGTTAGCGAAGCCGATATTATTCACGTCCGCCGCGGCGCCTTACTCCACGACATTGGCAAGATGGGTATACCCGATGGTATCCTCCTGAAAGATAAACCGCTGAATGAAGAAGAATGGACGGTAATGAAGAAACATCCGATTTACAGCTATAACCTTCTTTCTCCCATTGCCTACCTGCACCCGGCAATTGATATTCCTTACTGCCACCACGAAAAGTGGGATGGCACAGGGTATCCGCGTGGACTCAAAGGAGAACAGATACCGCTTGCAGCGCGTATCTTTGCCGTGGTAGACGTATGGGACGCCATGCGCTCCGACCGCCCGTACCGGAAGGGCATACCAGCCAAAGAAGTACGCGAACACATCCGCTCACTCGCCGGCACGCAATTCGACCCGAAGGTCGTGGAGGTGTTTTTAAAAATGGATGTGTCATGAGGTAGTGTTTGTTTATGGAAGAAAGATTGCTTCGCTTCGCTATAATATCCTTAAAATTGTAATTGCCATACCTCGTGAATTTTATTATCCTTAAGTAATTATCCATTTTAAAACTTTACCCATACACAGAACAATGACGTTGTATACCGAGGGTATAAAAAGCTCACGACTGATTTAGAAATATTTGATGAAAAAATATATCATTATTGGCATTCCATGTCTTATCGCTCTTATTGTAACAACGATCCTCCTGACGCGGGGCACGGATACCATTCAATATAAAACAACAAAGATTGATAGAGATACTATTAGTAAATATGTCACCGCAACGGGCACGATCAATCCCGTCCGGACGGTCATCATCGGAAGCCAGGTCACCGGTATTATCACCAAACTGTATGCCGATTTTAATTCCATCGTCAAGGTAGGGCAGATTGTGGCGCAAATCGATCCCGTGCCCTTTGAACATCAGGTACAAAGGGCAGAGGCCACCCTTGCGACGGCTGTGGCTTCCCTTGAAAAGGCAAGGGTAAACGCAAAAAATAACCGGCGTACGTACCTGCGGTCAAAACGGTTATTTGCAAGCAAGGTAATATCAATAAATGACCTTGACGCAGCGCGGACAACGTATGAAGCC
>JAHFOW010000115.1:0-7714 GCA_023261465.1 Planctomycetota bacterium
GAATTACAGAAACATATTACAGGTATTGTGCAGAACCGCGAACAAAAAATATTGTCGGTTTTTTGCATGCCCGACCATACACATTTGTTGGTTGGGTTAAAACCATCCATTGCCATTTCTGATTTGGCAAGGGACATAAAAGCCGGTTCTTCAAATTTCATCAATGATAGCAAGTGGACGCCCGGCAAATTCAATTGGCAGGAAGGATTTGGCGCTTTCTCTTATTCCAGAAGCCACATTGACGCAGTTATCAAATACATTCTAAACCAAGAGGAACATCACAAAAAGAAAACTTTTAAGGAAGAATACCTTGACTTTCTGAAGAAATATGAAATTAAATATGATGAAAAATATTTGTTTGAATGGATAGAATAAACAGGCCGCCCCTACGGAGCTAAATATATTATTCGTATTCAATGCTACAAACAGTTGACTCCGCTGGAGCCAGAAAAATGCAAATCAGCCTAACAGAAGCAACATAACAGTCCCATTAGGGGCAACCTGTTTATAGAGAAAAAAGGAAATAATAACGTAACCCCGTTAGGGGTGGTCTGTTTGTAAATGAGAGGCTATGAGCCGATAAGCCACAGAGTGGCGACCTATTTGTAGCATTAAAATTCAAGTATCAAAGAAAGCTCTGTATGAGCGACCTGAAATATGTCCAAGACCTATTTTCTATCGCAAAATAACTACACCTGCTCAATACCCTTTTGGACTTAGGTTTTTATTTGATGGTTATTTGATGAAAGTGTTTCATTGAGCAAAATCACCGAAAACGATATAGAACTTTACACCGTAAAGGAATTAGAAGACCTGGGCTTTCAGTTCCTTCACGGACCAGATATTGCCCCCGATGGTGAGTTTCCTGAACGGCAGGCTTACAGTGATGTTGTTTTGGTGGAAAGGCTCAGGGCTGCCATCCAAAAACTTAATCCAGACATTCCTGCAGATGCCAGGGAACAGGCGCTTCGTGAAGTGCAGCGTATAAATTCACCTGAATTGCTTACCAATAACGAGACGTTTCACCGTTTCCTTACCGATGGTGTTCCGGTAACTTATCGTTCTCCTCTCCTTTTGGGAGAGGTTGGAAGAGGGTCTGATGAAAAATCAGATTACGTTTGGCTCATAGATTTTAACAATCCCCTCAACAATGAATTTTCGGTGGTCAATCAGTACACGGTCATTGAGAACAACCAGAACAAACGGCCTGATATTTTGCTCTTTGTCAATGGTATTCCCATAGTGCTGATTGAATTAAAAAATCCAGCAGATGAAAATGCTACCATCAGGAAGGCCTTTGACCAGATACAAACCTACAAAGCGACTATTCCGGGCCTGTTTACTTCAACGCCTTTTGTGTGATTTCTGATGGCCACGAATGCAAGGCGGGAAGTGTTTCTGCTGGTTACAGCCGCTTTATGGCATGGAAGTCTGTGGACGGTACAAAAGAGGTTTCGAAGTTTATTCCAGAGTTAGAAATCCTCTTAAAAGGGATGCTGAATCCCACTACCTTGTTAGACCTCGTGCGCAACTTCATCGTATTCGAAAAATCTATTTCTTCGAAACCCTCACCCTTTCATCCCTCTCCCAGTGGGAGAGGGAACGAGGGAGAGGGTGTTTTACATGTTGAAACTGTGAAGAAGTTAGCAGCCTATCATCAATATTATGCAGTCAATAGGGCTATTGAAAGTACCCTGCGGGCGGCAGGGTACTTTCAACCCTCCCTCAATCCCTCCCAAAAGGAGGGAAGCAATGCCTCTCCCTTTGGGAGAAATACAAGAGGGGGTCATTATAAAGGTGGTTTGGTGTTTTCCGGGTTACTCAATAAGGCAAAAGAGTTAAGAAAAAAACAAACTCCGGCAGAAGAAACATTTTGGCAATTAGTGCGAGACAAAAAATTCTTTGGTCTAAAATTCCGAAGACAACATCAAATTGGGACATACATAGTTGATTTCTACTGTCATGAACATAAACTGATTATTGAATTAGATGGAGAAATTCATCAAATAGAAGAACAACAAAAACACGATAAAATAAAGGATAGATATCTTACCTCATTAGGAAACAAAGTTATTCGTTTCACCAATGATAAAATATTAATCCAAACAGATAAAACCCTTGAAAAAATAGCCAACCTCCTCTCCCTTTGGGAGCGGTCGGGAGAGGGTAACGTAGGCGACAAAAAAGCCGGAGTTATTTAGCATACACAGGGTTCTGGGAAAAGTTTGAGCATGGTGTTTTATGCGGGCAAACTGATTACATCCGAGGCGATGCAAAATCCAACTATTGTCGTCATCACTGACCGCAATGATCTGGACGACCAGTTGTTTGACACCTTTGCATCTTCAAAACAGTTGCTCAGACAAGAGCCTGTACAGGCAAAAGACAGAGAGGATTTGAAAGACCTGTTGAAAGTGGCTTCCGGCGGCATTGTGTTTACCACCATTCAAAAGTTCATGCCGAGCATGTCGGCACCCTCTCCCCAGCCCTCTCCCAGTGGGAGAGGGAGACTTGCGTCGGGTGATGGTCAGAGGCAGATGCCTCTGTTGTCAGACAGGGACAACATCGTTGTTATCGCAGATGAAGCCCATAGAACCCAATATGGCTTTGAGGCAAAGTTGCATGACGAAAAAGACAAAGACACCAAAGAGGTCATTGGAAAACGTATAGCCTACGGCTTTGCCAAGTATATGAGAGATGCCCTGCCCAATGCGACCTACATTGGTTTTACCGGCACGCCTATTGAAAGCACAGATGTAAACACCCCGGCAGTATTTGGGCAGTATGTTGACATATATGACATCTCACAATCAGTTGCCGATGGCTCTACCGTTAAGATTTATTACGAAAGCCGCCTGGCAAAGGTCAATCTGGATAAAGAAGGCAGACGTTTGATTACGGAGTTTGACAAAGAACTTGAAGAAGACGAAGAAGTAACCGACAAACAAAGGGCTAAAGCTAAATGGACAAAGCTTGAGGCTATTGTAGGCAATCAGGAAAGGATAAAGAACTTAGCCAGGGATATTGTTACGCACTTTGAGCAACGGCAAGCCGTATTTGATGGCAAGGGTATGATCGTGGCGATGAGCCGTAGAATTGCAGTTGACCTCTACAATGAGATCATCAAGCTAAAACCGGAGTGGCATAATGACGATCTGACCAAAGGCGTAATCAAGGTTGTAATGACTGCATCCAGCGCCGATGGCCCTGTTATGCAAAAGCAGCACACTACAAAGTCGCAACGCAAGGCTTTGTCAGATAGAATGAAAGACCCGGCAGACACTTTGAAACTGGTTATTGTTCGGGATCTGTGGCTCACCGGTTTTGATGCGCCTTGTTTGCATACGTTGTATGTAGATAAACCCATGAGAGGTCACAACCTGATGCAAGCCATAGCAAGGGTGAACAGGGTATTCAAAGACAAGCCCGGTGGTTTAGTGGTTGATTATTTAGGCATTGCAACTGACCTCAAAAAGGCATTGGCCTTCTATGCCGATTCGGGGGGAAAGGGTGATCCGGCAGAGAGTCAGGAGAAGGCCGTTGAGATGTTTATTGAAAAATTGGAGGTAGTACGGCAGCTTTTCTTTGAAGCAAGCACAACAAAAGAAGCTATTCTTGCCGCTGATCCTGAGGCTTATTTTGGCAGATATCCGGAAACAGGCTTTAATTATCGCCGTTTCTTTTTGGCGTCACCCGGCGAAAAGCTCTCAATTATTTTGCAAGCGGAGGAACACATCTTAGGTTTGGCAGCTGGCAAAAACCGCTTTATCGATCAGGTAACTTTGCTCAGTAAGGCGTTTGCCCTGTCCATACCTCACGAAGCGGCATTGGCGGTAAAAGATGAGGTTGCTTTCTTCCAGGCAGTAAAGGCAAGGCTCGTAAAGTTTGTCGGTGGTGGCGCAGGCAGGTCGGATATTGATATTGAAACGGCCATCAAGCAGATAGTTGATGAGGCATTGAGTTCAGACCACGTTGTAGATATTTTTGATGCAGCAGGTATAAAGAAACCTGAAATATCTATTCTGTCAGAGGAATTTTTGTTAGAGATAAAGGGAATGAAGCATCAGAACATTGCCCTTGAATTATTGAAGAAAATCCTCAATGACGAAATCAGAAACCGTTTAAAAACTAACCTGGTGAGAAGCAAGGCATTGCTTGAGATGCTCGAAACTGCCATCAGGAAGTATCAGAACAATTTGCTTTCAACAGCCGAAATCATTCAGGAATTGATTGAGTTAGCCAGAGAGATTAAGGCGGCAGACCAGAGAGGCGCAAAACTGGGCTTGTCCGAGGATGAATTGGCTTTTTATGATGCGTTGGAGATAAACGATAGTGCAGTGCAGGTTTTGGGTGATGAGCAGCTCAGATTGATTGCACGGGAAGTTGCAGAGAAGGTAAAGGCTAATGCAACCATAGATTGGACAATTCGTGAAAGCGCACGGGCAAAGCTGAGGGTAGTGGTTAAAAGAACTTTGAACAAATACGGCTATCCGCCGGACAAGCAGCAAAAGGCTATTGATACAGTCTTGAAACAAGCAGAGTTATTGGCAGATTATTTTGTCCAATGCAAAGCATAGTCCGCCCTAACATGTTACCTGTGTCTTTTATACTCTGGAGGGGACTGATAGTGGTTGTTGGTATTTTGCTAGTTTATAATCTTCTACATTCGTTCTTATGCTTTGTGTAGGAACAAGCAGTAAAATGTGAAGCAGAAACAAAAAGATATAGAATTAAAAGGAATTAAATTGTTATACTGCCATAATAAAAGTTTGTCCCCTTTGAAGATATATATTTCAATCATGTTAACAGTTTACGTTAACTTTTCAGTTATTTGCTGCAAATTTAAAAAGGAATAGCATATATGCTCAAAGAAAAGATAGGGTTTATTGGTGGCGGGAAAATGGGCGAGGCCCTTTGCAAAGGTATTATCAATGCCGGATTGAGTAATCCCGGCAATATTATGGTCAGCGATGTGGTCGTGGAGCGGTGCAGACTTTTGAGCCAGGAGATTGGCGTGTTGACTACCCAGAAGAATGGTGAGGTTGTGTCTTTTGCCGACGTCATTATACTCGCCGTAAAACCTCAAATAATGAACGAAGCGCTCATTAATTTGAAAAATGATATTACGAGCCGCCACCTTGTGGTATCAATAGCAGCCGGAATACCCATACGCTTTATAGAATCCCGACTTCAGACGGGTATTCGTATTATTCGGGTAATGCCCAACACCCCATGCCTTATTGGACTCTCAGCCACGGCATACGCGCCGGGCAAAAATGCCACCATCGAAGACGGGAAATTGGTATCCAGCCTTTTTAACGCAGTCGGAAAGGTATTTCAACTGGACGAGAAATATCTTGATGCCGTTACGGGACTGAGTGGAAGCGGTCCGGCTTACGTCTACATGGTTATAGAGGCGATGTCTGATGGGGGGGTTAAAATGGGCTTGCCAAGAGATATATCCACCGCCCTTGCGGCGCAAACCGTTATGGGCGCAGCAAAGATGGTGCTGGAGACAGGACAACACCCTGCGCAGTTGAAAGATGCTGTTACATCTCCAGGCGGAACAACGATTGAAGGCGTAAGCAAATTAGAGGATGGTGGGCTCAGGTCTGCCTTTATCAACGCCGTTGAGGCAGCAACGTTGAAATCGAAGAAATTAGGGGAATTATTATAAAGAAAGGGGGCATTGTTGTATGCTCATCAATACCATAGACAAAAACAAAATCAATCTTGCAGTAAATACCATTCGCATGCTTTCTGCGGATGGCGTTGAAAAGGCGCAATCAGGGCACCCCGGTCTTCCCATGGGGTTTGCAGATGTTGCCTTTGTCTTGTGGATGCAATTCCTGCGATTTAATCCCAAAGATACTCAATGGCCTAATCGAGACCGGTTCATATTGTCTCCGGGACATGGGTCCATGTTGTTATATTCACTTCTTCATCTTTTTGGCTATGACCTGCCTCTGGAAGAGTTAAAGCAATTCCGGCAACTGGGAAGCAAGACACCAGGCCACCCCGAATACGGTCATACACCAGGGGTCGAAACAACCACCGGCCCTCTGGGACAGGGTTTTACCAACGGAGTAGGCATGGCGCTGGCGCAGAGGATTATGGAAGAACGATTCAACAAGGGAAATGCTAAGATTATCGACCATTACATCTACGGGGTAGTAAGCGACGGCGACCTCATGGAAGGGATAACGTCAGAAGCAGCATCATTTGCCGGACATCTGGGTCTTTCCAATATTATTTATATTTACGACTCCAATCAAATTACCATTGAAGGCAAGACTTCTCTTACCTTTACCGAGGATGTGGCAAAACGGTTTGAATCCTACCACTGGCGTGTCTTTAAAATTGATGGACATAATCACGAAGAAATTGTAAGGGCAATCGACACCGCGCGGAATGAAAAGGAAATGCCTTCGTTAATCATTGCAAAGACCCACATTGGCAGGGGGAGTCCAAATAAACAAGATTCGGCTTCTGTGCATGGTGAACCGCTGGGCGCTAAAGAACTGGAACTTACGAAGGAAAACCTCGGTTGGCCTAAAACGCCAACATTTTACATTCCTGACGAGGTACGACAACTTTGCAGCAGCCGTATCTCCGAGCTCCAGGTGGAATACACAAACTGGAAAAACACGTTTAATAAATATAAACAGGAAAATCCGGACTTGTCGCAATTATGGGATGTTTATTTAAAAAAAGATATTCCGGAGAATTTGGAAACTGAATTACTCAAAACGATAAAGAAGGATTCGGTTGCTACCCGTTCTGCATCAGGGGAAATGATGCAGATAATTGCCCAAAAGATACCATCTTTACTTGGCGGCTCGGCCGACCTTCATCCATCAACAAAGACCTATATCAAAAGTTCTCCATCTATTGATAAAGGTGCATTTGCCGGAAGTAATATCCATTTCGGTATCCGCGAACATGCCATGGGGGGAATATTAAATGGATTGGCGCTCTATGGGGGGATTCTTCCTTTTGGTTCTACTTTTTTGATATTTTCCGATTATATGCGGCCTTCCATTCGGTTGGCTGCATTAATGAAACTTCAGGTCGTCTATGTTTTCACCCATGACAGTATCTTTTTAGGAGAAGACGGACCGACCCACCAGCCTATAGAACACCTGCCATCTCTGCGATTAATTCCGAATCTCCGGGTAATAAGACCAGCAGATGCAACAGAAACAGCGGCATCCTGGATAGAGGCGCTGAACCACAAAGATGGTCCTACGGCATTGATACTCACCAGACAAGACCTTCCGGTATTAAATCGTACAATATACCCATCACAAAGCAATATAAAAAATGGTGCATACATACTGAAAGATGCTGAAGGACAGCCGGAAATTATCCTTATAGCCTCCGGTTCCGAGGTTTCTATTGCCCTGGATGTCACCTCCCAACTCCATGCAAAAGGAGTAAAGGCACGATTATTGAGTATGCCCAGTTTTGAACTATTCAGGTTGAGTTCCGGAGAATATAAAAATCATATACTTCCGCCAACTTGCAGGAAAAGGGTTGCAATCGAGGCCGCAGCAAGGAGTGGTTGGTATGAATTTGTTGGGCTAGACGGTATAATTGTTGGAATTGACCATTATGGGGCATCTGCGCCCGCAAAGGTATTGTCTGAGCATTTTGGCTTCACGGCTAAAAATATCTTAACTGAAATTAACAAAAAATGGGGAATCTAAGGGTT
>JAHFOW010000115.1:7814-9400 GCA_023261465.1 Planctomycetota bacterium
TATATTCGATTTAAATGTTTTTCTTGACCAAATGAATTAGAAAAATGTACTATATAATTGACATGTATGGTATGAAAGACGTGTACAGAATGTAAAACTAAGAACGGGTAAAAAAAGATATAATGGATTATAATAATTATAGTTGCAAAAGAGCTCATTAATTTGATTCGATGCGATTTTTACCGAAATACCAGTGGTAAATCAGGTTTGCCGTCTTTTATTGTGGCCTATTTGTTTAAACCTTCTGTACGTTACCTTTTTTGGATAAGGCTTGCTCAGTATTATAAGAAGCACACGCTTATTTTTAAAATGTTTCGGCTGTTGTTGAAACGTTATAGCTATAAATTTGGTTATCAGATACATCCTTTGGCGGAAATTGGAAAAGGGCTTCATCTTCGCTATATAGGTATGATTCTTGTCAACCCAGGTGTTAAGGTGGGTAACAATGTTAATATTCAAGCCGGCGCTATAATTGGTCAGGTAAATCGAGGGAAACATTTGGGATGCCCGGTCATTGGTGATAAAGTGTGGATTGGTGCGTATGCAGTAATAGTAGGAAGCATTACAATAGGTAACAACGTATTAATTGCACCGAACAGTTTTGTAACAGAATCAATTCCTGATAATGCAGATGTTTCCGGAAATCCCGCAAAAATAATTAATTTTTCAGGGACAAAAGGGTACATCGAGCATGAAGTGTGATGATAAAAAACGACATATTGCTTTTTTGCCCAACAAGGTAATACTATAAAATGAAGAATAGCTTTTCACGACAAAATCTAAAACAATTATACATCAATTCCAGAAATAGATTAAAATATTGGAAACTGAAAAGTATAAAAAGGAAGGAAATTGAGAAAATCTTTGCAAATAATCCATCGCTCAAAGATTTTAAAATAAATGATAATTTACGGAATAACATCAAATTATTTTGGAAAAAACATGGCTTGCAAGTTGACACCTTGTGGCATAAGGCATATATCGGTGTAAATGGAATTGAAGATCATCGTTATATCCCGGAAGATGTTTTCTATGTATTTATAGAACCCAGGCTCAACAGAAAAGATCTTTTCCGTGCATACGTGGATAAGAATAGTTACGATAATTTGTTTACGGGAATGAGAACGCCCAAAACTATTTTAAGAAATATTAATGGTAAATACTATGATGGAAATTACGAATGGATTGAAGGTAGTACTGTATATGATTTTTTAAAAAAATATCAGGGCGATTTTATTGTAAAACCTTCCATAGACAGCAGCGGCGGAAAAAATATCAGAAAATTACAAATACTTTCACAAAAATTATTTATAGATAAGCAGCCTGTATCAATTAAGGATATTGAAAAGATTATTCCACGAGATTTTCTTGTTCAGGAATTTTTAGAACAACATACTGTTTTAAAAAATATTTATCCTCATTCCCTGAATACTATGAGAGTTGTAACATTGCGGCTACACGGCACGATTCATGTTTTGCCTGCAATTGCGAAATTTGGAAGTGATGGTAATTATCTTGATTATAACGTAAATCAAGGAGGAGTAAATTGCGGGATAAACAATGAAGGCAAGTTGCATAAATTTGCC
>JAHFOW010000253.1 GCA_023261465.1 Planctomycetota bacterium
TATCAAACTTTATACATTATACGGGTATTATGAATTGTCAATAAAAATCATGAGTATGAATTTGCAAAATTCTTTTGTATCTATGGTATGATTCCTATAATATTTAAACTTTTAGAATTTTGTAACAATTCGGTTTTTTGAAAAGAATTTAAGAAAAATAAAAGAGAACACGACTATGCAGAATTTCAAAGATTTCATGGAAACAAGATGTCTCGTATAGATCTGTCGGTCAATTTATGTAACATCCAGTTAACCAACCCAACCATCCTTGCTTCAGGAATATTAGGGACAACGAAGGCGCTGTTGAAGCGGGTGGGGGAGAATGGCGCGGGTGCGGTAACGATCAAATCCATTAGCAGGGAGCCGCGAGAGGGACATAAGAACCCAACCGTTATTGCCTTTGAGGCTGGCATGTTGAATGCCGTGGGTTATTCGAATCCCGGCGTTGAGGCTGCTGCCAGGGAATTTGCCAACCTCGAAGATGTCCGTAAACCTGTTATTGCCAGTGTGGTTGGAACGCAGAAGGATGATTTTGTGCGTGTTGTTGAAGGGCTCTCCGCACTAAAATTCTCAGCGATAGAAATACCTCTTTCCTGTCCACATACACCGGGGTTTGGTCTGCTTGCCGGGCAGGGCACTCCACAAGCGACGTTCGAGATAACATCTGCGATAAGAAGAATTACCCGATTGCCGGTATTTGTTAAGGTGTCTCCCAATATACCGGAGATTTGTTCAATTGCAAAGGCCGCGGAAGACGCAGGCGCTGATGCTATTACGGCTGTGAATTCAATGGGACCGGGGATGTGTATTAATATAGAAGCCCGAAAACCCATTTTGAGTTTCAAGGTGGGGGGCGTTACGGGCGATGCTTTGAGACCTATTGCTCTACGATGTGTGTATGATATTTATAAGGCCGTAAAGATTCCCATTATTGGCGTGGGAGGAATTTCAACAGGACGTCATGCCTTGGAGATGATAATGGCAGGGGCATCCGCCGTTGGGATTGGCACGGGTGTCTATTATCGGGGTATTGATATTTTCCAAAAGGTATGCGAAGAGATGTCTCAATGGATGCAGGAAAATGGTGTTAACAATATAAAAAGTATAATAGGCGCAGCTCATGATTGAACAACCGATGATGGTGAAAATTTGCGATATATGGGGAGAATCACCGGGTGTTAAAACGTTCTTTTTTGAATCTCAATTACGATTTGATCCGGGGCAATTTGTAATGGTATGGATACCGCTCCTCGATGAGAAGCCATTTACTATTTCATATATTCAGGATGGGTGTATAGGTATTTCTGTCTTAAAAAGGGGGGTATTTACCACCGCCCTGCATAATAAAAAAACAGGGGATACGATTGGCATCCGCGGCCCGTACGGCAGGGGATTTGATTTAAAAACAAATTCAGATGTATGCGTTGTTGGTGGCGGTATCGGGATGGCATCGCTGACAACGGTTGTTGAAAGATTGAAGCGCGTAACAGTTATTCAGGGGGCCAGGACTTTAACGGAGTTATTGTATCAAAAACGCTTCAAAGACATGCACGTGTGTACCGATGACGGTTCTGCCGGGTTGAAAGGTACTGCGGTTGACCTGTTCGCCAACTTTTTGGTGAAACAACAATTCAGAAAGGTCTATACATGCGGTCCGGAAAGGATGATGGTTCGGGTTGTTGAATTATGTAAAAAATATGCCGTTGAATGCGAGGTGTCACTGGAACGATACATGAAGTGTGGTTTTGGGGTGTGCGGACAATGCGATTGTAGCGGCAAACTCGTTTGTAAAGACGGTCCGGTTTTTGATCTGCAAGAATTAGACATGATGGGGGATTTTGGCAAAATGATAATACGAAAGACAGGAGAAAGAGTTCCCCTTAACGGTTCTGTACATTAATTTCTTGCAAAAAATATTTTTACATTTTCAGTTGAGATGGTAAGGGGATGATGTGTTGGTTGTTCCTGCTGTTCTCCCTTTTTTAATTTTATTGACATCATAAGGTAAATATAGTATTTTAATGCACATCAAATTTTAAATAGAAAATAAAAAGATTTGCCAGTGATTCAAAATTTTTTGCATTTTAGGCCCCCATCGTCTAGTGGCCCAGGATGCCAGGTTCTCAGCCTGGAGACAGGGGTTCAAATCCCCTTGGGGGTACTTAAAGATGTATTTTTTGCCAGAAATGAAGGTAGCGGTAACATAGAATCAAAGCAGGTTTTCAAACTATACTGCTCCCATATATTTGAAGGAGATATTTATTTTAAATAATATTTTGTTTTTTCTGATATCAGCAGGTGTGAGTAGTGGTGAAATTGCAGCAGGAAGCTAACACCTGGTGATTGCAAATCACGCTGAGCATTTCTTCAAGAATAGTCCTTTCACAACAAATACCGCAGTAATCAAGTTCTTGTTCTCATTGCACGTCCGAAAGGAGAAGTTACAATCCAGGCTTTTAAGATTTTAGACGAAAAATTTCATACTTATGTTGGGGAATTTCAAACCGTAGATGCGGTATGAAGTGTATCTCGCATAAGCATCACAAAAATGTCGTGCCAGAATAAAAAATAGTCGCTGCCGAAGGCAGCCTAATTTGTAGGATATAAATAAAAAGGAGGATGTAATTATGGCGAATGCTTATACCTGTAAGACATGCGGGCTGGTAGCAACGGATAAAGGTCATCTTTGTAATCCGGTCATGGCAAAAAAGGTCGTTGCCTGTAAATATTGTGGAACAGTAACGGGTGACCCCAGGCATGTTTGTGCGCCAAAGGTAATGAATTTAAAGTATGCATGTGGTTCCTGCGGTCGGCTTGCGGCAAAGAAAGAATTACTATGCCATCCAACGCCCCTGGCAAAACAAAAAAAAGCGGTTAAAAAAGCTGCGCCGGCAAAAGCAGTTAAGTCTAAAAACTTAAAAGGTAAAAAAAAGTAAGGAAGTGATAAACATGGGTCTATCTGAGGAGGTGGGTGTTGGATTATATGGTCGGGGCGAGAGGATTTGAACCTCCGACCTCCTGCTCCCAAGGCAGGCGCGCTAGCCAAACTGCGCTACGCCCCGTTATGAAGTATGACATACGAATAAGACAGGTGCTATTATACG
>JAHFOW010000254.1 GCA_023261465.1 Planctomycetota bacterium
ACGGTGAATGGTTTTAATCTTTCATCATTCTATGAGAAGCTCGCACGTTGGATACTCAGCATGTTGATTCTTGCCCTTCTCCTGTGTATGCTTGGTGGTGTTATCATCACCATTTACCATCTGAGGCAATTATTCTCCATGGACATTGAAAATGTCCTGCGGACAATTATCATCGATGCCCTTACAATCCTTGCTGTCCTTGAGATATTCAAAACGACCCTTGCTTACTTTTCCGAGGGACGCGTTAAGGTAACGTACATTATCGACACCGTAATTGTTGTATTACTCACGGAAATCATGGAATGCTGGTTCAAGGAATTTAATCTCTACAAGATGGGCATGATGACATTTCTCGTCATGACCTTGTGCATTATGAGGATATTTACCATTAAATATTCCCCCAGTAAAAAATATGAATGATAATCAGACTTAACACAAAATTAATAATTCCTTTATATTTTATTAATATTACGGTATTACAATAACTTTAAATGTGTAAGGATTGTAGCATCCAAACGGGAGAGATGACGTACATCTCTTCCACATTTTGAAAACTTTATTTAGAGGAATGAACAATGGGAAAAATTGTCACGTTATGTGCGGTATTTGTTGGTTTATTATGTACCTCTGCTTAAAAAATAAATAAATTCTTTATAAATACATAGGAGAAACAAAATGAATAGGAGAAAAAAAGGACGCACGTATGCCTTATCTGCAATCCTGGTAATGAGCGGTTTTCTGGTTGATACTAAATTCCATAACCTTTTGGCCCAGGAAACAACGCCATCAGCAGAAACCTCGAAGAGTGAAATAAAATTGCTCAGGCAGCAACTGGAACTCATGGGCGAATCTATGCAGAAGCAGCAGGAACAGATGCAGGCCATACAAAATCGCATAGAGGCAATAGCCGCAGAAAAGAGCAGTCCCGGCACAATTACGACTCCAACCACCACGGCTCAAGCAGCGCCGGTTACAAGGGAAGAGGTAAAACAGGAGGTAGATAATTACCTCTCAACGAAGGAGGCGCATGAAAAACTGGGACTCAGCCTTCCCAATATGGCAACTGCCGAATATACCCCCGATGATGAAAAATATGCATTAGGTTTCAAAACAAATGATGGTAAATTTTCACTCAATACGGGCGCCAGGATGCAGTTTCGCTATACCTTTAAAGACAGAGATGAAGATGCGGGACAAAATGATCTCAACGATATCAATTTGCGCCGTGCAAGGGTCTATTTTGGCGGAAATATCTACAGTAAAATAGTGCACTACTATGTTGAATTCGACGCGGATAAATTTAACCTTGGTTTGAGGGATTTTTATGTGTACTTCACGCCTCTCGAAGAATTGAATGCCAAGATTGGTTATTTTAAGGTACCCTTTAACAGACAAAGGATGTCATCGTCTTCAAAACTCCTCTTCCAGGACAGGTCTATAGCAAGTGAGGCATTTGATCAGGACAGGGATGTTGGATTTGATATTTATGGAAAACCCTTTGATGGACACGTGGAATACCATGCCGCCGTGTTCCAGGGAGCTGGTGAAAAGTTTTCAGGCGTGGATAATACCGATAACAAACTCATGTACGTGCTCGGCGCAAGGTATAATCCGTTTGGAAAATATGATTATTATGATGAAACAGATGTCAAATATTCGGAAAAGGTGAAAGCAACCGTAGGTGCGGCCGTAACATTTGATCCAAAAATAGTAGATGTGAAACAGACTGATACAAATGGTATTACAGGAACTGTAGACCTGGGTGTAAAATATAAAGGTATTTCATGGAATAATGAGTACTATGTAAGAAGGGAAAATCCAGATTTGACGGGTAGTCCCACGGTGGATTCCGACGGTTTATACACGCAGATCGGCTACTTCGTAATACCAAAGAAACTGGAATTTGATGCCCGGTACTCCATGGTCGATCCCAACAAAGATGCAGCGAATGACCTCCAGAAAGAGTATGCCGTTGGTGTAAACTATTACTTCAGAGACCACCGCTCCAAGATACAGGCAGATGTGGGTCACTATGCAACCGATGCTGTTGGAGAAAACATTGATGAAAATCGCATCAGGCTACAATATCAGATTATATTCTAACTTTTGGCAAAGTACCTTTTTAATAGTTTTGTCAAAAATAGAAACTAAAGTACCCAAAAGCTTTTTTGGGTTCAATTATGATTTCCCTAATCCCCCGCAACCCCTATTATAAAAGGGGGTTGGGGGGTTAACGAATGACTAAAATGGACTATGATATTTTGTAGAAACGTTTGTTTTTTTGACGTTTTTAAGTTAAAGGAGGTAGGATATAAGTATGGTGAAATTTCGTAAAATAATTTCTCACCTTGCTTTCATGATAAGCATTGCTGCTTTAGTAAATTGTGCCATTTCACAAACGGCAAGGTGCAAGGCTGTAACGGCAAGCGATGAAACAGTTGTCTTTGATTCAGAAGAAGCGGTGATTGAGTATGAATCCAATTGTGTGAGGCAGATACTTGGGAAGGTTAATATCAGGGCCTATCGGGAGTTTGAAATCAACGGCAGGCTATATGTCTTTACCTCGCCTGCGCGAAAAGCAGAATTTGACAAAACAGGGGAAATGGGTAAAAGCGTTATCAAGATCGGATACGGACAGAATAGCGAAACTGTCGTCTTCGATTCGGATGATGCTGTAAAGGAGTATGACAAACGTCATTCAAAAAAATAAGTCGACTTCTATAATTAATTTGATTAATATATTATTCGAAATGTGCTCATAAAGGAGGAAAAGGTATATGGTAAAAAAAGCATGGCTTTTCATGGCAATTTTTAACTTTAGTGTAGCAAGCATAACTATCGCTAGTGATGCAATCAATGTTGATGTGAATATAAAACCTTATAGTAAAGTTGGTGGGATTTCCGGCAATCTCAACAGTATAGGTTCTGATACCATGAATAACCTCATGACCTACTGGGCAGAAGGATTTAATAAGCTCTATCCAAATGTGAAGGTTCAGATAGAGGGCAAGGGCTCTACAACAGCGCCACCTGCTTTAATTTCAGGAACAGCCCAGATTGGTCCAATGAGCAGGGCAATGAAACCTAC
>JAHFOW010000255.1 GCA_023261465.1 Planctomycetota bacterium
GGCGATGTATTAAAAAAAACAAATAATCTGTTCTCGTTTTTCAAGGGGTATTTGCCTCTTGTCAATTAGGCATTGACTCATGTGGTTACAGGTCATACAATTTTTATATCATCCTAACCCGAACGAGTCGGAAGAGTGTCTAAAGTTGTATTTCCTCTTAAAATGTAAAAATTCTTTTATTAAGGAATTGAGAATGCATTTAGAGTTACAATTACGAAGAGCTAACGAGTCACTTAATAGATTTTAGCAAAAATGTAGCGCCGAACCCTTGTGGTCGGCTAAGGGCGGGGGACTTCGTCGTGAGCTCAGTCGAACGATAAACCACCTGCGCTACGCATTCCGATTTATTCGGGTTAGGGGCATTATGAAAAAAGGATATTTTATTACCGGAACTGATACGGGTGTTGGAAAGACCCTTGTGGCAGGAGGACTGGCAGCCCTTTACAAAAAGAGCGGGCTGAACGTGGGCGTTATGAAACCCATTGCAACGGGGTGTGGCAGGATAAATAACCATTTGGTATCCGATGACGCCGTCTTCCTGAAATCGCTGGCGGAGGCGGACGATGATTACGAACTTATCAACCCCGTTAGTCTGGAACAACCCCTTGCTCCGTCAGTGGCTGCACGGCTCAGCAATACACGAATAGATATGGATAAAATACATGCAGCTTTCGAGATGTTAAATGAAAGACACGATTTCCTTATCGTTGAAGGAATTGGGGGACTGCTGGTTCCTCTCGATGAATATTATTTTGTTGTGGACATGGCGAGTGAAATGGAATTACCGCTCATCGTTGTTTCACGGCCTTCCATGGGTACCATTAATCATACCCTCCTGACGGTATCCTATGCACGCGAGCATGGATTGGACGTCAGAGGAATTATCATAAATGATTCTGCGGGTACCTGCGATAATATGGTTATGAATACAAATATTGATGAAATAAAGAGGCTTACAGAACTTCCTGTTGTGGGTGTAATTCCCTACGATAAACGTCTCGATATGAAAAATTGCCAGAAAGAGATTTTAATGAAAATTTTTAATGATAAAATAGACAAAGGCATTATAATATAGTTTTAAATGTAAAACATCTTCTGTTAAATAAAAATGAAACATCAACACTAACGGTTACCAGGAAACATAAAAATGGAGATTTTCAGATGAAATTAATATCTAAAGTTACTGTTCCAAAATGCATAACCTCTGGAGTGGATCTGATAGTGATTCGCCGTCAGGAATATGAGGATATGCTAAGACATCTTGCCGAAATCAAGGATGCCTTCGCTAAAATAAGGAAAGGGGAAAAGGAATTAAGGGCGGGTAAGACGCGTGTTGTTAAATCATTGAACGAGCTTCGCTCTTAGAATTATGGGCCATCCTGTTTCGAAGGTTCATATTACATCCGAGTTTAAAAGATCATTTCATAAGCTTCCTGCAAATATTCAAGACCTGGCTGAAAAAAAAGATACTTGGTTTCGGCTGAATACCGTTGATCCTCGGTTACATACCCATAAACTAAAAGGCGAGTTAGAAGGTTATTGGTCATACTCTGTCAATAGAAAATATCGCATTTTATTTCGTTTCATTAAAAGCGATGAGGTGGTTTATTACGATATAGGAACACATGACATTTATAAATAATTTTAATAATAGAGAAATTGAGGAGTAGAAAAATACATGAAAACGCAGTTAGAACTTGCACGTGAAGGTGTCACAACGGAAGCCATGAAAGAGGCGGCTGTCTATGATGATGTTTCGCCGGAATTTATTCGGGAAGGTATAGCAAAAGGACAAATCGTCATCTATGGAAATCCAAACAGAAAGGCACGTGTAATTGGTATCGGAAAAGGTCTTAGAACGAAGGTTAATGCCAGTATTGGCACTTCCCCCGATATTGTTGATATTGAAATGGAGGTAAAGAAGGCCAAGACTGCCGAGAAATATGGCGCCGATACCCTGATGGAACTTTCAACGGGCGGTGATTTACCGAAGATCAGAAGGCGAGTGCTAGATTCTATCACGCTTACCGTTGGCACTGTTCCTCTTTATCAGGCTGCTATTGAAACAATCAAGAATAAGGGTTCTGTCGTCCACATGGAAGCCGATTTTCTCTTTGATGTCATAGAGCAACAGTGCGAAGAAGGCATCGGGTTTATGGCCATCCATTGTGGCATTAATCTGATTACCCTGGAAAGGTTGAAAAAACAGGGTTATCGCTACGGCGGACTGGTCAGTCGTGGCGGGTCGTTCCTTACCGCATGGATGAATCACAACAAAAAAGAGAACCCTCTCTACGAACAGATCGACCGCCTTATCGGCATTATGAAAAAGCATGATGTCATTCTCAGCCTGGGAAATGGTCTCAGGGCTGGCGCTATCCACGATAGTACCGACCGTGCGCAAATTCAGGAACTTATTATTAACTCTGAAATTGCAGAATATGCACAGAGTAAGGGTGTTCAGATTATTGTCGAAGGTCCGGGGCATATCCCTATTGACGAGATTGAGGCCAACGTCATCATACAAAAGCGCCTGAGCAATAATGCCCCATTTTATATGTTGGGTCCTATTACCACCGATATTGCCCCTGGATATGACCACATTTCATCGGCTATTGGAGCCGCTATGTCGTCAAGCTATGGAGCTGATTTTATTTGCTATGTTACGCCACCTGAACACTTGGCGCTTCCCGGACCTGATGACGTCCGTGAAGGCGTCATGGCAGCCCGTATTGCCGCCCATGTGGGAGATATGGTAAAGCTCAAGGACAAGGCAAGGAATGCAGACCTGAAGATGGGCATTGCGCGGAGAGACCTGGATTGGAAGACGCAGTATGAAACGGCGCTTACCCAGGAACGCGCACAGGAAATACGCGGCAGCAAACCGCCCATGGACGAGGATACCTGCACCATGTGCGGCAACCTGTGTTCTCTGAAGGGTGTGATGAAGTACTATGAACAGGATTTGGAGAAGAGCCGTAAAAAGAGCGCTACGCCAGTAGGTTTTTAAATGAAATAGATTAAAGATTCGAGACCATAAGGGCCTGTGCAAAAAGTCCATTGTCTTGTCATTGC
>JAHFOW010000256.1 GCA_023261465.1 Planctomycetota bacterium
GTTTGCGGAAGAGGGCAAATAATTTTGTTACGCAGAATTATGGAGACCTTTAGCCAATTTGCAATTGTAACCCCTTTTAATCAAAGGAGGCCATTATGTCAGGTACGCTACCAAATTATTACACAAGTTCTTGTTTATGCCGGGAATGAGATGAATGAATGCCTCGTCTATAGAGAGATTGACAGACATTCCGTGGGTAAGCTTGAGTTCTTTAACCACAATGCGGCTTATGCGTATCTTAAGCACGTCACTTGATGAAATTATTACCTTGATTTCGAGATCCCTTCCAATTGGATAAATGGATTCTATCATCCCTGTGAAAACGTTTTTGCCCTGTTGAATACGATGCGGACTCAGATGGATGGCGCCTGGCCGGATGCATATCGTTACCGGATCTCCTTCGGATATTTCCAACGGGGTATATGTTTTTAACATAATACTGTTTACCTTAACAGTTACTTTATTCCCAAATTTATGGATAATCTTTCCCTGCAGTATATTTTCTGTGTTGAGAAATTGCGCAACAAACAAGGTCTTAGGCTTGTAAAAAACCTCATCAGGATTTCCAAATTGTTCTATTTTACCCTCGTTAAGGATGCCAAACCGGTCGGCCATCTCAAGAGTTTCCTGCTGGTCATGGGTAATATAAATCATGGTAATGCGCAACTTTTTTTGAAGATCTTTAAGTTCTGCCTTAATCTTTTTCCGTGTTTCTCTATCGAGCGCACTTACTGGCTCATCCAATAATAAAAGTGATGGTTCCACAATCAATGCCCTTGCCAGAGCTACCCGCTGCATTTGTCCGCCACTCAGTTGAGATGGGAAATGATGGTCGAGTTCCTGCATACCAAAATCGGCAATGATCTTTCGTACCTTCGATTGAATAATATTTTTTGATATCTTGCGCAATCGCAATCCAAAGGCAATATTCTCGAAGACTGTGTAATTGGGGAAGAGGGCGTAATTCTGGGGCACATACCCAATGTTTCTCTCGCCCGGACTAAGGTGCGTCACATCCTCTCCGTCTATAATTATACGTCCGCTGTCAAATGGTTGTAAGCCAAGGATACCCAAAAGTAAGGTTGTTTTTCCACTTCCACTGCCTCCCAGGATTATGAATAATTCATCCGGAACAATCTGCAGCGATAAATTTTCCAAAACAGCCTTTAGGCCAAAGGATTTTGATACATTAACTAACTGCAATTTATGCATGGTTTCGGTGTGTGGATTCCTTGAATAATACCTTAATAACAGTAAGCAAGATAAAGGTCAGGAACTCGAGGATAATAGCCAGGGCTATGGCCTTATCCATTTCCCCTTTCTGGGTAGCGAAGTAAATTAATACCGACATGGTTCCCGTGGAAGAAGTTAACCCGCCCGCAAGAATTAAAGTCGCTCCAATCTCCCCCAAACTCTTTGAAAGCGCCATGACAATCCCTTTCAGAACCCCCCAGATGGAAAGGGGAAACGTTAGTTTATAAAATACCTGAACGGGACTCGCCCCCAGCGTATATGCCACATTCTCAATATTTTTATCCACGCGGTCAAATGCCTCCCGGGTAAAGCTTATCATAAAAGGAATACTTACGAAGAGTTTGGCCAAAACCACCGCTGCAAATGTATAAGGTATGGAGATATTAAAATATCCAAGAAATTTCCCTAAAATACCCGTTTTCGTTAATAAGAGCAGGAGGATAAGGCCATCAACACCGGGTGGAAATGACAGGGGTAAATCAACTACCACTGTTTCCAGAATGCGCTTTCCCCAGAAGGTTTTCCGTGAAAGTACATAAGCGGTAGGGATACTAAAAACAAAAACGAGTACAGAGGCAATGAACGAGGAACCAAATGTCACGGCAACAGAAATGACCACTACACGGCTGCTCAATTGCTGGATAAATGCTGAAAGGGTTGTTGTAAAAAACAGAGACCCAATAATTAAAAACATGAAGGCAATAAGAACAATAGAAAAGACGTAATTAACGCCTTCAAAGGCACGGTTCACTGTTTTTTGATACAATTTTCCCATATAAGTAATAAGGCTAAATTCATAAATGTTTATCCGGATTTATGCTTATTCATGTTCCCAAACTTCGTTTGGGAACATGATGGAAAGTGGGTGTGCAAATTTGGCTGTGGCTGTACAACTCTATGACGATACTACCACGCGGCTATAGTTTCGTTATTGTGCCACTATCGTAGTTCACCACCCAGATGTTCGTGCCATCAAAAATAATTCCCCTTGGATTGATACCAACATTGTAGGTACCAAGCACAGCACCATCGCTTGTCCTCAATTTTACCACATTATTACTGCCAGCATTCGACACCCAGATATTTGTACCATCAAAGACGATCCCGTATGGGTATATGCCCACAGGATATTTACCGAGTATCGTTCCATCACTTGCCCTCAGTTTGGATACCTTACCACTACCATAATTCGTTACCCAAATATTCTCCCCGTCAAAGGCCAGCCATTTTGGAATCCAGCCCACCCCATAGGTACCAAGCGTAGATCCATCGCTTGCCCGTAGCTTTGTTACGCTGTCGCTATTGGAATTAGCTACCCAGATGTTGGCGCCATCAAAGATCACGCCTCTTGGGTTAAAGCCTACGGCATAACTACCAAGCACAGTGCCATCGCTTGCCCTCAACTTAGTAACCGTGCCACTGCCAGAATTTGCGACCCAGATATGAGCGCCATCAAAGACTACGCCATATGGATAAAAACCCACGGTATATGTTCCCAGTACAGCACCATCACTTGCCCTGAGTTTTGTTATACTGTCACTGCCAGAGTTAGCTACCCATATATTAGCGCCGTCAAAGGCAATACCGCTTGGAATGTAACCCACGGAATAAGTAGCAACCACCGTTCCATCGCTTGCCTTGAGCTTTGTTACGCTGACACTGCCAGAATTTGTGACCCAAATATAAGCGCCATCAAAGGCTATCCCATACGGATTAAAACCCACGGTAAAGGAGGAACTCCTGTGGATCATCGCTTCGTACCAGCGTTTCAGCGCTCTGAATCGGGAATCATCTTGAACTTGATTATCATTCTTGTTTTG
>JAHFOW010000116.1 GCA_023261465.1 Planctomycetota bacterium
TCATCGGTAACATAACCGGTATCAGCGCTCCATGCACCCTTCCAATTGAGCCCTTTGGCCCCTTGAGCTCCTGTATCGCCCTTTGCACCTGTATCTCCTTTTAGCCCTTGTGGCCCGGCAGCGCCCTGGTCTCCCTTCGCCCCGGTATCGCCCTTTGCGCCGGTATCTCCTTGTGGCCCTTGTGGCCCGGTTGCACCTGTGTCGCCTTTTGCACCCGCTACGCCTTGTGGACCGGCAGTTCCGGCAGGACCTTCAGGCCCTGTTGGGTAATCTACAAAGGAAAGGATCGTAAATGACGGAAGGACTTCCTGATATCTTACGTTGTCATTCGTGCCCTGAAAGGTGATCTTGCCTAATCCAACCTCTTTCGGACTACGAAAAGACACCTTTATTCCAAAGCTATCGCCGGGTGCAAATGGTTTGACATCGCCCGCATAGTTTATCGTAAATTGATTCTTGGTGTTCCGGACTATACTAAAATCGCTTGACTTTAGATTCTTGGAATTTACATATACTTTACCTTTTAGTGTGAATCTATTACCCGACGCATTATCAAAGGTAAACCGATAGAAATCGCCTGTTTTTATGTTTGCACTTGAACTGGCATTCCCATTTGAAACAGTGAGAAAAATAAATTGAGATTTGTTCATTGAGAAAATAGGGGGAAATACTGTCACTACCGGAGCTATGCGTGTGTCTGATTGAGCAAAGACCTGTGTGGTAAAAAACAAAACAAACACAGCGCTCAGAAAGATTTTTATCATGGATTTAGCGGGTTTCAAAAGTTTTCTCCTTTTTAGAGATTCGTATTGTTATGCCACGCTGGTTATTATAATGTTGATACGAAAATACATTTGTAGCGCGAAGATTTATCCAATAAGCATTGACTTAAAATTACGGATCAATTTAACCGTATATTGCCTCCCCCTATGTCCCCCTCTTGAGGGGGATAAAGGGGGAGGAATCGGCGCTCCATTTTCATATACTTTTGCAAATCTTTACTATTTCTGAACCATGTTTCACCTCCTTCTTTAACACATTTAAACAAATAGATATTTTCTTTTTTTAACACATTAAACAACACTGGAGCGCCGATCTTTTGTGGTAGGCATTTGGCGGGGGATAAACCACCCGCGCTACTTTAACGCATTATTTAATGACTCATGGCGAGCTTCTGCAAAATTTGTACTATTTAAAAGAAACAAAACATGTATGTCAAGTAAAGACTTAACGAAAATGGAACAATTTAGTTTTTTGAAAGATTCGACCGCCCAGTATAGGGTGTATTGCAATACACCCCCACCATAGAACACAAGTTGTGCGCAGATATTTTCAAAAACTGCATGGTTGTCTCTGTGAGACCCATTTATTTCCCATGGCTCCTTCGGAGCCAACTGTTTGTAGTATTGAATACGAATAATGTATTAAGCTCCGGCGGAGCGGCCTGTTATTCAATCCATTCAAAAAACTAAATTATTACCTTTTTCATTTTGGCAACTTTCTCACATATCTGCATTGTATTGGTAAACAGACTTTACACAAACCGGTGCATAACATAAATGTCCACCAGTCCGATCTTCTGATGATGAAATGCCTTTGGAACTGTGCCAACAATCCTGAATCCCAGCTTTAACCACAATTGAATTGCAACAAGGTTTGTACTCACCACAAAATTAAATTGTATCGCTGAGAAGCCCAGCTTTTTGGCTTGTTTTATGGAATGACTGCCCATCGCCCAACCAACTCCATGCCTGCGTCCATCCGGATGTACCATGTAAGCGCCATTTGCTACATGGCTGCCCAGGCCAGGCTGATTCTTCCTCAAAATATACGTGCCAAGAATTTTATTACCCAATTCTGCAACATACGTATGCAAAGCAGATATCATCCATAATGTCCTACAATCTTCTTTTGTTGATTTTGGATCAAAGGCAAAGGTATCGCCCCGTTTAACTACCAGGTGAAAGATATCCCAGATGGTTTCAAAATCCTTGTCTTTTGCCTTCCGAATCTTAATCATACTGATTCAATCCTGACTTCTTTCTCTGTAGGCCATGGTAAATATTAATGTTTCTAAAAGCCCAGCATGTTAAACAGCCGGGCGCGACGATACGCCTTATCGATACGCATATCCAGCCTGAGCGCCTCGTCCTCCAGCTTTCTCTCAAGATCACTTAACCCAAACTCTGTTTTTCTTAATTTTTCATATTCAACGCCGCCGTGTTTAACGAATTCCCTTATCTTCTTTATCTCACCAACATTGAGTATCTTTTTTTCTTCAATCAAATCAACCCACACCCCATTACATTCAGGCAAGTATCGATCTCCACATCCTCCTGAGCTACAAACTTCAGTTCTTTTTTACATCGTGGACACATCAAGACTTTACCTGAACGTTGTGCAACATTTTCCTGACTTGTAGTACTCATAGATGTATGCTCCGTTAAATGAGGTTTTGTTTTGCACGGCAAAACAAAACGACCTTTTCTTGTAGCGCCGAACCCTTGTGGTCGGCCAATGGCGGGGGATAAACCCCAGCGCTACGATTTGTATTGAAATTCCCATACATGGAATTAGGCCTTACGGCGGCTGGTAGGAGCCGTCTCCTGACGGCGATGGACATGCTGAAGCCTCTCCTACAAACAGGTAAGTACCTCCGGATTCACACAATTTGGTGGCCTTTGTTTTTTTAACACTGCAATAATATTCTCCGCAGCCATAGTTGCCATTTTCGTGCGCGTCTCTGTTGTAGCGCTTCCAAGATGCGGCGCAAGTACAACGTTATCCAGTTCCGCAAGCCCCTGTTTTAATTTTGGTTCCTCTTCATAGACGTCCAACCCGGCCCCTGCAATCTGTCTGTTTCTCAAGGCATTTACCAGCGCCACTTCATCAAGAATGGCCCCTCGTGCCGTATTGATGAGATAGGCCGTCTTCTTCATCATCGAAAACTCCCGTGCCCCAATCATGTGCCTTGTTTTCCCGGTCAGGGGTATGTGAACAGAAATAAAATCAGATTCCCTGACGAGTCTCTCCAAATCAACCCTTTGAGCGCCAAGCGTCTCTTCAAGCACCATGTTTCTGTTGCTCTGTGTAGTGTAAAGAACCTTCATATTCCACCCCTTCGACCTCAGAGCCATAGCCGTTCCGATCCGGCCAGCGCCAAGAATGCCCAGTGTCCTTCCCATAAGGTCGCCGCCTAATAACATCAGGGGTGACCAACCCGTAAATTTGCCTGCACGGGTTATTCGGTCACCTTCAACGAGCCTTCGGGTAACGGAAAGAAGCAGCGCCCAGGCCATGTCAGCCGTGCTGTCTGTTAAAACATCCGGCGTATTGGTTACCACGATGCCCTTCGCTGTAGCAAACTTGACGTCAATATTATCGTATCCAACTGCATAATTGGCAACGATCTTTAGATTCTTTGCTTCGCTTAATAACGGTGCGTCTATCCTGTCTGAAAGCATGCTCAGTATCGCATCCCTGTCTTTGGCCTGTTTCACAAGTTCATCATACACCAACGCCCTGTCGTGTGAATTCACCTCCACCGTTTGACAATATTTTTTCAGGAGGGTGATCGCTTCTTCAGGAATTTGCCGGGTAATCAATACATTGAACAACATCTATTATTTCCTTTTAAACGTATTTCTCTGCGTTCTCCGCGTCCTCGGCGGTAAACTATTACGCTTTTTTAAACGCCGAGCGCCTCTGCTGTTTTCATGTATCATTTACAATACTCTTTATACAGAATCATATAGTCCACAATTATTTTAGTCGCCTCGGGACGTAAATCCTGTTTGAGATCCTTGTTTATCAAGACATGTTCTACAAATTTCCACGCTGCACACCAATCCGAGTTAAAAGCCTCTTGTGCCTTTGCAATGGCCAGCACCATGGAAACGGTAAAACTATCCTTCGCCATCTCCTGCGCCTTTTCAAGGAACGGGAGCGCTTTTTCCGGATAAAAGTAGTCATCCATGATAGAAAGATAACCAATGCAAAATACCTCGTCGGCGCTCAGGACATCGATATCAAGCTCTTTCAGTGGTAAGTGATATAATAACGCCAGATAATACGTATATAATTCTGCATTACTTTTCCCATCAATTCTCCACGAAAGCCCGTTAATCACCGCAGCCTTCACATCGATAGGATTTTCCGGCGACGAGAGAAATTCTGCAATTTCCAAACCCATCACGCCTTCCGCGTGCGCCCTTTTCACGATAGGGACATCCAGATATGCCTCGTAAAAACCTGTAGCAGTAATCGGCGAATCAGCACGGCTGCTGCTCATTAAAACAATGAACAGCAAGGGAACTATTAATGTTATTATTACGGTTTTTTTCATTCCGAATTTTCCTTTAACGGCTCAATTTTCTACCTTAAGTAATACTAAATAATTCTACAAAATGTTCCTTGAATCATCCAAGAAAACCAACAGATATCTCACCAGTTTATAAACTAGTCCGGTGAAGGCTGCCAGCCAGGCCAACAGGGCTACATATATAAAATAGCGTGGAATTACTTGTAAAAATTCCAGTTCCATCGCCCGGGACATCTGGAATGTACAAGCGGTATACATGCCCAGAGGGAAGATCGCCCCCCAATATAAGGGGTCGTACCGTAAGGGGAATCGTTTGTAGACATACCGCCACATGGCCAGAATAAAGAGCATGGGAATCCACCATGTCCCGGTCGCCCAAAAAAATATGGTGAATCCCTTCAGGAAGGGAAGCAGCGACCGGAGAAAGGGCGCGTCCGGCGCGTTGGCAATCAACAGAGAACCTGCCAGCGTGGAGATAGCCATCGCCCCCATATTGATCCAGTAAGGCGGCGTCAGGTCGCCGGGAGAAAACTTGAAGAATGTATAACGGTAGAAAATGAGGGAAATCATCCAAATGTAAAGCATACCGCCCCATAGCCACATGGACAGGGCGAAGAAGTTTACCCTGAGCTTATAAGGCTGTTCCAGGTGAGAGGCTATGAGGGCGCTCAGGATAGCAATCGATTGGGTAGAGACGACAGCAAGCAACCATGCGCCGGTGATACCCTCACCCAGTGTGGGCTTATTTTCCTTAATAGTAAAGGCGGTAAAAATGGTGTAGGTTAGACTTACCCAAAGGATGATTCCTATGGCCCATAAAAATGTTGCAACCCCATAATTCCCTGAGATTAGCACAAACTGGCTGCCGAGAACGCATGATCCGGCAATGGACGTGAAGAAACCAGGACCACGCTTATGGTCGACCATATCACTAAAGAAATTGCCCGCGAACCAAATAACTCGCAGCACATTGAGGAACCACAAGACCAGGTAAACAATAATATTCAGCCAGAACAGGGCAACAGCGACAAACGACATCCCTAACAAGTGCGCCGCAATGGAAACAATACCCGTGGCCATGACCATTGCAAAATAGGCCGGGGACAAATCCTTTACGCTATCTTTCAAGTCATTCAGGAGAAGCGAATAATCAAACCTCTGGTTATCTTTAGATTTTAGAGGCATTGTCACGGTCTGCTTGTAAGGTCTGAAAGAGGAATAATAACACTCTTACATTGTCTTGAGAATCTATTGGGGATTTTTTCATTTTTGTTTACTCTATAATTGCCAACATGTTATTTTATGACATAATATTATACAGTTATTTACCTAAATGTCGCAAGTATTCTAATAGTAACTATATACAAAATCATACCCTTTACCATGTCGTACTTACGCCGTACCTTATTTGTTCACTGCCAGTGGAAAAGGAGTTAAAAAGAAGTCTTTTTTGCTACTTAAATTCCAGATGTTGTAAGGTTAGAGGTTAAAAACGGCTTTTCTCTTTGTCAAGCTGTCCCTTAATTGTCACTTTGTGCTTAATTCTCCCACCTTCTCGGCTAAGAATATTTTCATAAGCGATTGATACGGAACGTCTCTTTCATTAGCCAAGACCTTTAGCTTTTCAATAAGAGACTCAGGAAGCCGAATGGATATAGACCTGGTAGAAGACCTGAGCTCTGGAAACAATACTCTTTTTGCCTTCGGGTAATCCACATACTCAGTAGAATCACGCTTCGACCAAAACTCCCGCTCTTCATCCTTCTTTACTGCCAGAGGATTACGAAAAAAGACTTCCTCACATTCAAAACGAGATGTAGTATATATATTATATACAATGAGCTTTGTAAGAAAAATGTATAAGAACTGGAAAACATATTTAGCATAAGTTGAGAATCTGAGAATAAACGGCAAATTCATCCACAAACACATTCGTTGTGTTGGTAAAAGAAGCAGATGGAAAACAATCTTATCGTCTTCGATTTCAAGCGCTACAACAGATGCAGCATAGTTGCACTGTCCATTTTTAAACATGGTACTTGAACTTAGTAATATTTATAGAAAAAAACTTTTGGATGTAATCGATAAGAATCTTTATATAAAGTACTTGTGTAGTGTATAAAATTCAGTTGGAATTGGGGTTATAAGTAATACTATAGTATTTATTTCTCACAGTAATATCTCCTTATTTTAAGCAGACGCCGGGATGTTCTTGTCTGGTGACGCTTTCATTGGAATAAATTCCTCTGCAATCAAGATAACATCCTTGTCCTCAAAAAATGGTGTAGCGTGTTCGTTTTCCTTACATTTGTCATTGTTCAGACTCCACCTTGTTTCGTCCATTGCGTTTGGCGCGGTATAAGGCGCTGTCTGCACGTTGCATAAAACTGTCGGCAGTATCATCCTGTTTATACTCTGCAACGCCCAAACTGATGGTAATATGTTCTGTGAAGGAAAAACACTGTTCTTCCACTACGGCGCGGACCCTTTCAGCAAGGATAATTGCACCTTCTAAATCTGTAGATGTTGTCAGGACAATAAATTCTTCTCCACCCCAACGCGCCAGCACATCAAGAATACGCAATTTTTCTCTCACTGTTCCAACAAGCATTTTTAATACGTCATCTCCGGCCTGGTGTCCAAATGTATCGTTAATACGTTTAAAATGGTCAACATCAAAAATAATCATCGATAATGGCTGGTCAATGCGTCGTGCACGACTCATTTCAAGAGAAAGGATTTCGTCAAATTTTCTTCTATTATGCGCACCGGTAAGCTTATCCGTTGTTGCAAGTTTCTCCAGTTCCTCCAACGCCAATTTTAATTGTGCCGTACGTTCTGCTACTTTCTGTTCCAGATCGGTATACAGCCGTGCATTTTCAATAGAAATTGCAGCCTGAGAAGAAATGATGTTTAATAATCTCAGTCGTTCCTGGGAAAACCCGCCCGAAGTCAGATTGTTTTCCAGATAAAGAATACCCATAGAACGGTCGTGTCGTAAAATAGGCATACACAAAATCGACTTTGGCTGATATTCCTGGATATAGGGGTCTTTTGTAAACAATCCTTCTTGTGTTGCGGCATGAAGCACAACGCTCTGCCTCGTCCGTGCAACATATTTCACAATAGCAGCAGACAACGGCCGGTGCTCCAGGTGAACCGTTTGAAAAACACTGGTTGCTTCCGTGCTTTCCACACATTCCGCCTCAATCAACAAATTACCATCCTTTTCCATAATAAAAAACCCTCTCTGGGCGCCGGCATTTTCCATAACAATCCTCATGAGGTTGATTAACAACCGTTCCAGCATCATCTCGCTGAAAAGGGTTTGTGACGCTTTAATAATGCTCATTAAATCAAGATTACCGGCAGCGGACTGTCTCGTCGCCGCTATAGGATAACTTGCGGTAATGGCTACACTGGCAGGTTTATGGGGATGGGCAATCAACTCACCGTATTTTACATGTATGTCATCGGCCTTTGCCTTTGCTCCCCACATCAGATAGGCATGATAAGCGCGGATCATATAAAGCCGTGATATATCGCTTTTCCCCCGGCTCAACCAGAACTTCGCCGCTAATTCATAGGCCAGAGCTTCATTCTGTATAAGTTCTGATTGAGAAGCAGCATTAATAGATTGATCATAAAGTTCTGCTGCCTCCCAATTTTTCCCAAGTATTCGCGCAATCTCTGCGTTTATCAAAAGATACTTGCATTGGTAATTAACAGGACATGTTTCTGCCCATAATTTTATTTCTTTTTGCTTTCTTTCAATGAAATCCCAATATGTAGTTTTTTCCTCAGGGGTAGCGGACTCATACAATGCCAGCGCCGACAATAACCAAAAATAATAAAATACCGTCTCTTCAAAAAAGGTGGCGATAAATTGCATCCAGTTAAAGCGGGTTGAGGCTAATTCCCAGGCTTCCCGGTGACGCTCAAAGAAAAAAAGATTCTGTATCTTGTAACTAAGATAAAAGGCCAGCCCATGCCCAAAAGATGCATTTTGCCATTCCTCCAGAATTTTAAATTCATTTATTTCGTCGCTGTCAAATGACCATTTTGGCCATGTATCCGCTCTATCACCTCTTAAATTTAACAAAAATATATTGAAGAATCTTTCGCTCCCGGCAAACGGTGAAGCAGTCTGCCGCAAGAACATAATACTCTTTTCGTTTTCCTCAATGACGCGATCAATATGTTCGCCTGAACCCAGAATCGTTTTGGGAAGCAGTGAGCGTGCGTAACCGGCAAAGACCAGATCGCCTGTATCAATAGCTATTT
Source organism: Planctomycetota bacterium (assembly GCA_023261465.1). Taxonomy (GTDB): domain Bacteria; phylum Planctomycetota; class Brocadiia; order Brocadiales; family Brocadiaceae; genus JAHFOW01. The sequence continues at coordinate 8,606 of JAHFOW010000116.1, forward strand.
GAAAAGCATTTTGATACTGTTGAACCTGAACGCGCAGATGATCCGTCCAGTGGGTTGTAAACACTGCATATGCCATGAGAATTCTTGCTTTAAAACGAATATTGCTGAAACGTTCATTCAAGGCAAGGCCGAGTTTGCCAATCTCATGAGCTCCGCGATAGTCTTTCATTGCCAAAATCAACAGCCCCGCTAAGGACACAAAGCCTAATGCAGAAACATCGCTATACCCGTATTTCATAGAAAGATTAACTGTCGCAATAATAATCTGCGGAAAGATAAGTGGTTGGGCAATGTAGCTGCAATCGGTGAGATTAGCCAGGATACGGAGGACATACCTTTTATCACGCTCAACCACTTCAGGTAAATGGACCAAATCGGCAACTTTCCGGCCACCCACACTTCTACGGTATTCCTCTAAACCTGCCATCATCGCTTGTTGTACCTTTTCTGACGTGCTAACATCGGGCAATTCATACTCAAATAACTTTAGACTCTTCAGACCCAGTTCCATCGCTTCATGGTATTTGCCCAGTTGTACCAACTGGGTAATCCGGATTAAATGAATTTCTGCTGTATCATAC
>JAHFOW010000117.1:0-4809 GCA_023261465.1 Planctomycetota bacterium
TCAGGCCCGGGACATGATTCTCCCCTTCTGTAATATATGGATTGCTCCATAGTATATGCACAGGTACAAACTTTTCTGAGAAAAATTAGGCTCGCAGAGGGGGGTATTTCCATCCACTCGTGTAATCCCATACTTCAAGGCACGCTCATGCTTAATTATTGACTTTTTTTTAAAAATAGTTAAGATGTGGCTACATTCGAAATCCCCCCGCATGGTAATTTTCCCTGATGATTTGAAAGTATCTGGGATAGGAGGGACGATAGAAGTAGATTGTGGTAACATAAACCAGGTTGGAAAATGACTATGAAAAGTGCAGAAATTAGCTATTTGTCCCCTTTGTCCTGCTTCCCCACGTTCTTCTGAATTTATTTTCACAATTAAAGAACTTCTGGCTGATTATCAAATGTGTTTTTTATGAGTTTATTCAAACCAGTGCCACCCAAAAAAGTTTTTGAGTCAAAAAAAGTAGTCACGTATTATACCTCCTTAAAACATCTGCAAGAACCAGAAGCAACTATTTTGAATAAATTAAAAGATGCACTGGAAAATATGAGAATGTTAGATATAGGCGTGGGATGTGGGCGAACAACGTATTATTTTTCCACCTTAGTAAAAGAATACATTGGTATCGATTTATCGGGAAATATGATAAAAATATGCAAAGAGAATTACCCGGAAAGGGAAAACAGGGCTTTTAGAATTTGCGATGTAAGGTCTATGGAAATGTTTGAAGATAACTATTTTGATTTTGTATTATTTAGCTTCAATGGAATTGACAACTTATCCCATAATGACAGGTTGATGTCTTTCTGTGAAATAAAACGTGTTTGTAAAAAAGGAGGCTTTTTCTGCTTTTCGACGCATAATCTGCAATCAATCGACAAATTACTAAAAATTGATTTTTCCAAAAACCCAATTTTAATGACAAGAAGAATAGTAATATCCTTTTTACGGAGAATTCTTAATGGAAATTTTGAAAAATTAAAAAACAAAAACTTTGCAATGATTGAAAATGGACTATATCAACATGGGTTCCCCTTTAAATTTAAACGCTACTACATAAAACCAAAAGAACAAATATTGCAGTTGAATTATACAGGTTTTAAAAATATTGAGGTTTATCTATTAGAAGACGGGAAAAAGGTGGAGGATCAATCTCAATTGAATACAATAAAGGATTCCTGGCTCTATTACTTATGTAATGCTTAAAAGTAAAAGCCATCCTATTTTTCTCTCACATATTTTATGAGGATTATCGTTGATATCGCGTCCTCATTAGTGACTATTTATAGAATTGTTTTTAGGCGCTAAGCGCTTAACCGGTTTATTCATCTCCGACAAAGAACATTGTCAGTGCTTTACTGAGAAAGGGCATCTGGCATGGCGATTTGACGTGTTGATTGATTGTGGCAGGAATGTCCAGTTTGCCACAACATGGAGTAGGCTCTGCACCATGCGAGTATGATTTAAGCCTGAGCCCCATCAGTCTAACCATTTAAGCGTCTTAATAAGTCTTTTGCCTTGCCGAGATAAGTCAAAACAACAGGCCTAGGCTTTCCATTTACACGCCTCGATTCTACGATGTACCAATACTTATGGCCTCTTGAGTTGTTGAATGATGGGCTGAAAACGTATACTATCATCCGCTATTGCTACGTCCGCATGCAAATATCCTGGATGAAAGAGGGCACTATTATTTTGGAACAGTCAAGGGGGGGTCTAATATATTTTTTCAATCATGACCATATACGAATTTCCCGAATTGAAGTTGTAATATTTTTGTTATCATATTTTCCAGCAACAAATTAATGTTGGCATTCGCATCAAGATATTCCAGGGATGTCTTTATTATATGGACAATTTGGAAAAGCATATCCTCTGAAAACGAAGCGCTCTTTGATAATAATGTATCTCTCCAATCCGTATGATAGACAGGCAAATTGCACACGCCAATTTTACATACGAGCAAATCCCGATAATAGAGAAGGAATGAAAATAAAAGTTCTTTAACAAAGGCGCGTTTTTCTTCTAAAACATCTATGTCCTGGATATGCCATTCACTTATCAATTCTTTTGAAAACGTCAAATTATCATCGGGTTTTAAGGTAAGAAGGTGGTCAACAAGCCAGTTTTTCTTTTCAAGGGCGCCTGAGTCTGAAAGTAGTGCGGCTCTTTCCACGCTGCCGTTTGATATGAACGCCAGTCGCTCTGCTTGTTTATGCTCCAGGTGTAAATTGTTTATGAGGATGTCTTTTACTACCGGTATCGATAAAGGTGAAAACCGGATTATTTGACAGCGTGACCGGATCGTATCTTTAACAGATTCAAGGGATGTTGCAATGAGGATGATGTGGGCGTAACCAGGCGGTTCTTCCAGGGTTTTGAGCAAACAATTGGATGATGCCTCATTCATCCTGTCTGCCGACTGGATGATTACCATTTTATATTTTGATTCCAGGGGTTTGACGTTTAAGACCTCCTGGAGATATTTAAGTTGGTCTATTTTTATTACCCGGCTATTTTTTTCCGGTGATATCAGAAACAAATCGGAGTAATTGTTATTGTCAATTCGCTGGCAGGTATTGCAAGTATCACACGCATCCGGACCGGGACGTTGACAAAAAACCGCCTTTGCCAATTCTCGGGAGAATACGGTCTTTCCAACGCCTTCCTGACCGGTAAAAATATAGGCATGAGATAAACGGCTATTGGCAATTACGTTTTTAAATAATTCCACAATGCGGTTTTGACAGGAAATGTTTTTAAAAGACATGCATTAAATTTCGTGTATAATGAGGCTGTCCAAAAGCCATACCGCTCGTGAACGTATGAATTTATTTAAAGGAGGATGAAAATATATCCTGGTATAAATACGAAAATATTCGACAAAAAAACTGAAAGAAATTTTACTTTTTGGACAGCCGTGTAATTGAATTAAAGAAATATTCCGGCATCGAGAGGAAATTTAATCATTCTCTTCTTCGTCCTCATCTTCTTCGTCCTCATCATCTTCTTCCTCGTAATCCTCGTCTTCGTCGTCCTCTTCTGTTTCAACATACGCTATGACATCACCCACCTTTATCACATCGCCCTCCTGGGCAAGTATTTCAACTAACCTGCCAGATACTGGCGCAGGGACGTTGAATGTTGTTTTTTCCGTGATCATCTCGACAAGGTCTTCACCTTCTTCGACCTCTTCGTCTTCTTCTACGTACCAAAACGAAACAGTCGCCTCGTCTCCGTTATTTCCCTCCACATCCGGGAATTCTACATCAACTCTCATATAGTCTCTCCTTAATTATCAAAGCAATTGCACCGCAAATTACACAAATTCCTTTAAAATTAAAGGAGTTGAATTATACTTAACGGTAATTTGCTTGTCAAGCATCAAGCCAATATCAATAAAATATCGAAAACCAGGGGTTTTTATTTGTAATTAACACGTTCTTAAATCGTTTACTAATAAAGATATAAAATAACTTGACTTGATGAAAAATATAGGATAAAATTTCGGGAAATTTAAAGCTTGATAGTGTTCAGCCTGGGTTATTTATTTTAGGTTTTGTAAAAGGTTGAGAAGGTTTAATCTAAGAAAATGTCATTAATGGTAAGTAATTTTTCAATTCAGAACAGTTGGAAAAATGAACAAAAAACAGCATATCATATGGATTTCTATAGTTTCCTTGCAAGATTTGTTTTTTTTCATATACGATGTGCTGTTTTAAGTTTTGCCGACGGTCGTTTCCGGACAATTCTTGTGGACTTCGAAGAAAGATTCTTGGGTAGGTACTATATGGTTCCTTTTGGAGGCAAGGTATTAAAATGGTGGTTTAACTGGTGCATAGCCGTTACGCTCATCGGGTATATCAATCATTACTATGGCGCCTTGTGTAAGTATTTATTTTTTAAAAGAAATCTTCCCCGTGTCCCGTCTGTTTACCCCGTGTTCTGTTCAACCCGACATTTCGATTAGATTTCACCTCATTCAAAGTATCAATTTGTTGTATTTTCTCGACCTTTCCCATTTATATAGAAAATGGTTATTTTTTTATTCATTTCTGGAGGATGATCCCGACAAATCGGTTCATATCATAAAATGCTGCTGTTCCAAATATTGATGTACATCCTTCTTCCGGTAGGCGTTGGTATTGGCTACTTCATTTGTATTGTTGTTTCCAAGAAAAAACAATTAGCCAGCGAAAGGAGGATTAAGGATCTTTTAGAAGAATCCCAACGTGAGGCCGAAAGGATTAAGAAGGAGGCAGAACTTGCCACGAAAGCCGAGTTGTATCAACGCAGAGAGTCATTTGAGAAGGAAACTCAAGAAACCAAAATGGAGTTGCGGTTACAGGAAAAAAGGCTCAGCAAAAGGGAAGACAACCTTGAGCGTAAGATGGAGCTACTCACCAAGAAGGAAAGGTATATTGATACCCTTACGGCTAATTTTGCACTGAAGGAAAAAAAGCTTGACGAAAAGAAACAAGAACTGGAAAAGGCTATAGAGGAGGAAAACAAGGCGCTTCTTAAAATGGCTGATTTATCAAAAGCAGAGGCCGAAAAACTTTTGTTGGGACGGTTAGAAAAGGAACTGGAAATAAAATGTTCTGAATTGATTGTGCACAAAATTAACGAGGCAAAGGAAAATGCGGAACAAACGGCCGTATCGTTAATTAGTACCGCAATCCAGCGATGCGCTGCGACCCATACGGCAGAAAACATTGTCAGCGCCATTGAGCTTCCGAATAATGAAATGAAGGGGCGCATTATCGGGCGTGAGGGCAGGAATATTCGTGCATTTGAAAAGGCGAC
>JAHFOW010000117.1:4909-9184 GCA_023261465.1 Planctomycetota bacterium
ATACGAGTCCTGGTATGTCCTGAAAAGGTAAATGATAAGGTTGCCGCCAAGATGTGCTATGACATAGCGAGGGAAGTCGAAGCACAACTGGAATATCCGGGAGAAGTTGTTGTTACCGTTATCCGGGAGACCCGCTTCGTTGAACACGCCAAGTAGTATATGCAAAAAGATTTTGATGTAATTGTGGTTGGCGCCGGACATGCCGGCTGTGAGGCTGCCCTTGCCTCTGCCCGCATGGGAATGAGAACGGCTCTGCTCACCATTAACCTCGATACTATTGCGCAGATGTCGTGTAATCCCGCTATCGGCGGTCTTGCAAAGGGCCAGTTGGTTCGGGAGATCGACGCCCTCGGCGGCGAGATGGCAAAGGTTACCGACGAAACATCAATCCAGTTCCGTATGCTCAACACCAAAAAAGGCCCCGCTGTCCATTCCCCCCGCGCCCAGGCCGATATAAAGGCCTACCAGTTATCAATGAAAAAGAGGTTGGAACACCAGGCTAATCTTTTTTTAAGACAGGAAGTTGTTGATAGCCTTATGGTACGTGATGGAAAAGTAATGGGTATTATAGGTCAAAGTGGCTTAAAATATGAAACAAAGACCGTCATCCTTACCACGGGTACGTTTTTAAAGGGATTGATTCATATTGGCGAGTATATTACATCGGGTGGACGGATTGGGGAACTTTCATCGGAAAAATTGTCGGATTCTTTGCGAACGCTTGGGTTTGAGGTAGGGCGTCTCAAAACGGGGACGCCGCCGCGTCTCAATGGCCGTACTATACATTATGAAACGCTTACTCCCCAGTATGGCGATGAAAATCCGCAACCATTTTCCTTTTCCACGGAAAAGATAGACCGATCGCAGGTTCCCTGCTATATAACATACACGAATCCGGATACGCATAAAATTATTACGGCAAACCTGGGCCGTGCGCCAATGTACTCGGGACAGATTACGTCCATTGGTCCCCGTTATTGTCCGTCTTTGGAAGATAAAATTGTACGGTTTTCAGGAAAGGAACAACACCAGATATTTTTAGAGCCGGAAGGACTTGACACCCTTGAGGTTTACTGTAACGGGATTTCAACGAGCATGCCCCATGACGTACAGGAGGAAATCGTTCACTCAATAAAAGGCTTAGAAACCGCAGAGATTGTGCGATATGGTTATGCCATTGAATATGACTTTGTGCCCCCCATACAACTCAAGCCGTCGTTAGAAACGAAACGTATAGAAAACCTCTTTCATGCAGGTCAAATTAACGGGACGTCCGGTTACGAAGAAGCCGCTGCTCAGGGCATTATGGCGGGTATCAATGCGGCGCTGAAAATTCAGGGGAAAGAACCGTTTATCCTGGACCGTTCCGAGGCGTATATTGGCGTGCTTGTTGATGACCTTGTTACCAAAGGTACGCAAGAGCCGTATCGCATGTTTACCTCGCGCGCAGAGTACCGGCTACTCCTGAGACAGGATAACGCAGACAGACGGTTGATGAAATACGGATACCGCTACGGACTTATTCCAGAACAGCATTGGCAAAAATTAGCCGAAAAGGAATGCGCAATTTCCGGGATGCTCACGTATTTAAATAAAAAAACGATAGGACCTGACACATTAGCAAAAATATTGAGCCGGCCAGACCGAACCTTTGAAGACATCGTCAACATGGACGATTATCTTCGTCAACAATACATATCAAGGGAGGTAAAAGAACAGGTAGAGATTGAGGTAAAGTACAAAGGGTATATAGAACGGCAGCAACAGCAGATAGAAAAGTTTAAAAAGATGGAAGATTACAAAATTCCACAATGGGTTGATTATGATAGCATCCCCGAATTGAGAAAAGAAGCACGCCAGAAACTTTCCCGGATACAGCCCATTTCTTTAGGACACGCCTCCCGCATCTCCGGCGTTTCCCCTGCAGACATTTCTATACTTATGATTTATCTTGCAGGAAAGACAAAAAACAAAAAATAGTCAGTAAGCGCCGTGGGCGATAAATAGTTTAATTGCATAGGAATCTCAAAATTTTTGGCAGGAGCTAATTCCTGTTGGTGAAAGGGCACACATGCGCACGCCGCCTTATATTGCCACTCGCCGTCGGGAAACGGCTCCTACCGCAGGACAATTAAAACTTCAGGTACTGTATACCACATTTACCCGGAATAAGCGTAGAGGATCATAGAGGAAATTGCGATGGCTGCAGTCTCAATTCTTAACGTCGAATGGCTTATGCTAACTGGAATACATCCACCAGCCCTTGCCATAGTTACTTCATTATGGCTAAATCCGCCTTCCGGTCCAATAAGGCAAAGTATCATTTTTGCCTGCTGGTGTTCGTGGAGTACCTTTTTTAGGGTTATGGTATCGGTTTCTGTACATGCAATAAGCGCCAGGTCATAACTCCCCACTGTTTTTATAAAATCGGCGAAGGGCATTGCCGCTTCTATCTGAGTCAACAGGTTTCGCTTGCACTGTTTGGACGCCTCAATTACGATCTTGTCCCATCGTTCAACCTTCTCTGTGGATTTCTCGCCAATATCTACAACGCTTCGTTCGCAAGAGAGGGGGATTAGTGTCTTTACGCCCAATTCTACGCATTTCTGGATTAAGAATGTGGAGTGTTTTCCCTTGGGGACGGAAAAGGCGATGGTTATTTCAATGGGCGCTTCCCTGTTGACGAGGCGGGTTTGTTCGATACATACTTTTAATTTATCTTTTAATATTTCCTGAATATATCCAAAATACTCATATCCCTTCCCATTGAAAAGGGTAATTTTCTCACCCGCTTTTGCCCGTTTAACACGGATGATATGGTGTGCTTCCTCACCATTGACCCAGACTTCCTGCGTTGTTGGCGTATGGGGAATATAAAAGCGGTCTTGATGCATGTATGAGAGTTAATACTGAAGTTGATTTCTAAAGGCTGCATACTTCAGTTGGCTAAATAGTTACAAATAATGACACCTAAATTAATACCGCTTGTTTGTCACGGCTTCGTTCGTGTGCATAATTAATAATGGTGTGATTCGGACAGACCTCCACGCACTTTCCGCAGGATGTGCATTTATGATAGTCAATTACGGCAAGGTTGTTCTGCACATGGACAGCATCATAGGGACATATCTTTTCACACTGCTTGCAGGCAATACAGGAGTCCTGACATATCTTTTTTGCAACAGCGCCTTTATCAAGAGACTTGCAGCGAACGTGCACCATTTTTGATATGGGCACTATACTGATAAGTTTCCGGGGACATACCGCTGCGCACTTTCCACATGCCGTGCACCGTTCCTCAATAACTTTAGGAAGACCGTCTTTGCCCATGTACATCGCCTCAAACTTACATGCCTCCACACAGGTACCCAGACCAAGACAGCCGTAATCGCAGCCAAGAAAACCGCCTCCAACAAGATGCGCTGCACGACAATCTTTCACCCCATTGTATGTGAATTTGTTTTTAACGCCCCGCGCATGGCACATAACCACGGCGACAGAACGTTCCTTGTTTTCAACTTTGACGCCCATGATATTTGCTACAAGTTTGGCCACGGCATCCTGACCTACCGTACATCCGCTTACCGGCGCCTTGCCTTCGACAACTGCCTGTGCAAAACCGCTACAGCCTGGCTGTCCGCATGCGCCACAATTTGCGCCCGGTAGTACTTCATTGATGCTATCTATGCGAGGATCGACTTTAACTGCGAATTTATCGGAGGCTATGGCCAGGCCAATACCAAAGACCATACCTAATATACCTAACGTAATTGCTGCGCCTAAAAGTAAACTCATGTGATTATCCACCTAAAAAATATACATACACTACGGACAAACGGGCTTGTCCGTAATGCATCTGGTTATTAAAATTACTCAAAGAGTTATAAATCAAAAATATCGGTAACGTTTATTTCTAATCCATCCAATGTTTTAGATTTTACCAATCCATTCTTTTTAACTTTGCAATATTCAAAATAAGCACCTTTTCCCAAACTCAAAACTTCGATGGCTTTCTCTTCAGGGAAAACCAGCCAGTATTCCCCTACCCCGTACTTCCGGTAAACTTCCTTTTTCTCTGCGGTATCGTAGAAGGTAGACGATGGAGATATTATTTCAACGATAAGGTCGGGTATACCGTGAATTGCGTTTTTACGAATGATGCCCAGATTTTCCTTTTTGATAAAAATAACATCCGGTTGAAATACCTCGTCATCATTGAAGACAACATCTGTCGGTGCCTCGAAAATCTTTCCCAGTTTTTTCTCTTTTACATAT
>JAHFOW010000257.1 GCA_023261465.1 Planctomycetota bacterium
AAAGCCGTGTCTTGGCTGGCCTGATCAATATGAAATAGCGAAGATAATATACGGGAAATATAACCGTTTTCAGCTTCGTTACACAACGAAAGTGTATCAATTGCCACCTGACAAGCGAGATGAATGGATCGAAAAATTTAGGGATTATAAGATAGAAACAACAATCAGTTGGAAAAGTAGTCATGAACAAGTTAACAGAAGTTTAACCTCATCATTGCCCAACCTGACACTGTGAAAAAGCATGATTCATATTAAGCGCTGGTTGCCCGCTGCTTATTGAATCGATTCACAATGTATAAAATGAAATATCCACGACCTAAAACGGTCACAAGGGAGCATGAAAATCCATTTTCAGGTGAAAAGAAACTCTGCTGTGATTCCCGCCGTAGTATTAATTGCTAAACGATAACGATAAAGGAGTTGGTCAAAATGAAACAAAAATTCAATCAATCTCTCTTAACAGTAGTTGTAATGTCGTTTGCCCTGCTCATCCCACTTACTGCATTTGGACTAAACCAGGGGGAGGCCCGGAAGGGATTAGAAAAACAGAACATCCCCTTTGCTGAGGATGAATTTATAGACCGTGCGAGACAGGGAGACATAAATGCAATTAACTTATTAATAACCGCTGGAATTAATCCAAATGTAGCAGAAATAATAGAAGGTAAAACAGCTTTAATGTGGGCGGCGGAGTTTGGTGATATTGATACGGTGCGTGCCTTATTATCCTGGGTGGCAAACGTGGATACAAAAAACAAACGAGGGAGTACAGCCTTGATGTTTGCAGCGAAAGGAGGTTACGCAGAGATCGTAAAATTGTTCCTGAAAAAAGGTGCAGATGTAAATGCAAAAAACAATCTTGGCCGCACTCCTCTACTAGGAGCCGCTCTATCCGGTAATACCACAACGGTAAAACTTCTCATGGATGCAGGTGCCGATGTGCATGTTTCAGATATAGAAGGTAACACACCTTTAAAGTATGCCATTCTTAACGGTTTCACAGATATTGCACAATTACTCCGCAAGGCGGGGGCACATGGGGCACATATACCTATAGAATCCACGGAAGAAATATATACCCCTGAGGAAAAATTGATATCCCGTGCAGGACAGGGTGACCTTCAGGGTGTTAAGTCACTACTGGATGACGGAATAAACCCAAATGCTGCTAATAAAGACGGATTAACCGCACTAAAGTGCGCTGCAATGAGAGGTTATCTTAATATTGTACGTGTGTTACAAGAAAGGGGCGCTGATATAAATGCTAAATGTACCGATGGTTCAACATACCTGATGGACGCGGCAGTTTTGGGTAAAAAAGACATCGTACGTTTTCTGTTGGACGAAAATGTTGCTGTGAATGAAGCGGACAAAATTGACAGGACAGCATTGATGTATACAGCAGCAAGCGGACAAACTGAAATAGCAAGAATGCTTCTGGACAGAGATGCTCAGATAAATGCGGTAAATAAAGATGGTGGAACCCCCTTAATTATAGCATCCTTTAATGGTAACACATCTCTTGTCCGTTTATTAATAGAACGGGGGGCAAACGTAAATGCAGCAGACATAAAAGGTATGACCTCCCTCATGTGGGCGGCAGCATATGGATATACCACCATCGTGCGCACTTTACTTGCTACAAGTGCTGATATAAAAATGACAGAAAAAAATGGCATGAATGCATTGATACTGGCAGCCGAGAATAACCGTACTGAAATTGTGCAATTACTTAAGGATGCAGAAACTAAAATATCTTCTCAAGAGGGACCACTAAAGGTAACCCTTGATCAGGCGCTCAAGGCATCACCACTTGAGTTAGCTCAAGGTTATCTGGTGGTTAGTTATAATTTGACATGTGCCGAAGTAGCAGAAGGTGGCGCTACCATCGATACGACAATAGATGGCAGAGAGCAGGTTATCGATAAATCGAATGCTGCAATTTACATAGCAGGGTTTAAGGAAAGGTTACAAATATATACCACTGCAATAAAGCAACGTGGTTACCGTCAGATTGCAGGAGAATACAACACAAAGGTGAGTTCGGGATGTAAAAATATCGGATTTTCCAAGGGGACAACAATTATTGGTCAGGATGAATTTAAGGTTAACATTTCACAAGGCAGTTTTCAGGAAATTAAACACAGAGGCATCGTAGTCGAATCATCACTTGTCGTCGAACATGCGATGAATCCAGAAATCCTCCTCGTAGGAAAGATAGCACAAAATAATATTGAGCTTAAACACTTGCCGTCCAAATGCACTATAACCTTAACACAAAAAAAATAGGGAGAGCCTTTTATGGTACGTGTTAAAACAATTACTTCATTGGTTCTTTTTACTGTATGTGTTTTGGTTATCGGTTGTTCTCTGTCTAAGAAAACCCCTTTAATCTATTCTACACAAAAAGAAATAATGCAACCTATTCTTTACCTCGATCAAGAAGGGGAAAGACTTTTTGTCAGAGGTGTTTACCCTGATGGGAAACGGTTAACATTACCGACGTTATGGGGTGAATCGAATATGAATATAATAACACCGACATGGTCACCGGATGGAACATGGTTTGTGTATGTTTATGTTAAAGAAGATATCAATAATGAGAATACTGAGATAAGGCTTGGTAACCTGAAGGGAGAAACAAAGACAATTTTCACCTCAGCAAGAGAAACCTCTTTATCACAGCCCATCTGGTCTCCGGATGGAAAGAAACTTGCATCCATTATGGTCGAACTTCCTACATTTGCACTCTCGCTTGTTGTTATTGATGTGATAGAGCAAAAGATATTATCAACTTACAATATTCGGACAAAGGATAAAGATTTATCGGCGCCATCAATTGCACCTATGAAGATTAAACCCAATTTTCGGTGGTCGCCGGATGGGAAGAAAATTCTCTTACCTGCAAACATTCTTGACATAAAAGAAAGTCCACTCATGATTATTGATACCATAAAGGGAGTTATTGAAGAGTTGGCTGACAAACCTCTCGTTTCGGAGTGGTCAATGAATAGTGATGCAATCTATTATTTTGATGTAGTAGACTTACCAGCATCAAAGG
>JAHFOW010000118.1 GCA_023261465.1 Planctomycetota bacterium
ATACTTACATTTTTCCGTGTTAATATTACACGAACAAGGAAGGTCAAGTTTCTTCTGCTTTTTCGTTGACATTTATGATTTTGCTCTGTTATAAGACAGAAACTGTATAATAACTTGTTAGTTGATCTTTCGGGGGAGTTGTGCTAATTTTGTGCTAAAATCAATCGAAATAGATAGAATTGATTGAAACTCATAGAATAGATATTATGCTAACAATCCCTTAATTTTCACGGTAAAACGGGAAACTATCCCACAATCAGGGACTTATAATTTTAATCATTTTCACCTTTGCAAATTGAACCCGTGAGTTGAAATTGTCATGAGCCGTTGCGATTATAGAATCTTAGGTTAGTTAATTCTTGCAAATTCCAGGGACATCATATTTAATTATTTCCCTTCGTCACCAGACTAATCTGAAAATTAAGTATGGGGTCTTCATATTTTTTTGTGGCTATTGAGGCACTGCCAGACGAAAGGGGCAGAATCAGATAAGCCAACCTAAACTATATATAATCAGTTCCCTTCGCTACTTGGAATTTGCTCGATTTCACAGGTCTCTTGTCGCCCACGCAACTCTTGCAATGCGATAGCGCGAATCAATGAACAATTAAGTGCTTCCGTATCCAAATAAGGCTCTGGGTCTGACATCATGTTTACGTACTTCATAGTGACAGGCTTAAGCTTCCTGAGCGACGATAAACCTTCTCAATATCTTCTGAGGAAGCGCGCCCAACACATTTCCCAAAAAAGTTGACAAAGCCAATGTGACCAATGTACTCCTTCACATCAAACGTCAACAACAAGTCTAAAATTGGAATCAACGCACGAGGATATGCTATCAGATACATCAAAGTCGCAGCCTCACTACAACCAGGATCATCGTTACAATTATTGCTCCCTGCGGGTTCAATTTTGCAAATTGAACCCGCCCTTTTTATTGTAGCGCCGATCCCTTGTGGCCGGCCAATGGCGGCGGACTTCGTCGTGATCTCAGTCGAACGATAAACCCCCACGCAGTGAGACCGTTTTGAAATTCCTATACATTACGTTAGAAGGAATTGGTAGTTCGACTGTCTCCGGTTGACCAAATCAAAAGCAACAAACAGATACAGGACAAGCGTCTCGCTTGTCCTACCAACACCGTCTTAAAAACCGCTTAAATAAAGTGAAAATTCCTCTACAATTAATTTAACACGGACAAACAGAATTTGTCGTTCGACCGGGCGCTCATGACGAAGTTTTTTCCATCCTTACCTTCATCGTACCCCACACCTCAATATGGGTTTTCAAACCTGTAGTACTATTTATATATTGTTTGTCTTTGTCCATTTATATATAATTTTTATGAATTTTATCGTATAAGAATAATGATACGGTTTCTTGTGGGACATAAAAGAACGATTGAACTATCGAAAATTGTGAAAGAGAGAACATGCTTGAGATTAAACCCATAACGGGAAAAATACACGCGACGGTCAGCGTGCCGGGTTCAAAGAGTTATACAAACCGCGCCCTTATAACAGCAGCGCTGGCAGATGGAAAATCCATAATTACCAATGGACTTTTGAGCGACGACACCGAGTACATGGCGTCGAGCCTTAATACCCTGGGGATTCCTGTTGAGGAAGACAAAAAAAATAGCACCTTTATCGTGCAGGGTAAAGGGGGTATTATTCCAGGAAGGCAGGCGAATTTATTTGTTGGGAATGCAGGGACTGCCATGAGGTTTTTGACGGCTATGTTGACCATTGGCGAAGGTGTTTATGAGGTCGATGGCGTTGCGCGGATGAGAGAACGTCCTATTCGGGATTTGCTCGATGGCTTGAGGCAGCTTGGGGCTGATGCTGTATCTAAATTGAATAATGGATGTCCGCCGGTGATTATTCGAGCACATGGACTGCCGGGTGGTTCAGCCACGGTAAAAGGTGATTTGAGCAGTCAGTATTTTAGCGCCTTGCTTATGGCGGCTCCCTATGCAAAAAAAGACGTAGTGATAGAGGTAAGGGGCGACCTGGTTTCAAAAGGTTACGTGGATATGACTATTGCCCTGATGCATCAGTTCGGCGTAAAGGTGGAAAATGATTACTATAAAGCATTCTTTATAAAATCAGGACAACGATACCAGGCGATGAATTATGAGGTTGAGGGCGATGCCTCTGCCGCATCCTATTTTTTTGCCGCGGCTGCTATAACAGGCGGGAAGGTGAGAGTGCTGGGGATTGGCAGCGATTCTTTGCAAGGAGACATTCATTTCGTGGATGTTTTAAAAAGAATGGGATGCAAAGTTACGATGGGTTCAAATGGGATAGAGGTGCAGGGATGCAACCTTCGTGGAGTTGACGTAGACATGGGGGATATGCCGGATGTGGTACAGACGCTGGCTGCCGTTGCCGTTTTTGCCGATGGTAAGACGAGGGTACACAATGTAAAGAATATGCGCATAAAAGAAACAGACCGAATTGCTGCAGTGGTAAAAGAATTGAGGCGGATGGGGATTTCTGCGGTAGAATATGAGGATGGCTTTGAAATTGAGCCGGCTCCACCCAAACCCGCCGAGATAGAAACATACGATGACCATCGCATGGCTATGAGTTTTGCCCTGGTTGGGCTCCGTGCACAGGGTATTTCAATAAAACACCCGGAGTGCGTATCAAAGACCTTTCCTGATTATTTTCAAAGATTAGATGCGTTACGAGATAGGCAGTAATTGAGAGAAATGCGTAATTCATTTCATCAATAATGAACATCAAATAATAAATAACAAATGAAAATAAGACTCCGTTCAATATTCTCCATTTAATATGGTGACAAAGGATATAGACGAAAAATATATGTCACTTGCCCTGGAACTGGCTGAGAAGGGGCGAGGACGGGTAGAACCTAATCCCATGGTTGGCGCTGTGCTCGTCAAAGATGGCGCAATTGTGGGGAAGGGGTATCATCAGATCTTTGGGGGGGCGCACGCGGAGATACATGCGATTAACGAAGGAGGAGAGAACGGGAAGGGCGCATCACTCTATGTATCCATGGAACCGTGCGCGCATTTTGGCAAGACAGCCCCATGCGCAGACGCTATAATTCGGGCTGGCATTACAAAGGTTGTCGCGGCGGTTGCCGATCCAAATCCTGTTACTGCTGGCAGGGGAATTCGAAAATTAAAAGATGCCGGTATTGAGATTCAAATTGGTGTGCTGGAGCATCAGGCCAGGCGGCTCAATGCCCCTTTTTTTAAACTGATGCAAAAAGGAATTCCCTATGTGATTGCAAAATGGGCAATGTCACTTGATGGAAAGATTGCCACCTATACCGGTGAGTCAAAGTGGATAACATCCGAAGAATCGCGCGGGTACGTGCACAAAATTCGTGGACAGGTGGATGGGATTTTAGTTGGAATTAATACGGTGTTACGAGACGACCCATTGTTAACCTGCCGGACAGAAGGGGGACGGAATCCCAGGCGCATTATCATTGATAGTAATGCCTTACTGCCATTGAATTCAAGGCTTTTGAACACAATCAATGAGAGTGAAGTGGTTGTAGCGGTAAACAAAAACGCACAGGTGGAACGCATTGAAATACTGAGGCAGTTGGGGTGCAGGGTTATACAAACGTGCAACACAATGGACCGTGTGGATTTAAAGGAACTCTTCTATCGGCTTGGGGAGATGGAACTGACGAATATTCTCGTAGAAGGCGGCAGCCGTGTCATTACCTCTTTTTTTGAAGAACGCCTTGTCGATAAGGTCATGGTATTTATTGCCCCCATTATTATTGGCGGCGAGGGAGCGAGATCTCCTGTGCTTGGAAAGGGTATTGATACAATTCGTGAAGCAACGGAAATTCGTGAAATTACGGTGCAAAGGATTTCAAAGGATATCCTTGTCGAAGGAGTTTTGGAGTTAGAACCGTAATCGTAGCCCTGGCGCAGCATAGCCGCAACTAAAAGGATAAAATTGTTATAACGCTTCTGCCAAACATATTGCGCCGATGATGCAAATACTTGAATGGTCACTAAACCAATGAAGGGGGGTTAAAATATCCCCCTGTATTCACCTTTCACGAAAGGGAATACAGAGGGTTTGATGCGTTGTAATTTTTTGTGCTCAGAGAAAATAGATACATATTCTCTTATAGCACAATTAGTTTTGTTATTTGAATGAAAGATTACAACAGGAAACTTATATTATGAAGATACCAGGGAAAAAATATCGGGGAATAATTAAGAAGAATATTCAACCATGATTACATACCATCAAAATCGCCGTCCTCATCGTCTAATGCCCGTTCGATTTCAAACTCTATTTCTCTTCTTGGGTCGAGGACAAGTTTTTTGTATCTTTCTTTAATTAATGCCAGGCGTTCGAATTTTTTCCGCTGACTTTCAGTTTCTTGGTTTACATCTAAAATCACTTCCACCATCTCCTTTTGAAAACAAATTTGATAAAAAAACAAACTTACAAAATCGTAAAAAATTATATATTTAACCAGTTTAATGTCAAGTTAAATTCATATTAAGAAAATTCGTAACAATTTAGCTCTTTGAAAAAGCCATACATTTAAATGTAACCCACACAAAAGAGAATACGTAGCGCGAGTGGTTTATCCCCCGCACAATGCCGACTACAAGGGATCGGCGCTACCTTTTTCAAAGATCTAAATTATTACAAAAGAACCTTGTTTGTCCATGCCTGATTTATTGTTATTACTCCCATTCAATCGTACTCGGGGGTTTCGTGCTAATATCGTAAACTACACGATTTACCCCCTTGACCTCATTGATAATACGGTTTGAAATGACTCCCAATGTTTCATGAGGAATACGACACCAATCAGCGGTCATAAAATCAGTTGTTTCCACCGCACGAATGGCAATAACATGTTCATAACTTCTTTCATCGCCCATTACCCCTACCGTGCTGAGGGGAAGGAGTACGGCAAAGCACTGGGCAATAGAGCGGTAAAGCCCTGCCTTGCGTATTTCTTCGATGACAATTTTATCGGCATTACGGAGGATTTCCAGACGTGGTCTTGTTATTTCTCCAATAATGCGAATAGCCAAACCGGGGCCGGGAAATGGGTGACGCCAGACCAATTCTTCGGGAAGGCCAAGCTCTTCCCCAATTTTTCGTACCTCGTCTTTAAAAAGAAAACGGAGGGGTTCGACCAGATCAAAGCCTAATTCTGCGGGCAGTCCACCAACATTATGATGGCTTTTAATGATTACGGTGGGTCCGCCATGAGCGGGGATGCTTTCAATGACATCGGGATATAGGGTGCCCTGCGCCAGAAAATGCGCCCCGGATATTTTTTTTGCCTCTTCTTTAAAGACATTAATAAATTCGTGTCCGATAATTTTACGCTTTTTTTCCGGATCGAGCACCCCTTTGAGTTTGTCCAGGAATCTGTCCTGCGCATGTATGGCATGCAGGTCAACCGTAAAATGTTCCCTGAATGTTTTGATGACTTCTTCCGCCTCATAATCTCGCAGGAGTCCGTTATCTACAAAGATGCAGGACAGGTGGTTGCCGATGGCTTTGTGAATCAGCGCCGCCGTTACCGCGGAATCAACTCCGCCGGAGAGTCCGCACACAACCCTTCCGGCGCCGACCTGCTTACGAATGTCTTCGACAGATTTTTCTATATAAGAGCGCATCTTCCAGTTGCCTTTACATCCGCAGATTTCATAAAGAAAATTACGGATAATTATGTTGCCATGCTGGGTATGGGTGACCTCTGGATGGAATTGTACTCCATAGAATGCCTTGTTTTTATGCTTTACGGCGGCATAGGGACAATTCCTGGTAAATGCAAGAGATTCAAATTCCCGGGGTAGTTCGACAACCTGGTCGCCGTGGCTCATCCAAACGGCGGCATCTTTATCAATTGATTTGAATAAATTACTCTTGTTGTTGATGGTACAGGCCGTCCTTCCAAACTCTCTTGTGGCCGTGGGGCGGACAGTAGCTCCCAGCATTTGACA
This sequence comes from Planctomycetota bacterium, assembly GCA_023261465.1. Classification (GTDB taxonomy): domain Bacteria; phylum Planctomycetota; class Brocadiia; order Brocadiales; family Brocadiaceae; genus JAHFOW01. The sequence goes on from JAHFOW010000118.1 coordinate 5,981, forward strand.
TCCCAGTTGCATTCCATAGCAGATGCCGAGAATGGGCACTCCAAGTTTTACCATTTCCTCATCGCACCGCGGCGCATTCGTTACATATACACTGGCAGGCCCACCGCTGAGAATGATTCCTTTTGGGTTTATTTTTTTTATTTGTGCTACTGTTGTTTTATGGGAGACGATTTCGCTGTAGACATTGTTTTCTCTTACCCGTCGTGCAATGAGTTGGGTGTATTGAGAGCCGAAATCAAGGATTATGACTTTTTCATTATTCGCTTCAACCATTTCATCTTCCTGGATATAATTTTATATTAAAATTAAGCCTTGAATAACATTAGATATATTAATCAGAATTCACGGAAAATGGCAATGAAAAATATCCGTTATGAAGTGCCCAGGAAAAACAATGAGGTTTTTCTTGATCCACCATTACGTTGTATTCCTGAAATGGTATTTGATAACCGAAAAAAAATACGCGGTTATAGATTCGAAGTAAATGGTGTTCCATTTCAAATACTGAGAGAAAAAGTCCGGAATGATGTGTTATTTCATGCCGTTTCCTATACACGAGGAATTATGTCGCTCCTCCATGATATTCCGCCAACCGTGTATTTACAAAGTTGTCCAGGAGAAAATACCCTGAAAATGCAACAGGAGAAGGGGGTTATACCCGGTTCTTTTCCATATTTTTCTCCGACAAAAGACCCCGTGGTAATTCAGACGGGACATGAGCCTGTTCTTTACCATCCCGGTATTTGGATTAAGAATCACCTGGTAAACCACATGGTGAAAACAGTCGGTGGGATTGGTATCAATAGTATTGTTGATAATGACGCATGTAATATGGGCTTTACGTATACGCCTGTTTTGTCCGCACAGCAATCGTCAGTGCAGAAGATTGAACTTGTTAAAGATATGGGTAAGATGGCATACGAAGAGATTGTTTTTAATGATATTGGGATGATACATCAATTCAAAGATGAGGTTTTTGGCTTGCTTGGAAAGAACTCTTCAACCATGAAGGGGGTAACCATAGAATCCATGCAGACAACGTTTCTGAGGTTTACGGATTGTATCGTGGGGTGTTACCACAAAGGCTGCAAGGACATGGTCGGTTTATTGACTTCTGTACGGAAATTGCTTGAGGAAGAATTTCGCATTGATAATCTGGAACTACCGGTTTCATGGATGTGTGATGGAGATGGTTTCTGTCACTTTTTGTTGCATATTGTGTATAACGCAAAGCGTTTTGCTGAAATTTATAATAGAAAACTGGCTGAATACAGATACATGCACAAAATTCGTTCAAAGGCCAATCCACTTCCGGATTTGAAGATTGCAGGAGATTTAATCGAGTTGCCTTTTTGGGTTTGGAAAGCAGGAGAACCGAGAGGTAAGTGTTATGGAATAGAAGCGGGGGATTTAATAAGAGTTACCAATGGACATGATGTAGTTTTTAGCCTCAAAAAGGGGGATGGGGTATCAGATCACATAGCACAGCTCAAAGCGCTGAAGGATATCCGTATTAAGATACGACCGCGTGCAATTACCACAACGATGTTTTTCCGGTTATTCTTGTGCGATGTTTTTATTCATGGAATTGGCGGCGCAAAATACGATACCATTACCGATGAAATCATGAGGGAGTTTTTCGAGGTGGAGCCTCCTGCCTTTATTACAATATCCGCCACCCTGTTTTTGCCTTTGGATGCTTACGCAGTGGATAAAAAGACACGGGAAGAAATGCAAAAGAGTATGCATGACATGCACTACAACCCTGAGCGATATGCTTCAGAAGAGGTACGAAATGATACTGTGTTTTGTGAAAAAGCGAGAACAAAACAGATGTTATTACAAAAGATGGCACATTGCGATACGAAAGAAAAAGGGAATTGTTTTCGTCAGGTGAAGGAATTGAATACATTACTCCTGGATCAGATATCCGGGGAATTTCGGGAGAAACAAAAAGAGTTTAATCGCATAAATGCCATGCTTGCTTATAACAAGGTTGTGGAGTTTCGGGAATATCCTCTCTGCATATATCCTAGTGAGTTTCTGAAAAATTTCTACCGGAATGTCTTCTCCAGACAGTTCTCCAGACAGTAAAGTAGAGATATATACCGCTGATAACGCCGATAACCGTGCCTACGATAATCAGGTTTGTGTTAAGACTATAGATAGGGTCGAACGCCTCTTTTGCATCAATTTCCACCATGAGAACCCATGAAACATCTTTCAGGTTGTCCAACGGGGTATATGCGCTTACTACCGGGAGGCCCCGATAATCCTTAACTACTCCTATATCGGTATTGCCCCGAAATGCATCACGGGAGGCTTGTGTGTTGATTTCGAGTTTTAAAATGGTGTTTTGTGAGAAAAACCTCGACTTTGAACGCATGAAGTTATCGTCACCCACGATATAAATCTCACCTGTTTCACCCAGGCCGTCTCTCTGTGATAAAAAGACGTCAATCTTGGAGTACGGCACTTCTACAATGATAACTCCCAGGAGGTTGTTGGTAAGGTCGTATACAGGTGCTGCTGCCATAAAAACAAAGTCTCTTGCCTCTTCACACCAGGTAAGGTCTGAGAATTTCACATTATTTAAACCTTCTTTAAACACCTCTCCTATAGAAAATGAACTATACTCTCCCGTTCTCAGGTTTGTTCCTATGTATTCATCCTTTTTCACGCCAAAAACCACATCGCCATCCGTGTCCACCAGAAAGATGTTGTTGTAGCCGTACTGCCTGAGGAAGTGTTCGAGGAGTGGTCCATAATACGTATCTACCTGTCTGTAAGCAGGATTATCAAAGCCGCCGGAATGGTACGCATTTGAAAACCTTGGCATACTTTGAACGACCAGTGGATTTTTGGAAAGGACATTGACGTCGCCATATCGTTCGTAAAAGAAATTCTGGATTTGCATTTTTTTAATCTCCCGGACGGAGATCAGATGATTGAGAACCTCGTTTTTAACAGCAGGTGCAAGCGCCTTGTATGTCATTGGCCCCATAATAACTAAGAATGTGAAGATGGCGATACCAGATATGCTCAGAATTTTATGAATGGGTTTCAATTTATTCTCTCAAGTTCTTTACAGATACTTGCCCCACGGTTAATTGAATTAATGCAGATTGAAATTTTTAGTACAGATATTACAAATTAATTT